>NZ_KV803997.1:0-156902 GCF_001811255.1 Corynebacterium sp. HMSC068H04
ACAAGGACATCAACGACAAGAACCAGACGGTTACCTCTGACTCCGACAAGCCTTCCGATACCCCGGATAAGGGCGACGGCAAGGACAATGATGGAGACAAGGGCAGCTCGAAGAAGGACCTGCCGTGGTGGCTGCTGCTCATCCCGGGGCTGGGCCTGATCAAGATCATCACCGACGGTGGCCACAACGGTGGCAACGGCGGCCATGATGGTGGCAATGGTGGCCACGATGGTGGCAACAACCACGGTGAGTCCCATGACAACACCGGCCGCGATGACCGTGAGGTTACCGTCCTGGACGCAACCCCGCCGGAGGATGCTGCTAACCAGCCGCAGGACTTCGGTCAGCCGGTGCCGTCCAACACGCACCGCGTGGAGATCAAGCACGTACCTTCCGGTGCAACCGAGCTTGACCCAGGCATGCAGGACTTCATCAAGTAGTCCGCACTGCAACACCATCCCGGCCCTCACCGGCCGGGCGTGGTAGGGGCAGACAATGATTAGGACAATCCCCTCCAGGGTGAAAACGCTGGAGGGGATTCGTCGTATGATCCTTAGACTATTGTTTACATCGAAACCCCATCGCGAAGACTTTTAGAAGCTAGACGCCCATAATTAGAAGACAGGAACAAGGAGCAGAGATTATGGCTGACGAAAGCCAACAGAACGATTTTCCGGAATACCCCGCCGATTCCACGGGTGAGACTGCCGGGGAGGCCGCCGGGGCGAAGCACCGTGCCGGTGAGGAGCAGTCAGCGGGCGAATCGAAGAAGGGCAATAAGAAGCTCCTCATTGGTCTGGTGGCGCTCATCGCGGTCATCTTGGTCATCGTGCAGCTGGTGATCTATGCAGGCCGCAATGGCGATGATTCCGCGGAAGACAATGCGGGGGATTCGGCGGAGACGTCGCAAAGCGCTGAGTCTGCCGCCCCGACGACGAACAATGATCCTTTCGTGGATGACTCCGGTGAGCAGGATCAGGAGATTGATGCGGCACCGGGTGAGTTCCGTGGCTTCGGTGCTATGTCCTTGGGCATCAACGATGAGTTCGCCGCCGTGGACCCGATTCAGGTTACGGATACCGGCATGCTGATTCCGCCGCGCGATGTGCAGCGCTTGGGTTGGTACTCCGCCTCCGCAGTACCGGGCGAGGCTGGCCCGGTGGGCTCCAGCGTTATCACCGGCCATATCAACTACCAGGGGCAGGGAACGGGCTTTGCGGAGAAGTTCACCACCCTGGAGCAGGGCCAGGAATTCACCGTCTTCATCGACGGTGAGGAGCGCCAGTTCCGCGTGACGGAGGCGCCGTACCGTCTGCCGAAGGGTTCAGGTTTCCCGGACGTGGTGAACGATACGCAGGGAGAGAACCGCCTGGTCCTCATCACCTGCGGCGGCAAGTTCGTCGGCGGCGAGCTGGGCTACGAGGACAACATCATCACCGTGGCAGAGCCGGTGGCGCCAGTGGAAGGCGGCGCTGAGGCACCGGTCGATGGTGCTGTTGACGCGCCCGCTGAGGGTGCTGTCGAAGCGCCGGCGGCTTAGGTTGGTGTCAATAGCCTAAGCGTCAATAGCCTAAGCGGGGTGATGGCTTAGGCGGAGGCCTCCTCCAGGCGCGCGATGTGCAGCGTCAGGTAGGAGACCTCATCGGGGGTTAATGTGTTGTCGAGGCGCAGCTCAATGAGGTTGGCTACCATCTGGGCGGTCTCGACGGCATCGGGGTAGCGCGCGGAGATGGCGGTGGCTACTTGGCGGTCGTCTGAGTCCAGCTGCTGGTGCTCCGCCATGCGCACGAAGAGGTAGCGCAGGTGCGTGATGAAGCGGGCGACGGAGATGTCCTCGCTAATGAGCTCCGTATCGATGTGCGAGCCGATAACGGCCAGAATCTGCTGAATCAGACCCGTCATGCGGTAGGTGCCGGAGAGATCCCCCACCGCGAAGCCGGCGTTGACCAAGTGCAGTGTGATGGCCACGGCTTCGTCGGGAGCCAGCGGCTTATGGAGCCCGCCGTTGATGGCCGTGAGTAGCTGCTGCGCGAGGGCAAAGTCCTCGGCGTAGAGGTGGCGCACCTCGGCTTCGAGGGGATAAGACACGGCGTTGCCGCGGTTGACGGCACCGTGGATGTGGTCCGCAATCGCGACGACCAAAGTGAGTTTGCTGCGCAGTGCCTCAGACATGTCGACGGAGTGCATGGCGTCGATGACCAGCTGGACGTACTCGCCGGGGATGCCGGCGATCATGGCGGCCAGGTGGTCCGGGTCGCGGCCAGAATCCGGTACGAAGACCTTGACCACCTTCGCCGGGTCAACCTCAGTGCCGGGGTGAGCCTGGAAGCCGATTCCGCGTCCGGTGACGATGACGTCCTCCGCGCCGCGGCGTGCGAGCACGACGTTGTTATTGAACACTCGCAACAGTTGCACAAGGCACCTTTCTGGTTGGGGTTAAACGGTTAAGGCTAGCCGGTTGGGGCTAAAACGACTAAAGCCGGCCACGATGGTGGTTCCATCGAGCCAGCTTAGTCAGGGTTCGTTAGAGGCGTGCTAAAGGTTCCCTAGTGGGTCCTTTAGCGGGTCGTGGTGATGACCGTATCGCCAGCGGCTGCGTGGTTCAGGCCAGCCGGGGTGACGGCGGACAGCGCCTTGGTGTTGGTCACGGCAAGGACAATGGTGGTGTCGTAGCCGGCTTCGGTGACCTTGGCGAAGTCAACGGTGGCAAGCAGCTCGCCCTGCTTGACCGTGTCGCCCTTCTTGACGGCTGGGGCGAAACCTTCGCCCTTCATCTTCACGGTGTTGATGCCGATGTGGACGAGGACCTCCACGCCGTCTTCGGTCTTGATGCCGTAGGCGTGGCCGGACTTCATGGCACTCATGACGGTGCCGCTGACGGGGGCGTAGACCTCGTTGTTCTCGGGGACGATGCCCACGCCGTCGCCCAGGGTGCCGGCGGAGAAGACCGGGTCATCGATCTCAGCCATGGGGACAACCTTGCCGGCAGCCGGGGAGGCGATGTCGGTGGTGGTGCCAGCGGCGGGCTCAGTAGTGTCGGCGTCTGCAGCAGCGCCGACGTCAGCCTTGGTGGCGGTTGCGGTGGCGGCACCGGCGCCAGCGCCGGCAGCGGCGGTTGCTGCGGGGGCGTCGGCAAGCGCGGCGTTGTCGGCGGTGTTGGCGTTGTCGAGCTCGGCCTTCTCGGCTGCCTCGCGGGCGGCCTTAGCCTCAGCGCGCTCCTCCGGGGTGCGGTAGTCGGTGAAGAGGATGAGGAAGAAGGCCACGAAGAAGGCCACTGCGATGGCGATGGCGTACTTGGCCATCGGGGTGAAGACCGGGATGGTCAGCAGGGAGGTGAAGACGAAGGCGTCGGTAGTAATGCCGTTCGTGCCCAGGGTCAACAGGGCCACGGTCAGGCCACCAGCGAAGCAGCCCACCAGCATGCGCGGGTAAATCCTCTTGTAGCGCAGGTGGATACCGTAGAGGGAAGGCTCGGACACGCCGCCGAGCAGGCCAGCCAGGAGGGCAGAGCCGGAGGTCTGACGCATCACGGTGTCGTGGTCACGGATGGACAGTGCCAGCACGCCAGCGGTAGCGCCGAAGCAGGCGAAGTTCCATGCGCCCATCGGGCCCTGGATGAAGTCATAGCCCAAGGTCTGAATGTTGACCAGCATGAGGGCGTTGAGCGGCCAGTGCAGGCCCAGCGGGACGAGGAACGGGTAGAGCATCGGGATAGCCAGGGCGAAGACGAACGGAACGTTGTCATTCATCCAGGACAGGCCAGCGCCAATGCCGTTACCGGCCCACACACCGAACGGGCCAATGAGGAAGGCCGTCAGCGGGATGACGAAGAGCAGGGTGAGGAAGGGGACGAAGACCATGTGCACCGCAGACGGGATGATCTTCTGGAAGCCCTTGTAGAAGAGCGCCGCTACGGCCGCCATGATGAGCGGCACGAAGACGTTGCCGCCGTACTCCGGCAGCTGCATGGTCATGCCGAAGATGGGGATGGAGCACTGCTCAGCGCCGAGGGTGTCGTTGGTGACGCACTGGACCGCGGGGTTCTCCGAAAGGTTCAGGAACTCCGGGGTGAAGAGCGCCGCCATGATGGTGGCTGGGACCCACGGGTCGATGCGCAGCTTCTTACCAGCGTTGTAGGCCACCATCACCGGCAGGAAGTAGAACACGGAGCGCCACATGGCGTCCACGAAGAACCAGGAGGCAGGCTTGTCCGGGGAACGGAAGTCCACGACGCCGAAAGCGTCCAGGACGGAGGCGAAGGCGATGATGAGGGAAGCGCCCAGCAGCACGCCCAGAATCGGGCGGAAGGAGTCAGAAAGGTACTCGAAGAAGGCGTCCATCCACGGCAGCTTGCCCTTGGACTTGGCGCGGGCGGCGGCCTTGACATCGTCATTAGATTGGCCGCCGGACTGGTTGCGGTTCTTCATCTGCGGGAGGGCCTTGATCTCGTCATAGACCGTGGCCACGTCACCGCCGATGACAACCTGGTAGTTGCGGCCGCCCTGGGGCACGGCACCCATGACCTTGGGGATGGCCTCGAGTGTTTCCTTGTCTGCCTTGGAGGCATCAGCCAGCTCAAAGCGCAGGCGGGTGGCGCAGTGCGTGAGAGAGGTGATGTTCTCCGCCCCGCCGATGCCATCCAGGATGGCCTCGGCTGCCGAGCGAATATCAGTCGACATGAGAATCCTTTCGCGAGTTAAGGGCCTGTGAAAACCACAAAAGACCTAGGCCACAATGGTTCATAGCGAACCATCCCCACGCGGCTAAGAGTGGGGAGCCTAGGTCTTGCCCGAAGTAACAATCCTGGTTAGGAGCGTACTCCGGGGTGCTCACGGGAGACAAGTTACTGTGGGATAGCACACTGTGGTTCCGGGATAGGTGTCGGTGGCCTGGGAAGTTGATGAGGAAAAGCGTCAAGCGGGCGGCGAGCAGGGATGTGTTCCCGTACTGTGAAAGTGTCGTAGTGTCACTGTGTGTCCCAAATTGTGACCCCGGGTACACACCTTCTATGCAGAGAAAGGTTGGTCATGACCGCCAAGTCCTCACGCAATTCTGCCTTTATCAGCGTCATCGGGCGCGGCTTCGACGGCTTGGACGTTGCTGCTGTGGCTCAGGAACTAGGAGCCACCTTCGCCCAGGTCGATGACTTGGGAACCACGCTCAGCGAGGTTTTGGACAACGCCCCCGCGGGCAACCTGGTCCTTCAGGGAACAGGCGTTATGGACTTTGACGCCAAGGCCGCAGCCGCTCTGGGCCTGCCCTTCGTGCTGGTTTCCGACGCGCCTGACCGCGCCGCAGAGCTGGCACTGGAGCACGCGCGCTCGGTGGGCGCCACCGTGGTGGGCGCGGTGGGCGACGTCTCCTCCGTCCCCAGTGCGATTTCCTCCCTGGAGGACATCGAGCCCTATATGTGCGCCGAGCTCTTCCAGAAGCAGCTTCTGGATCAGGCCCGCGAAATCGGGGCGCACATCGTGCTGCCGGAGGGCGAGGATGACCGCATCCTTCAGGCCGCGGGGGAGCTCATCAAGGGCAAGGTGGCGAAGCTGACGATTCTGGGTGACGGGGACGTCGAAAAGCGCGCCCAGGAACTCGGGATCGACCTGAGTAGCGTGGAGATCATCAACCACCTGGAATCCCCGTTGGCGGAGGAATTTGCAGCGGACTTTGCGGAGCTGCGCAAGAAGAAGGGCGTGACGCTGGAGCAGGCGCGCGAGACCATGAAGGACGTGTCCTACTTCGCCACGATGATGGTGCACAAGGGCTTGGCCGATGGCATGGTCTCCGGCGCGGCGCACACCACGGCGCACACCATTAAGCCTTCCTTCCAGATCATCAAGACCAAGCCGGAGGCCTCCGTTGTCTCCTCCATCTTCCTGATGGTGATGCCGGGCCGCCTGTGGGCGTTCGGTGATTGCGCGGTGAACCCGAACCCGACCCCGGAGCAGCTCGGCGAGATCGCCATCGTCTCTGCGCAGACCGCAGCACAGTTTGGCCTAGACCCGCGCGTGGCGCTGCTGTCCTACTCGACGGGTACCTCGGGCGCTGGCCCGGACGTGGAGAAGGTGACGCAGGCCGTCGAGGTGGCTCGCGGCATCGATTCCTCCGTGGCGGTGGATGGTCCGCTGCAGTTCGACGCTGCCTGTGACCCCGGCGTGGCCGCCAAGAAGGCGCCGGAATCTGACGTTGCGGGTAAGACTACGGTCTTCGTCTTCCCGGACCTGGAGGCCGGCAACATTGGTTATAAGACGGCGCAGCGCACCGGTGGCGCGTTGGCGGTGGGCCCGATTCTGCAGGGGCTGAACAAGCCGGTCAATGACCTCTCGCGTGGCGCGACCGTTCCGGACATCATCAACACGGTGGCTATCACCGCTATCCAGGCAGGGGTGAAGTAGATGGCGTACGTACTCGTTCTCAATTCGGGTTCCTCCTCGGTTAAGTTCCAGCTGGTGGACCCGGAAAGCTCGGCCACGGATACCCCGCTGGTCTCCGGCTTGGTGGAGCAGGTCGGAGAGCCGCAGGGTGCGGTGACCGTCAAGACGGGCGGTGAGGAATACAAGGAAGAGCTGGAGATTCCTACCCACTCCTTCGGCCTCGACCGCGCGTTCGGCATCATGCACGAGCACGGCGTGGGCCCGACGGATGTCGAGGTCATCGCCGTGGGCCACCGCGTTGTGCACGGTGGGCGCCTGTTCAGCGAGCCGCAGCTCATCGTGGACCAGATTGAGTCCATGATCGAGGACCTCATCCCGCTCGCGCCGCTGCACAACCCGGCCAACCTGGACGGCATCCGCGTGGCGCGCAAGCTGCTGCCGGATATCCCGCACGTGGCGGTCTTTGATACGGCCTTCTTCAACCACATGCCGCCGGCGGCCGCGCTCTATGCCATCAATAACGATGTGGCCTCGCAGTACGATATTCGCCGTTACGGCTTCCACGGAACCTCCCACGAGTTCGTCTCGCAGCAGGTGCCGAAGCTCTTGGACCGCGACCCGGGGCACGTCCACCAGATCACGCTGCACCTGGGCAACGGTGCCTCGGCGGCGGCGATTCGCAACGGCCGCCCGATCGATACCTCGATGGGCCTGACCCCACTGGCGGGTCTGGCCATGGGCACGCGCTCGGGCGATATTGACCCGGGTATCATCTTCCACCTCTCGCGTGAGGCAGGCATGTCGATCGATGAGATCGACAACCTTCTGAACAAGCGCTCCGGTGTGAAGGGCATTGCGGGTGTCAACGATTTCCGCGTGCTGCGCGAGCGCATCAACAACGAGGACCAGGACGCCTGGCTGGCCTACAACATCTACATCCACCAGCTGCGCCGCTTCATCGGTGCATACATGATTGCGCTGGGCCGCGTGGACGCGATTACGTTTACCGCCGGCGTGGGTGAGAACGATACCGAGGTCCGCCAGGATTCGCTGTACAACCTGGACATGTACGGCATTGACTTCGACAAGGAAGCCAACCTCGTGCGCTCGAAGGAGCCGCGCATGATTTCGACCGCGGAATCCCAGGTCAAGGTCTTCGTGGTGCCGACCAACGAGGAACTGGCCATCGCGCAGAAGTCCGCGGGCATCGCGGCCATGGCCCGGGAGGCGGGCCTGTACTAGTTCTAGGTGCCGGCGAAAGCCGGCACCTAGAACATCGTGACCGGGCGGACCTTATTGGCCAAGTCCACCAGCGCGTAGCGGTGGCGGGCGAACGGTGCCTGGCGGGCTAGTGCCCGCAAGGTATCCGCCAGGCCATAGCGCAGGCCGCGCTGGGTAAAGGGAAACTCGAAGAGATCGTTGGGGGAGGCAGCGGCGTCGAGGTCTGCCTCGCGCAAGAAGGTCAGCCCGGCGGAGATGACCGCAATCTTGATCTGCAAGAAGCGCGGCTCGTTCTGCGGAATCTCCTCCAAGCGGCGGGCGGCACGGCGGATGCGGGACTCGGAGAGATCGTGCACGATGAGCTGCAGGACCGTGGTCAAGCGGGCCATGCGGTGGTGGCGCGATGCATTGGGCACCCTATCCAAGGTGGCCACGGCGAGCTCAACCTGGTGCTCAGCGCGCAGCTGGCGGGCCAGGCCGAAGGCGGAGGAGACCGTCGTCGGGTTCGTGGCCCACACGATGCCGTAGAGGCGCAGCGAGTTGAAGCGCAGGTGGGCCGGATCATCGGTGACGTGGTCCCAGATGCCGGGCTGATCCTCGAAAGCATCGTTGGGCAGATCCGCCAGCGACGTGGTGAGGTTGGCGCAGGCGCGGGCGACGGAGGCGTCGATAAGCGCGGCTTCCGAAAAACCCAGCTGCTGCAGGATGAGCTCGTTGACCGCGCCGATGGCCAGCTTCGGGGCGGCCTCACCGGGCAGCACGTCGAGGACGTGGGCGAAATGGGCCTGAGCCTCGCGGTACTTATCCAGCAGCAGCTCGGTCACGCCCGAGTACCAGTGGAAGCGCCAGTCCTTGCCCAAGCGCTCCTCGATGGAGGTCAGCCACTCGCGTGCCTGGCCGATGTATCCCAGATCAATCATGGCGCGCACCACGCCGAGGGGAATCTCCGCGGACTCCTCGTACTCCGGAGTCTGCATGGCCTGTCGCAGGGTCTCCAAGGCTTCCTGTGGCTCGGTGTAGGAGGAACCCTGCAGCAGCGGGGCGCCGATATCGGAGCGGACGATGAGCGGGATGGGCAGCGCGGAGACCACCTCGGGGGCGGTGATGCGCACGGTGCGGTCGATGCCGTCGATGAGCTGGTCGGTGCGGAAGACCAGGTGCTTCGTGCCGAAGGTCGTACGCTGCGGGGAGAAGACAGAGTGCTGGGCCGGGTGCTGGATGCCATCGCGCAGCGCGATGACCTCACGCAGCACTCCGAAGAGCTGGTTGCGCAGCTCGGACACGGACGCGAAACGCTGCTCCGGGTCAGGATCGGTAGCGCGCAACAACAGGCGGTAGAAGGAGAGGTAGCGGCGCAGCAGCGGCTCCTCGGTAGGGGAGGGTAGGCCGGGCTTATAGACGCCATCCTCCACCGGCAGCTTCAACGTCAAGCAGGCCAGTGTGCGGCCGATGGAGTAAATATCGCTGGCCACCGAGGGGCCCTGGGTGGCGATCTCCGGGGCCTGGAAACCCTGTGTGCCATAGATGTGGCCGAAGGCGCCGATGCCGGAGACCGCGCCCAGATCGATGAGCTTGACCTGGTCCTCGGTGACGATGATGTTGGAGGGCTTCAAATCGTTGTAGACCACGCCGCGGGCGTGCAGGTAGTCCAAGGCGGGCAGGATTTCCAGGATGTAAGCAATCGCGGTATCGACCGGGAAGCGATCATTGACCTGGTCGTTGCGGCGCTGCTTGAGCGAGGGGCCGCCCACGTATTCCATGACGATGAAGCCGCCGGGCACGCGGGGGTCATCGATGAAGTTGAAAATCTTCACGATATTCGGGTGCGTGATGTCCGCGAGGAACTCGCGCTCCGCCTCCGCGGTGGCGGTTTCCTCCGCGGAATTGGTGGATTGCATGCCCTTGAGCACCACGATGCGCCCGGAGACGAAATGGTCATTGGCCAGGTAGATCCACCCCAACCCGCCATGCGCGAGCACGCCGAGGATTTCATACTGCCCGGCCACCATGTCGCCCGGCTTAAGTTGCGGCGGTGCGGCGCGGGGCGCATCCTTCGGATCGATGAGCGCCTCGCTGGGATCTACCGGGACCACGAAGGGCAAGGTGGCCATGCCATCGGCCACCTCGCGGTCGGTGCGCTTGGTGGCGCGGCGCTGGCGGAAGGTATCGAGCGCGCGGCGGCGGGAGGCCCGCGAGGGGTCCTCTGCTTTGCGACGATCACGCAGCTGCCCCAGCTCCTCGATGAGTGCCGCGATGTTATCCGAATCGACGTATTCGCCGTCGTCGGGTTTGCCCGTCGCGGTGCCGTGCGCGCCGGGGCGGTCCGCTGGGGAGAGGACGGCGCCGGTGGCACCGAGGTCCTCCTCCTCGAGGTCATCCGCGAAGGGATCGAAGGGGACTGCCGCGGTGCGGTCTGAGGCTTCCGTGCTGTCGGCGCCGGGCGCTGCTGCGTTCTGGCCGCCGGATTCCGCGGACGACGCGGTGAGGTGGTGGTCCTCCGAAAAATCGTCCTCCTCATCGGCGAAGGGATCGAAGCGCACGGCCTGGGTGGCGTCGGCAGGAGCTTCGGGCTCCACGGCTGCGGGATCTGCGGCTTTGGGCTGCGCAGTCTCGTGCTCTTCGGGCGTGAGGTGGTCGAGCTCATCCTCGCTGAAGCGGTGCGACATTAGTGCCCCTCCTTCTTCTCACCGGGCTGATTGCTGGTTGGGGAACTCGATTGCGATTCCGTCGCGGGCGGGGTTTCGTCGAGGTACTTCGGCGCCGGGAGCACGGGCTGATCCATGTAATCCCCGAGCCACTCGTTAAAGAGCTGCTGCCAGGTCCCGTCTTTGCGGATGCGCTCCAGCGTGGAGTTGACCTGGCGGATGAGCGGGCGCGAGTCATAAGAGCCATCGGGCTTGCGCACGGCCACGCCATAGCTTTGGCTTTCGAGGGGATCGCCGACGATCTCCGTGTAGCGATCCTGCGCCAGCATCCCGGAGAGCAGGGCATCATCCACCACGATGCCGTCCGTTTGCCCCAGCTGCAGCGCCATGAGGCAATCGCCCCAGGCGCGGGTCTCCAAGATATCGGAAGTAGGCGCGTGCTTGCGTATCGCGTCCACCATGGTGGAACCCTTCGTCGCGCACAAGGTCAACCCGGCGGTATCCGCGATGGAGTGAATGCCGGAGTTCTTCAGCACCAGCAAGCGGGCATCCGTTTGCATATAGGGAATGGAGAAGGCGACTTCGCGCTGGCGTGTGGGGCTAATCGTCATGGTGCGGATGACGATGTCTACCGTGCGGTCGTTGAGGGCACGCGCGCGCTCGGAAGCTTCCACGAAGCGGAAGTCCACCTTGTTGGGATCCCCAAAGATATCGCGTGCAATTTCGCGGGCGATGTCGACCTCGAAGCCGCGGACCTCGCCGGTGGCGGTATCGCGGTAGCTGAGCAGGTTATTGGAGCGGTCCACGCCCACGATGAGCCGGCCGCGCTCCAGGATCTCGGGCACGCGCTCCCTCGGCGTCTTATCGTCCGGGCGGTAGGAGCCGTAGGCTTCGGCATCGCTTTGCTTGGACACCTCACCGCTGCCGGCGGGCTCGATGATGGCATCCTCCGGTAGCGGCGGGCCCGGCGTGGAATCGAGGTTCGCGGTAGACGGCAGGATGGGATCCGGCGCGCTGGGCGGCTCCGGCTCGCAAGCGCTGAGTGCCACGGCGCTGCTGAGCACGAGCAGGGCCGCGGTCCAGGCTGGGCGTTTCGTGGTAGGGCGGCGCATCACAGGTACTCCTGCAGACGGGGACGGATTCCCAACCACACGGCGATAATCGCGCCGAAGGTGGCCAGGAGCACGCCGGTAGACACCATGGTCATGGCGTTGAGCCCCTGGACCAGGTAGGTGCGCATGGCGTCGCGGGCCTGGTCGATGAGCGCGGCCAAGGAATTATCCACAGCGTTGAAAGCACTGGCGGCGGTGGGGTCACCGTCCGGATCGATGGCGGTGGCCTGGTACAGCGCGGCATCGTAGTCACCCATGGAGAGATCCTCCATGAAGTTCTCGTGCGTGGTCGTCCAATCTTCCACTGCCTGCTTCGCGCGGGGAATCAGGGTGGGATCGGAGGAGGGGAAGTCGTCGTCGACAAGCGCCTGCTCATAGTCCCGCAGAGCCTGGTTGACGGAGTACACCGTGGAATTAAAGTGCACGGACATGTCCTGCTGAGAGGAGCGCAGGACCAAGGCGAGGGTCTCCGAGGTGCGCATCTGCTGGGCCTCGATGCGGGAGGCGGTCAGCGAATCCCAGGGGCGCGACACCGTTTCGAAACCCTGGTGGCCCGAGGCCCACGTGGCGAAATTGGAGGCGGAGGCCCACACCAGCGCCAGGAACAACAGCCCCGTGGCCACCACGAAACCGCGGTTGAAGCGGCGGCGGGTCAGCCGCCATAGCCACCACTGCGCCAGGCCGAGGAAGATGAGCGCGGCGACCAGACCAGATAGTGGCACCCACTGCGGGCGGGTCAGGCGCTGCTGCTGTTGGCTCACCTTTTCCGACGTCAAGGTGAACAGCTCCGCGGCGGCGGGGAGGATCTGGGTCCGCATGAGCGCCGAGGCGTTCGACATATAGGAATTCGCCACGGCGTGGCCCGCGCGGTGATTGACGCGGGCCTTTTCCACGAGCGCGGTATACACCGGCAGCTTGCGTTGGATAAACGTGACGAGCTCGCGCACGCGCTCATCCTCCGCGGAGGTGCCCACGATGGCCTCCGTGGCGGCGACGGAGGCGGCATCGATGGCCTCGTTATAGCGGTTGCGGTTCACCTCCGGCTCCACACCCGCCTGCACGAAGCCGGTGGTGGCCACGGTATCCGCCAGGGACAGGTTGGTGTAGAGGTGGTGAGCCGCATTCGACATCGGCTCGGTGGAGGTCAGCAAGGTATCCAGGTCATCGTGCCTTGAAGCCGAGGATGAAGACATGGAAAAGCCGGCCGCCGCGAGCGCGACGGTGAGGATGACGGTGACCGTAAAAAGCTTGCCGGGCGTGGTGGCCGCGAAGCTATAGAGGCGCCGGATGACGCGCGCGGGGCCGGCGAAGGAGCTCATGGCCAGCTGCGTCGGGCGGCTAAACGCCGGGCTGGCGGGCTCGGTGACTTCATCGAGCCAGTGATCGCCCCATGATTCGGGGGAGTGCTCGCGCAGTTCGGTGGCCGGGCCGGTCATTCCCTTAGGATAGCGCCCTTGAGCGCGTCGCGCGATGATTTGGGGCAGGGTGGCGCGGGCTGCTTCTGACGTATCGTGGAAGGCATGTGTACACGCGTAAACCCAGAACTCTCCGGTGATGGCTGGTCTAAGGGGCCGGGCGGGGTGCCGGTATGGGGCAAGTTTGGAGCTGCTGGCCTTTTCTTGGTGGCGGGGGATGAGGTGTTGCTCCAGCACCGTGCCACGTGGACGAATAATGGCGGGACCTGGGGAATTCCGGGCGGGGCGCGGGATAAGCCGGAGTCCCCGGAGCAGGCAGCGCTGAGGGAGACGGCGGAGGAAACCGGAATCTCGGCCTCAGACGTCGAGGTGCTGGATGCGCTGGTCACCTCTGGGCCTTTCGAGGAAGGCTGGACCTATACCACGGTGTTGGCGCGGACACTTTCTGGCCGGCGCTTGGCGGTGACCGCCAATGAGGAATCCGCCGAGCTGCGCTGGGTGCCGTTTAGCCAGGTAGAAGAGCTAGAGCTCTTGGCTCCCTTCCGGGAAGCGCTGCCGCGTTTGCTGGAGCGCTGGGAGGAAATCAGCAGCTGATACAGGCGCGCGGCGGGAACCTGTGGCACGCTGTAGGGCATGATTGAAGTAGCCGGACTGACCAAACAGTACAAGTCTGTCCGCGCCGTCGATGACCTCACCTTCCAGGTGAAGCCGGGACAAGTGACCGGTTTTCTGGGACCAAACGGCGCTGGAAAATCAACGACGATGCGCATGATTCTGGGCTTGGACAAGCCCACCGCTGGCACTGCTCTGGTGCACGGCAAGCCCTACCGCGAGCTGAAGAACCCACTGCGTGAGGTGGGCGCGCTTCTCGACGCCAAAGCGGTCCACGCCAACCGCACCGCCGCCAACCACCTGTTGTGGATGGCGCAGGCCAATGGCATTCCTACTTCCCGCGTCGACGAGGTGCTGGGTCTTGTGGGCTTGGCTGATGTTGCCGGCAAGAAGGCTGGCGGCTTCTCCCTCGGTATGGGCCAGCGCCTCGGCCTGGCGGCCGCCCTGTTGGGGGATCCGGGCGTGCTGATCCTGGATGAGCCGGTCAACGGCCTAGATCCGGAAGGTATTCGCTGGGTGCGCTCGCTCGTGCGGGCGCTGGCGGCGGAGGGCCGCACGGTGCTTATCTCCTCGCACTTGCTGGCGGAGATGGCGCAAACCGCGGACCACCTCGTGGTGATTGGCCGCGGCAGGCTCTTGGCTAATCAACGCACCTATGACTTTGTCAAGGAAAACTCCAGTGCCTCGGTTATCGTGCGCTCGGAGCACCTGCGCGAGTTCGGCTCGGCGCTGAAGGAGGCCGGCATCACGTATAGCGAGTCCGTTGATGAGGAGCAGCGCCGCACCTTGGTCATTCCGAACCAAACCACGGATTACGTGGGTCAGCTGGCTTATTCCACGGGTGTGCCGCTGACGGAATTGACGCTCCACCGCGCCTCGCTGGAAGAGGCCTACGTGACTATGACGGAACGCGCGGTGCAGTACCAGGCGGCGGCACCGAAGGAAGGGGTATAGCGCTAATGTTTTTCAACACTGTGCATGCGGAGTGGACGAAGCTGCGCACGACGAAGTCCTTCTGGTGGACCACGGCGCTCATCTTCCTCATCGTGACCGGCTGGACGCTGCTGAACTCGCTCAACGCGGGGGAGGCGGTGCTGGGCATTAGCCCGCTGCAGGAGCGGGCCTTGGCCTCCATCCTCTTGCTCATGGGCATGCCGATCATAATGATCCAGGGCGCGATGGTGGTGACCACGGAATACCGCTATAAGACGCAATCCTTGACCTTCATGACCAACCCGAAGCGCTGGACAGTGGCCTGTGCCAAGCTGCTGCTCTACGGCGTCATCGCGGCCATTATTGCTTTCTTGAGCCTGGTGTACATCTTCGTGTTGGCGGATATGACGACGAATGAATCGGCGGCGGAGGCTTTCCAGCCCTTTGCCAGCGAGGATGGCAAGTACATGCTGTGGTCCTTCCCGCTCGCGGCCTTCGGCGTGGTTGCCTTCGTGCAGGGCCTGGGCATGCTGTTGCGGCAGACCGCCGGCACGGTGGCGATTTCCCTCATCTTGTACTTGGGCTTGGAAAACATCGTGCGTGTGCTGCCGACGGTGGGCGATAAGGCCATTCACTTCATGCCCTTTACCGCCTTCCAAAACTGGGCGGTGAACTATGTCGATGAGAACGCGCCGTGGTCATCGGTAGGATTTGAGGCCCTCGTCTTTTTCGGTTGGGCCGCGGTGCTGTGGATTTTCGGCGTCATCGTGCTGGAGCAGCGCGACGCGTGATTCCTTTTCCACTCCTGGCTACCTTGGCGCTGTTGTCCGCAACAGCGCCTTTTGCCACTGATATGTACTTGCCGGTGATGCCGGAGATCCTCTCCGATCTGGGCACCACCCGGGCGATGGTCCAGCTGACCATTTCGGGCTTCTTCATCGGCATGGGCGTGGGACAGCTGGTGATGGGCCCGCTTTCCGACGCCATCGGGCGCAAACGCCTCCTCATCGCCGGTGCCTCCCTCGCTCTGGTTGCCTCCGTGCTGGCGGCGCTGGCTCCGACCGCCACGGTGCTCGTGGCCGCCCGCGTGCTGCAGGGCCTCGGCGGCGGCGCGTGCGTGGTGCTCGCCCGCGCGGTGGTACCTGACCTCGTGCACGGCGCGGCTGCCGCGAAGGCTTATTCGCTGCTCATGGCGCTGCAGGGCATCGCGCCGGCGGTGGCCCCGGTGCTCGGCGGTGTCCTGGCAGAGCCGCTGGGCTGGCGCGGCATCTTTTGGGTGCTCGCCGGGCTGCATGCGGTGCAGTTGGTGCTGGCGATTGCCATCGTCCCGGAAACCGCGGGTGGGCGCTCCCGCGCTGGGTTGTTCCGCACGGTGGCGGGAAACTACTGGGCGGTCCTGACCAATGCCCGGGTGTGGGGCTACCTGGTGACCATGGCCTTCGGCTTCTGTTCGATGTTTTGCTACATCTCAGCCTCGGCCTTCGTGGTGCAGAACCAGTGGGGCTTTTCGCCGTTGGGCTATTCGCTGGTTTTCGGCATCAACTCCGTGGGCCTCTTTATGGCCACGCTGGTGAATTCGCGAGCCATGGATTCGGTCTCCCCGGCGGTTATGCTGCGCATCGGCGTTTGCGGCGTTCTTGCGTGTGGGGTGCTCTTGCTGCTGTCGGTGCTGCTCGGCGCCTCGGTGTGGGTGTGCCTCCTCGTGCTCTTTGCGTGCGTGGCGCCGACCGGTTTCATCATGGGCAATGCGACCGCGCTGGCCACGGGCCTCATGCGCCCGCGCGCGGGCAGCGTGTCCGCCATCATGGGCTTTGGTCAGTCCTTGCTGGCCAGCGCCATCAGCCCGCTCATGGGTTGGGGCTCAAATGCGGCGCTGACCATGGCCATCGGGATGGTGTGCTGCAGCTTCATTTCGCTGTGCGGCCTTGTGGTGTCTACGCGGCTGGCCCACGGCGCCGCCTAGCGTACGCCATTGAGCATAAGGCACCTCCCAGATGGCGCCTTGTCATTCTCAGAGATGGTTCTAGTCATATGGTTCGTTTGCCCCCAAACGAACCATCTACCGCCTCGCAGAAGGTTCAGAGGAACCGTTTGACTGGAACCGTTTGACTGGAGACTTCTGGCTGGAACCATCTGCAGGTCCATGCTGCCCTACCGCAGCAAGGTGTGGGCCCGCATATGCTTGCTACTGCAGCGCCGAGGTCAGGCGCATGACGTTGTCCACGTAGCGGCGCAGCAGGCCGCGCTCGTTCCACTCCTCGAGGGTGAGCTCGTGGCAGACCTTCTTGTAATTCCTGGCCAGCTGGGTGAAATTCTCGATGAGGTCGCCCTTGGCCACCAGCATCGTTGATTCATAGTTGAGGCCGAAGGAACGCATGTCCATGTTGGAGGAACCAAACATGCACAGTGGATCGCGCTCCGGAAGATTCGGGTCCGCCAGGATGAACTTGGAGTGCAGCACGAAGGGCTCGGGGAATTGGAAGATCCGCACGCCAGCCTCCAGAAGTGCTTGGTAGTAGGAGGACTGCGCGTGGTTGACCATGAACTGGTCCGCCTTCGCTGAAACCAGGAGCTCCACCTCAACGTCGCGGTAGCACGCGGTGGTGACCGCTTCCAAGAGGGACTCGTCCGGAATGAAGTAGGGCGAGCAAAGGATGAGCTTCTCTTTAGCGTGGTGCACCACCGAGTTGAACATGCGCAGGTTAGGTTCCGTGGTGTAACCGGGCCCGGAGGGGACCAACTGGAGGTGGTTGGAGTCCGTCGTCATAGCGTCGTCATAGGGCTGCATGTCCAAAGACAGCTGCTCCTCCGATTCCAGGTACCAATCCACCGCGAACACCGAGGCCAAGGACGTCACCACAGGGCCGGTCATCTCGACCATGTAGTCGATCCATGCGCGGTCCTTCGTCTTGTATTCGCGCTTAATCATGTTCATCGAGCCCAAGAAACCCGTGTGGCCGTCAATGACCACGATCTTGCGGTGATTGCGCAGGTCCGGGCGGCGGAAGCGGCCCTTGTGCAGCTGCAGCGGAAGCATGAGCCGCCAATCGACGTCTATGGCGCTCAAGCGTTTGCCCAGCGTGAAGTAACCCTTGTACTTCAGGCTGCCAATCTGATCGAGCAGCAGCTTGACCTCCACGCCGCGCTGGCGGGCGCGGGCGAGGGATTGGAAGAAGACATCGGTTACCTCATCCCAGGACTGGATGTAGATCTCAATGAGCACGTATTTCTCAGCGCGGTCCACCGCACGGGCCATGGCCAGGATGGCCTCCTCATAGGAGGCGTGCAAGCCCTTGTTATGCCCAATCAGAGCCGGGTGCCCGGTGAGGTTGCGGTTGAGCTGGATGAGGGATTCCACCTCCGGGGAGAGGCGGCCCGAGGGGTGGTTGGGGGTGGAGGCGGTGACGTCGTTAAGCAGCGCGTTGGCCTCTTGCTGGATGCGGTGGCGCCGGCGGTTGATATAGGGCGAGCCCATGAGCAAGAACAGGGGCAGGCCCACGATCGGCAGCACCAGAATGGCCAGCAGCCAAGCGGTGGAGCTAGACGGGCGGCGGCCTTCGGGGACCACGCCGATGGCGATGATTTTGATGCCGTAGTCAATGATCAGCAGCACAAGCTGCCAGACGGAGAGATCGATGTTGAGGTTCATGGCAGGCTAGCGCACCGACGCGAAATCGGGGACGTCGAAGTCTGCGATCAGCGGGACGTGGTCGGAGGTCTTGTCGCCGGCGCGCTCAACCATATCCACCTGGGCACCTTGGACCAGGCGTGCAAGCGGCTCGCTGGCCAGCTGGAAATCGATGCGCATGCCCTCGTTCTTCTGGAAGCGCAAGGACTTGTAATCAAAGTAGGTCCAGCGCTCCTTTTCGGTGAAGCGGCGCGTGACCTCCTCAAGCCCGGCTTCCTCCAACATCTGGAAGGCCGCGCGCTCCGGTTCGGTGACGTGCGTTTTGCCGCGGAAAAGGGACATATCCCAGACGTCCTCATCGCGCGGCGCAATGTTGAAGTCACCCGTGAGCAAGAGTTTCGACTGCGCGCGGGTCTCCACATAGCGCGCCAGCGCGTAGAGGAAGTCCAGCTTGTAGTCGAAGTGGCGGTCCGTGATCTCGCGTCCGTTGGGAACGTAGAGGGACCAGATCTCAATCCCGCGGATGCGGGCCGATACCGCCCGGGCCTCGCGCGCCTGATCCTTAGCGGGATCTTTGTGGAAACCGGGCTGACCGGGGAAGAAGGTCTGGATCTCTTCCGGCTCCTCCTTCGACAGGATGGCCACGCCATTCCACTGGTTAAGCCCGTGGCAGGTGACGTGGTAGCCGGCCTCCTCAAAAGGCTCGCGGGGGAACTTCGCATCCGCCACCTTGGTTTCTTGCAGACAGAGCACGTCGATGTCGTGCTTGGCCAGAAGATCCACCGCGCGCTGCGCGCGGGTGCGAACGGAGTTGATGTTCCAGGTAGCGATGCGCATGTGGTTTAGGGTACTTGAGGCAGGCGGCGGGCGTAACGGTGGCGGTGCTGCTCGAGGAAGCCGAGCTTCTCGTAGAGGCGAATTCCCGCCGTATTATGAGCCACGACCTGCAGGTAGGCCTTCTCCGCGCCCTGTGCCTTGCCCCAGGCCAGCATGTGCGCGCCCAGCGCGGTGCCCAGGCCCTTGCGGCGCCAGCCTTCGGCCACCTCCACGGCGGAGTAACCCAGCCACACGGTGCCGTTCCCGGATTCGGTGAGCGTGCCGCGCGTAATCGCGATGGTCTCACCAGCAGGGGAGAGGAGGCGTCCGAAGCCCATCGTGCCCTCGATGTGGCTGCGCAGGTACTCCAGCGCCAGCGGCGGCAGGGCTTTGCCGCGGAAGTGGTAGAGGTTGAGCCACTCGGCATCGGGTTGCTCATCGATGACGAAGTGGACGTCGGAAAGCGCCGGCAGCTCATCCAGGTCTCGGACCATCACCAAGATTTCCGGTTCGAGCTCCCAAGCTTCGGGCTCGGCCGCCACGAGCTTCTCAGCAGGCTTGCCGATGCGCTCCGGGATGGCCAAGCACACAGGCAGTTCGTGGCGCGCATAGAACGCTTCAATTTCTTCCATGGGCACCGGCAGGAAACCCGCAGAAGGTCCCAGCGGAATCGCCGAATTGGAGCGCCCCGTCACACCATCACCCGCGCGCATGAGCCACTGGCCATCGGAGGTCCACGTATGCTCCTTGCCCGGGAAGGCAGCCGCGGTGGCCACCTCGACGGCGCGGATATCGGAATTGCGGACCGTGCGCGGGGAGAGGCGCTTAATGATCTTGAGCTGCTCCGGTGGGATCTCCACCGCGTCGAGCGAAGACGGGTAGCCGCCCACCTCCTGTGGACGGATGACCAGCGGCTCGACGCTGAGCACGTGGCCGATGACATCGCTGTGCACGCCGCCGAAATCGCGCCGGGCCACCACGCGCTCGCCCACCTGGACGGCATCGGAGCGGAAGATGCGGGACATTAGTCCTCGTGCCCGAAGGGGTCTTCGTCCTCGCCCGGAACCCAGGTGAGGCCGGCCTCGGTCCAGCCGTTGCGCTTAATGGCCTTCTTGGCTTGGCGCTTGTAGCGGCCGGTAAGCACGTCGGTGTAGACGAAGCCGTCGAGGTGGCCGGTTTCGTGCTGCAGCATGCGCGCGAAGAAGCCATAGCCCTCGATGGAGATGTCCTCGCCCTTTTCATTCTTGCCGGTCACGCGGGCCCAGTCAGCGCGGCCGGTGGGGAAGCCCTCGCCCGGAACGGAGAGGCAGCCTTCGTCCTCGGAGCCGTCGTCAGCCGGCATGGTCTCCGGGATCTCGGAGGTTTCCAGCACCGGGTTGATGACGCAGCCGCGGCGCATGCCGCCGTCGGGAAGCTCGGTGCCATCCGGCCCGTCGGTGTCGGGGCAGTGGTAGACAAAGAGGCGCTTGTTCACGCCGATCTGGTTTGCGGCCAGGCCAACTCCGTGTGCGGCATCCATGGTTTCGTGCATGTCTGCGATGAGCTCCTGCAGCTCGGGGGAGTCGATGGGCTCGGTGACCGGCTCGGTGGGGTTGTGGAGGACCGGGTCGCCGTGGATAACGATGGGACGAATAGTCATGGAATACAGTTTAAGCATGCATTCCCTGTCAGACCTAGACGCCGCGATTTTGGAGTTCGAGTCCCACGCCCCGCGCGATATCGGCGCGAAGGAGGAGGCCATCCGCACGCAGCTGGACATTACTCCGGTGCGCTATCACCAACGCCTCAACGTGCTGCTCGACAACCCCGCCGCGCATGCCTCCTACCCGCTGCTGGTCACCCGTTTACGCCGGCTTCGTGACGCCCGCGAGGACGTCCGGCGCGCCGCACGCGACAATGCGCCGGACTAGGGTTCGCAGATACTAGAGTGACAAATGTGACTAATGTGAATCCGGAAAACTCTGCCTCGTCCGCTGACCGCGCGCGCCACGCCGCCGAGTCCGACTCGGCCGCCGCCCCGGCCTCCGCTAGCAAGCTCCCGCTGCGTGGTGTCGCTATGGTGCTCATCGCCGTGGCCGTCATGCTCGGCATGTGGGCTCTGTACGCCATGACCTCGGATAGCTCCGAGGACACCGCCCAGGACGCGCCCGCCAACGATGCCGCCGTGTCCGGACCCGCCACCGGTGGCGCCGAGGGCGACGCCCATACCGGCGGCGCTGCGGGCGAAGCCGACAAGACCAAGGACGCCGACGAGAACGAGCGCCCGGCTGATACCGACGCCGACTCGGAGAACGCTGCTGAGGCCGGCGCTGAGCATGGTGAGAACGCCGAGGCCGACGCACCCGCAGGCAATGCCGATCGCCCCCAGGCGGAGATCCCCGTCAACGTTTATAACAACTCCGGCCGCGTCAACTACGCCGCAGATGAGGCCGAGCGCCTCAAGAGCGAAAAGTTTAAGGTGGCCGAGGTAGGTAACATCAGCGGCGACGTCCTTGTCGCACCGCAGACCACCATCTTCTTCCCGCAGGGTGATGCCGCCGCCGAGAACCTGGCCAAGGAAGTCGCCGCCCAGTACTACGGCGGCAACGTTCCGGCGGAAGCCATCGCGCCGTACCCGGCCGAGCTGACCGGGGATTACACTAAGGGCAATGCCGTCGTCGTGGTCCTCGCCGTTCCCCAGGCCTAGGGAATAAAAACTTATTAAATTCACCCTGTTGGTGGATAGGATGAATGGGTGAATATTCCGGAAGAGAACTTTGCCCGTTCGCCCGAGCCCACGCTGGGGGTTGAGTGGGAAGTTGCCCTCGTTGACCCAGTGACCTGGGATCTCGTGCCGCGTGGTGCGGAGCTTATCGACGTTGTCCGCGCCTCCCACCCCTCCGTGCACCTAGAAAAGGAATTCCTCCAAAACACGGTGGAGCTGGTGACCGGGGTGTGCCGGACGGTGCCGGAGGCGATGGGGGACCTCGGGGCGTCGCTCAGCGCAGTGCGTGAGGCGGCCAATTCCATGGATGTGCGCCTGTGGGCCTCGGGTGGGCACCCCTTCACGGACTTCCGCAAGAACCCCGTCTCCACTAAGGAGAGCTACTCCGAAATCATCAACCGCACCCAGTACTGGGGCCAGCAGATGCTGCTGTGGGGCACGCACGTGCACGTTGGCATTAGCCACGAGGAGCGTGTGTGGCCCATCATCAATGCGCTGATGACGAAGTATCCTCACCTGCTGGCCATCTCCGCGTGCTCGCCGGGGTGGGAGGGGCTCGATACCGGCTATGCCTCCAACCGCACGATGCTCTACCAACAGCTGCCCACAGCGGGTATGCCCTACCAGTTTGAAAACTGGGCGCAGTGGCAGGCCTACATGCGGGACCAGGCTATTTCGGGGGTCATCAACCACACGGGCTCGATGCACTTCGATGTTCGCCCGGCCTCCAAGTGGGGCACGGTGGAGGTGCGCATTTCCGACGCCGCCTCCAACCTCCGCGAGCTCTCCGCCATCGTGGCGCTGACGCACTGCCTGGTGGTGCACTATGACCGCATGATCAATGCGGGCGAGAAGCTGCCGACCCTCCAGCCCTGGCACGTGGCGGAAAATAAGTGGCGCGGTGCGCGCTATGGCATGGACGCGCTGGTCATCACCTCGCGAGAGACCGATGAGCGCTGGATCAAAGACGAGCTGGCGGATCTCTTGGTGGAGCTGGCCCCGTTGTCCGAGGAGCTGGGCTGTGCCCGGGAGCTGCAGCTGGTGCAGGAAATCATCGATTCCGGGGCGGGCTATGAGCGCCAGCGCCGCCTGTACGAGGAGACCGGCAGCTGGCAGAAGGTGGTCAAGGCCACCGCGGATGAGATGGAGCAGCTCTTGCCGCTCTAGCCTGAGTACCGAACGATCAATCAAGGCCCGGAAACTGATGGTTTTCCGGGCCTTACTTGATCGAAACGTCCTTTTGGGAAGCTGCCTCGCCTCGACGAGGACGTTTCGATCAAATAGTGCGCTAAAACGGGCGGGTTTTGCCCCCTTATTTGATCGAAACGTCCCCTAGCTCTCCGCCACCGCGCGCTTGCGTGGCGCGACGAATCCCCACACCGCGTAGACGGCGATGAAGGCAACGCAGGACAGCGTCCACAGAGAAGTCGCCCACGGCTGGAAGGACTCGATCGCATCGAGGTTGGCCGTGGACATGGTGAACCACACTGGCACCGACATAAACGGCAGCGACACCACGAACAGTGCCGCCACGGAGGCGAGGCCGGCGAGTTGCTCGCCGAACTTACCGGACAGGCGCGCGCTGAGCGCCTGGTTGACCGATACGAAGACCATGACCACGAAGGGGATGGTCCACACGAAGTGGTGGTACCACGAGAAGGGGGAGACCAAGCAGGTGCTCAGGCCCGTCAACGCGAAAGCCGCCGAGCGGTTGCCGCGCAGGTATGCGGTGCGAAGCGCCAGGCAGGTAAGCGCAAAGACCACGATGACCGCCAGCAGCCACCAGATGCCGCCGTCGACGCCTAGAACGCGGTACATGAGCGAGCGCAGCGACTTCGCGCCGGGGTTGGCGTGCTCGCCCACGCGGGAGGAGTTGAACATGGCGTCGGTCCAAAAATCCATCGCATCGGGCACGAAGAGGAAACCGAGCACGACGGTCACCAGGAAGGTAATGACCGCCCCCGCGGCGGCCCACCAGCGCTTCTCAAAGAGCAAAGCCAACCCCATATAAGCCGGGGTCAGCTTGATTCCCGCGGCCAAGCCAATACCCACGCCCGGCAGGCGGCGCTTAATCGGCAGGAAATCTAGGGCCACGAGCAGCATCAAGAATACGTTGACCTGCCCGTAGTACAGCGAGCCGTGCATCGCCTCATTCGCCGGGGTCAGGGCGGTGAGCAGCACCGCTACCAGGACGGCCGCCGGGGTCACCTTCATGCCCCGCTCACGGAAGATCATGATGATGATCGCCAACACCGCCAGGAACATGAGCGAGGGCCACATAAAGGTCAGCGCACCCTTGCTGAAGAAGGGCAAAACCTTAAACAGCAACCCCGCAAAGGGCGGGTACGTGAAGGGGAACTCGAAGATATAGGGGGCGTCGTAAAGCAGGCCGCCCGCGTTGAGGTCTTCGCCCGCCATGCGGTAGATGGAGAGGTCGAAGGGGAGGATATTGATGAAGGCATGGGGCCCATCGAACTGGCTGAACTTGTACACCATCACAGCGATGCACAGCGCGAGGACAGCGCATATCGTTGGTACGCCTTGCAGCTTCTTCACGTCGACTCTCCTCGGATGACCACCAATTATTGCCTTTTGCAGCCTATATTAATTCGCCCTCATTTCCTGGGAGAAGGCGCCCGTGTCCCTACTTTCGGCGCATGGAGCGCGCGGCAGGGGCCTCATTGCGCAGCATTGACTCCGGCGGACCGTACAGGCCCTCACGGCGGGCGATACGCGTGGTTCTTTGCGCGGTCACCGGGCTGGTGATCATGGCGAAAAGAACAAGCAGCACCAGGATGCCCAGGTCGCCGCGCTCGGCCACGCTGAAGCTCTCCGAACCTGTCACCTTGATGATGGCACCCAAAATCGTGAAGATGAGCCCGGTGGTTTGGGGTTTGGCAATGGCGTGCACGCGCGCCATCGTGTCCTTAAAACGCGCCACTCCAATCGCGGCCGCCAAGGTGAGTATCGAGCCAAGGAGGATGAGGATGATGGAGAGGATATCGGCAACTACTGCGTAACTCATGAGTCCCTCTTCCTAAAGCGAGTAACGGAGACCGTCGAAATGAACCCGAGGAGCGCCACGACCAACATCGCGTTGGAGACCGTCGTGTCCAGCGTCCAACAGATATAGGTGGCCAGGGCGCATTGGAACATGGCCACGAGCCCGTCCATGGCGATGAGCCGGTCAAGCGAGTTGGGCCCGATGACGATGCGCCACGTGGTGATGAGGAAGGCCACCACGAGGAAGCCCGCGGCCACGGTGAGTAGGATGTTATACACGTCAGTATCCATCAGGGGTGGCTCCTTTCGAAGATGGCAATCATATCGGCCTCCAGCTTGCGCACCGCCGCGATCTCACGCTCTAGGTGGGCTTCAGAATCGGCGTCGAGTAGGTGGATGGTGAGCATGCGATTCGCAATGTCGATATCAGACACGGTGCCGCCCGGCTGCAGGTTGTACAGGCTGACCGCCAGCGCCAGAACGAACTCATTCTCCAAGCGCATCGGGAGCCTGACAATCGCCGTCTTGGGCACCTCCTGCGGGCGCACCGCCAGCCAGCCCACCTTGATAGAAGCTTCCATCAGCTCCACAAACCACTGCACCATGAAGATGAAGAGTTTGCCCCAGCTCACCGATATCCCCGCCACGGGCATCGCCGGCAGCGGTAGCGCGAAGACGATGAACAGGCTGGCCAGCAGACCGCCCACCAGGTTCGCCACGGTGACTTCGCCCATGAGCATGCACCACATGACGATGATCCACACCATGAACCACGGGCGGAAGCGGTGCTTAACTCCGGAAAATCTCATCGGGACACCTCCTTTTCTTCCTTATCCACGGAGGTGGGCAATGCGGGCGTGGCGCTTGGCGACGTCCTCGTTGTCGGCGCCACCGGCTCCGGATCCGGGAGGGGCTCGCTGCGGTTCTTCCGCGAATCGGCGCCCTCCTCGTAGCGTTCGGCGGGGTCCAAGTGCCGCGTTGGGTCCTCGGCGGAATCCCCCAGCACGGCGTAGCGGTAGATGGAGTCATCCTGTGCGGACGTCGCCGCGCGGGTGGTGACCCCGGAGATGGGGCCGGCGAGGAAGGTCATCGACACTGAAGCAATGACGAGCAGGGACGTGGAGGCCAGCATGCCGAAGGGCACGCGGCCGACATCGGCGCGCTCCTCCAATTCGACGTACTCGGTGACCTCCCCGAGCGGGGAGGGCCGCGCCATGGCGAGGTTGCCTTCGGGGGCATCCCTGCGGTCACGCAGGAAGCCCTTGGTCCACACGAGGATCATGACGTAGAGGGTCAACAGCGAGGTGAGGACCGCGCCGCCGATGAGCACCCACGACATCCAGGAACCCTCGTTCGCGCCGGCCTGGATCAACATGATCTTGCCCAGGAAGCCGGAGAAGGGCGGGATGCCGCCCAGGTTCATGGCCGGGATGAAGTACAAAATGGCGATGAGCGGTGCGGAATAAATCAGCGAGCCCAAGCGCCGCAGCGAGGATGTGCCGGCTTGGCGCTCGATGAGGCCTACCACCAGGAAGAGAGCGGTCTGCACCAGAATGTGGTGCACGGCGTAGAAGATGGCGCCCGACAAACCTTGCGCGGTGCCGAGGGCAACGCCGAAGACCATGTAGCCGATGTGGCTGACCAGGGTGAAGGACAGCAAGCGCTTGATATCCGATTGCGCGATGGCGCCCAAGATACCCACGAGCATCGTGGCCAGTGCGACCCACATGAGCAGGCCATCGAGGCCGCCGCCGGTGAAGATGGAGGTACGCGCGCGGATGATGGCGTAGACACCGACCTTGGTAAGCAGGCCCGCGAAGACCGCGGTGACGAGCGAGGGCGCGGTGGGGTAGGAGTCCGGCAACCAGGCATCGAGCGGGAAGATGGCTGCCTTGATGCCGAAGGCGATGAGCAACACGGAGAAGACCGCGGAGCGGGTACCGGCCGGGATGTCCTCCATCCGGAGGCCGATCTGGGCCATGTTCATCGTGCCCACCGCGGCGTACACATAGGCCAAGGCCAGCACAAAGATGAGCGAGGAAGCCATGGAGACCATGACGTAGCCCACGCCCGCCCGCACACGTGCGGGCGATGCGCCGAGGGTCAGCAGCACGTAGGAAGACACGAGGAAGATCTCGAAGCCTACGTAGAGGTTGAACAAGTCACCGGCCAGGAAGGACACGTTCACGCCCATGGTCAGCAACATGTAATTAGGCAGGAATACCGCCACCGGTTCGTCCTTGGTGCCATCGCGCACGCCCTGTGAGATGGCGTACCACATGACGGAGAACAGGACGACGGAGGAGGTAAAGAGCATGACCGTGGACAAACGGTCCGCCACGAGCGTGATGCCCACCGGGGCGTCCCAGCCGCCCACCTGGAGGGTCTGGATGCCGGTGGTATCCGCGATGAAGATCAGGGCGGCGTTGACCGCGGCCAGCGTGAGGAGGGAGAAGAAGGCGATGCGGCGCTGCGCATGAGCATTGCGCGCAAAGAGCATCGCCAGCGCGGCCGCCAGGGCGGGGATGATGATCGGAAGGGGGATCAGAAAGCTGACGTAGGGCAGCAGCAGGTTCACCAGGGGTGAGATAGTTTCACTCATCGGTGGCCTCCTTCACGGGAGCCTCGAAGAACTCGGGGCCAAACTTATCGCCTTCCTTCGTGGTGCGGCCGGTGGTCGGATCATTGGAGGCGTCGTGGTCGGGGGCGGCCGAGGCATTGCCCGGGCGCGAGGCAATCGCCGCGATGGCGGTGTCCTCGGTGTCATCCTCAATCACGTCCGCGGTGCGGTAGCGGTATTGGCGGTAGGCCAACGTGAGGATGAAGCCGGTCAGCGCCATTGAAATGACGATCGCGGTGAGGATCATCGCCTGGGCCAGCGGATCGGCGATTTCTTCGCCATAAGGCAGGGAGGTCCGGCCGTCGATAGGCGGCGAGCCCGCCTTGCCGCCGGCCATGAGCACGAAGAGGTTCGCGCCATTGCCCAGCAACAAGATGCCGAGCAGCATCTTGGTCATCGCGCGGTCCAGCAACAAGTAGGCCCCGGCGCCGCAGAGCACGCCCGCAGCGAGCAGGAGCATGAGGTTGGCATCCATTAGGCGTGTCCTTTCTCTGTGGTGGCAGCTTTTTCTTTCTCTTTTTCTTTCTCTTTTTCTTTCGTGCGGCGTGCCAAGGAGCGAGCGCGGTCGCGGGCGCGTTGCTTACGCATCTCTTCTTCCTCATCGAGCTTGGCGCCCAAGGAGGACAGGACGTAGAGTGTGAGGCCGACGACGATGAGGTAGACGCCGGCGTCGAAAATCAGCGCCGAAGGCAGGGACACATCACCGATGAGTGGCACGCCGACCTTCGTGTACCCGGTGGTCAGCGGCGGGTAGCCCAAGAGCATCGGGGTGATGACTGCGCTGAGGGAGAGCAGCAGGCCGACCGCCATGGTGCGGCCGCCGTCGAGAGGCAGCGCCTCATCGAGCTCCGCGCGCCCGCCGGCCAGGTAGCGCAGAATCAGCGCCAAGGCCGCCACGAGGCCGCCGGCAAAACCGCCGCCGGGGGCGTTGTGGCCGCCGAAGAAGAAGTAGAGGGAGAGCACCATCATCGAGGGGAAGAGGATGCGGGTGCTCACGTCCACCATGAGCGAGCGGTTGAGCGCCTTCTCCGATTCCACACCCGCGGCCAGCCAGCGGCGGCCGGTGACCTGCAAAGTCGGGCGGCGGGAGGAGCGGGTGAAGCTCTGCGTGCGGTAGATCAGTGAGGCGATTCCCGTCGCCGCGATGATGAGCACCGTGATTTCGCCGAAGGTATCCCACGCGCGCAGGTCCACGAGCAAGACGTTGACCGTGTTGGCGCCGTGGCCGATCTCCTTGGCCAATTCCGGCATGTACTGCGAGATGGGTTCCTCGCGCCGGGCGTTGATGGCGAACATGCCCACCACGGTGACGGCCAGGCCCACGCCCACCGCCAGCCACGCGCGCAGGCGGCCGGATTTGGGGTCCTGCTTCCACTCGGTATTCGCCGGCATGCGGCGCAGCACGAGCATGAAGAGCACCATGATGATGGTCTCCACGAGGAGCTGCGTCAGCGCCAAGTCCGGCGCGCCGTGAAGCGCAAAGATGAAGGACAAGGCGTAGCCCGTCGCGCCGACCAGGATGACGCCGGAGAGGCGGTTATCCAGCACCGTGGCGGCGATGGCGGCGATGATGATGACCACCGCGGCGATGGCCTGCCAGGGGTTCTCGGCCACGATCATGTGCACGTTGGTGAGGTCGCCGCGGATGAGCATGACGATGGGCAGCACCATGAGCGTGGCAAAGATGACCGTGAGGTTGAACTGCAGCGAACCGCGCTGCGTGGAGGCGGTGATGCGCAGGGAGAGTTGGCGCAGGGCGTTGATGACGGCGTCGTAGGAGTCATCGGCCGAGCCCAAGGCCGGGTAGGTGAACTGGGCCTTCGCGAGGGCCTGGCGCTGCCAGTGCAGGAGAGAACCGGCCACGATGATGAGCACGGAGAGCAGCAACGGGATGGTAAAGCCATGCCACAGCGCTAGTTCGGAGGCCTGCTCCGCGCCAAAGGTGTTGTCCAGGTGCTGCGCGATGCCGTGGGACAAGGGCAGCGGCAGCAGACCAAAGAAGATGGTCAGCAGAGTCAGCACCGTCGGCGGGATCCACAGGAAGGGGCCGATGTGGTGCATATTCGCTACTGCCTCAGAGGGCTCCTCCTGCCCCTTCGAGGAGAACGCACCCCAGAGGAAGCGCAGCGCATAGGCCATGGTCAGCGCGGAGCCGACGACGACCGTCACGAGCAGCATGTTGCGCGGCATGCCGACCAAGAGCTCCTCGTGCATAATCGCCTCGAGCGTGGCCTCCTTGGACACAAAACCCAGCAGCGGCGGGATACCGGCCATCGACATCGCGGGGAGGATGGCCAGGATGTACAGCGCGGGTTTCTTCTTGCCCAGGCCTGCCAGCTTGTCGATGTCCCTCGTGCCCGCCGAGTGGTCAATGGCGCCGACGATCATGAAGAGCGCTGCTTTGAAGAGGGAGTGCGCAAAGGTCAGCGCCAGGCCTGCCTGCATGGCCTCGCGGGAGCCGATGGCGATGATGGCGGTGATAAAACCCAGCTGCGAGACGGTGCCGTAGGCCAGAACCAACTTCAGGTCACGCTGCTTGAGCGCCATCCAACCACCGAGCAGCATGGTGAACGCACCCAAGGGGATGACCACGAGGTGCCAGGTAGGGATGTCATGCACCGAGGGTGCTAGGCGTGCGACGAGGTAGATGCCGGCCTTCACCATTGCTGCGGAGTGTAGGTAGGCAGAGACCGGGGTCGGCGCGGCCATGGCGCCTGGCAGCCAAAAGTGGGCGGGGGCGATGGCGGATTTGGAGAGCGCACCGCAGAGAATCAGCACGATGGCCACGGTGAGGAAAGGCGTGTTGGCCAGGTCCTCGGTGGCGGCGATATCGCTGAAGGACCACGCGCCGGTCTGGCGGCCGAGGAGGGTAATGCCCACGAGCATGGCCAGGCCGCCAAGGACGGTGACCATGAGTGCCTGCTGCGCTGAGCGCCGGGATGAGGCGCGCTCGCCGTAATAGCTCACGAGGAGGAAGGAGAGCAAGGAGGTGATTTCCCAGAAGACGTAGAGCAGCAGGAAATTATCGGAAATGACCAGGCCATACATGGCCGTGGCAAAGCCCACCATCTGGCTGCCGAAGAGGGCCAGGCGGCGCCGGGAGTGGTCGAAATAACCCCAGCAATACAGCAGGACCAGCGCGCCCACGCCCAAAATGATGAGGCTGAACAGCGCCGAAAGCGCGTCCATGCGCAGATTGATCGTTAGGTGCGCGGCGGGCATCCAGTTGAGGTCGTATGCCAGCTGGTTGCCGTCGCGCAGCGTTCCGGTGGTGAGCTGTTGGAGCACCCAGAAGAATCCCACCGCGGGCACGACGGCAAGGAGGCCGAAGGCGCGGCGGCCGAGATAGAAAAGGAGGAATGGAGCGGCGATGGTAGCAAGTACCAAGGCGCTGAAGAGAGTGAGCACGAGGTTGCGGTGGCGTCCTTTCCTTGTCGGGGACTGGGCAAAACCCACCGCAGCGGCGGGCGTTCACTAGTGCTCACGATACAGTCTGAAATCCCAATTTTCACATTTTCGTTTCATACAGTTATATCTGTGTCTCCTGTTGGCGTTCCGCCACGTCGCCAAGCGGCCAACTGAAAAGAAGACGATCCCTGCCCAGTGGATTGCGCGGTCGGGCAGGGATCGTTTCGCCTAAGCGAAACGCTGGAGGAAGAGCGCCTCAGCGATCGCAATCTTCTCAATCTCAGTCGGGTCGACCGACTCGTTAGCGGAGTGGATGGTGCACTGCGGCTCCTCGACACCAAAGAGCGCAATCTCTGCGTTCGGGTGCTTCTCCTGCAGCTCCACGGTCAGCGGGATGGAGCCGCCCATGCCCTGGGTGATGGTCTCGGAACCGTAGGCCTCGCCCAGGCACTCACCGAGCAGGGCGACGGCGGGCTTGGACGGATCGGTTTCGAAGCCCAGGTTGGCCTCGAGGATGGTGACCTCGATGTGCGCGCCCCACGGAATGTGCTTCTTCAGGTGCTCGGCCACTGCTTCCGCGGTGGAGCGGGGGTCCATGGTGGCGGGGGTGCGCAGGTTGATGTTGGCTTCGGCGGTAGCGGGCACGGCGTTGACCGCCTCGGAGACCGGGGTGGAGGTAAAGCCGGTCACGGTCACGGCGGGGCGGGCCCAGATCATGTCAGCGATGGCGGTGGCGCCTTTCGGATCCTTCGCGCCCATGATCTCGGTGCCCTCGAGCATTTGGGCGTCGGCGCGGAAGTCCTCCTCGCGGTAGGCGGTGTCCTGCCCCTCGGCCAGCGGCCAGGTGCCCTCACAATCGACGCCGTCGATAGTCGTGCGGCCGTACTCATCCGTCAGGGAATCCAGTGCACGCATGAGGGCCTTGACGGCGTCGGGAGCCGCGCCGCCGAACTGTCCGGAGTGCACTGCCGAGTTGAGGGTGGAGACCTTGACGTTGATCTGGGAGCCGCCGCGCAGGGAGGTGGTCAAAGTCGGCACGCCTGCCTTGGCGTTGCCGGCGTCGGCGATGAGGATGGCGTCGGCGGCGAAGAGCTCCGGGCGCTCCTCGATGAGCGCGGACAGGCCCTCGCCGCCGCGTTCCTCAGAGCCCTCGATGAGCACGGTGAGGTTGAGATCGGTTCCACCCTGAGCGTCGAGCGCGCGCAGCGCGGCGAGGTGCATGGCCACGTTGCCCTTGCAGTCCGCGGCGCCGCGGCCGTACCAGCGGCCCTCGCGCTCAGTCAGGGTGAAAGGATCGGAGTCCCACGCGTCGGGGTTTCCGGCAGGAACCACGTCGTAGTGCGAGTACAGCAGCACCGTCTTCGCGCCCTCCTTGCCGGGGCGCTTGGCGACGATCGCCGTGGAACCATCAGCGGTGGTGATGGCTTCGGGGGTGAAGTTGGCGTCGACAAGCGCGGCCTGAACCCACTCGGCAGCCTTCGCGGGCTGGTCCTCGAGGCCCGGCTCGTTGTGGACAGAATTGAAGGAGACGAGCTCCTTGAGTTGCTGGAAAATGGTATCGCGGTCGTTGCTGACAAACTCAGAAATGTTGCTCATGCCCTCCAACCTACTCGCATCCTCGAATCGGCCTGCCGAGCGTTAGGTAGTAATATATTCATGGTTCTAGTCCAAATTCTTTTAGAAAGGACCTGACATGGCGACTACCACCGCCGAAGGTTCCCAGTCCACGGTCCGCGAGCTTACGCTCCGGGGCATCATCATTGGTGGGCTCATCACTCTCATTTTTACCGCCGCCAACGTGTATCTGGGCCTCAAAGTGGGTCTGACGTTTGCCACGTCCATTCCTGCCGCCGTGATTTCCATGGCGGTGCTGCGCCGCTTCGCCGGGCACAACGTCAAAGAGAACAACATTGTGCAAACCATCGCGTCGGCAGCCGGCACTTTGTCCGCCATCATCTTCGTGCTCCCCGGCCTGGTCATGGTGGGCTACTGGCAGGGCTTCTCCTTCGTCGATACCGCCGCTGTCTGCGCCATCGGTGGTGTGCTCGGCGTGATGTACTCCATCCCGCTGCGCCGTGCGCTGGTGACGGGCTCCGATCTGCCCTACCCGGAGGGCGTGGCCGCGGCTGAGGTTCTCAAGGTGGGCGATAGCTCCGGCGAGGACGGCGAGGCCGCGCACGAGGAAAACGCGAAGGGCCTGCGTGTCATCGTCTTCGGTGGCATCCTTTCCGCCGTCATGGCTTTGCTTGCTGCGATGAAGGCTGCAGCCTCTGAGGTGGCCACTTATTTCAAGCTGGGCTCGGGTGCGACGACGCTTGGCACCTCGCTGTCCCTGGCGTTGGTCGGTGTGGGCCACCTCGTGGGCTTGGCGGTGGGTATCGCCATGCTCGTCGGCGTGGTCATTTCCTACCTCATCCTGCTGCCCATTCTCACCGGTGGGGAGGCACTGAGTGATCCGGCCACGATCATGGACACCGTCGACACGGTCTTCTCCGACAGGATCCGCTTCATCGGCGTGGGCACCATGGCCATCGCCGCCATTTGGACGCTGATTAAGATTTCCGGTCCGATTGTCAAGGGCATGGCTGAGTCCTTCGCTTCCTCCCGTAACCGCAAGGACGGCCACCAGGTGGCGGTGGAGGAGCGCGATATTCCGGCACCGTATGTCGTTGGCACCATCCTTCTACTCATGGTTCCGATTGGACTGCTGCTGTGGAACTTCGTGCGCGGCACCGACATCCATGAGCACATGGGCGTGCTCATCACCGTGTCCGTGCTCTTCACTCTGCTTGTGGGCCTCGTTATCGCGTCGGTCTGCGGCTACATGGCTGGCCTTATTGGTGCGTCCAACTCGCCGATCTCATCTATCGGCATCATCGCGGTCATCGCCGCCGCATTGCTGATTGCCGCCGTGACGCGCGGTACGGAAGCGGAGCCGCTCTCGCTGGTGGCCTACACGCTGTTTACCGCGGCCATCGTCTTCGGTATCGCGACCATTTCCAATGACAACTTGCAGGACCTCAAGACCGGTCAGCTGGTTGGCGCGACGCCGTGGAAGCAGCAGGTAGCGCTCATCATCGGTGTCCTCTTCGGCTCCATGGTGATTCCACCGATTCTGCAGGTCATGCTCACCGGCTTTGGTTTCCAGGGCATGGAAGGTGCTGGCGAGGATGCGCTGGCTGCACCGCAGGCCGCGCTGATGTCCTCGGTGGCATCCGGTATTTTTGATAACTCGCTGCCGTGGGATCTCATCGGCCTGGGCGCGGCGATCGGCGCCGTCATCATCATCGTCGACGAGTGCCTGCGTCACTTCACCGACAAGTACTCCCTGTCCCCGCTGGCGGTGGGCATGGGCATGTACCTGCCAGCGGCCATCACGATTGTGGTGCCGATTGGCGCCATCTTGGGTGCCTTCTACAACCGCTGGGCGGCGCGCCAGTCCAAGCCGGACTTTGCTAAGCGCATGGGCACGCTGCTGGCCACCGGCCTCATCGTCGGTGAGTCCCTCTTCGGCGTGGTCAACGCTGGCATTATCGCGGCGTCGGGCGGCGAGTCCCCGCTGGAGATCTTCGAGGGCGGAACCGCTGCCAAGATCGTCGGCGTCATCCTCTTCGTCGGCGGCATTGCTGCGGCGTACAAGTGGACGGCGAAGAAGGCCGAGGCTTAAGCGGAGCTAGGACTTCGGTTTAATGGACGGTTCGATTTAGTGGGCGGTTCGTATTAACGGGCGGTGCTGTTGCACCGCCCGTTCGCTTATAGCGTTCGTGTTGAACCTTGCAGTCGCTAGGTCTGAGTGCCAGAATGGTCGCTAGCACTTCCACATGGCAAGTGCCAGAAATAAACAGAGTCATCTATGTGGTTGGGGCTGGAGAACACTCGCCAGCCGTGCCGTCGCGGGCGTCCGTCATAGATCAGACGTGAGTGTCGTCCTCAACAAAGCTTAAGGAGCACAAACACATGGCAAAGATCATTGCCTTCGATGAAGAGGCACGTCGCGGCCTCGAGCGTGGTCTCAACACGCTTGCCGACGCCGTCAAGGTCACCCTCGGCCCTAAGGGCCGCAACGTCGTCCTGGAGAAGTCCTGGGGTGCCCCGACCATTACTAACGACGGTGTCTCCATCGCGCGCGAGATCGAGCTCGAGGACCCGTACGAGAAGATCGGCGCAGAGCTGGTCAAGGAAGTAGCCAAGAAGACTGACGACGTCGCCGGTGACGGCACCACCACCGCTACCGTCCTGGCACAGGCTCTTGTGCGTGAGGGCCTGCGCAACGTGGCCGCTGGTTCCAACCCGATGGGCATCAAGCGCGGCATCGAGGCCGCTACCAAGAAGGTTGTTGACTCCCTGCTCTCCTCTGCGAAGGAAGTAGAGACGCAGGAAGAGATTGCTACCACCGCAGGTATCTCCGCTGCTGACCCGGCCATCGGCGAGAAGATCGCTGAGGCTATGTACACCGTGGGCAACGGCTCCGTGAACAAGGACTCCGTCATCACCGTTGAGGAGTCCAACACCTTCGGCGTTGACTTGGAAGTCACCGAAGGCATGCGCTTCGACAAGGGCTACATCTCTGGCTACTTCGCTACCGACATGGAGCGCCAGGAGGCTGTCCTCGAGGACCCGTACATCCTGCTGGTTTCCTCCAAGATTTCCAACATCAAGGACCTCGTCCCGCTGCTGGAGAAGGTCATGCAGACCGGCAAGCCGCTGCTGATTATCGCTGAAGATGTTGAGGGCGAGGCCCTGTCCACCCTCGTGGTCAACAAGATCCGCGGCACCTTCAAGTCTGTTGCTGTGAAGGCTCCGGGCTTCGGTGACCGCCGCAAGGCCACCCTGCAGGACATGGCTATCCTCACCGGAGGCCAGGTCATTTCCGAGGAGGTCGGCCTCTCCCTGGAGACCACCGAGCTCGAGTACCTCGGCCAGGCCCGCAAGGTTGTCGTGACCAAGGATGAGACCACCATCGTTCAGGGTGCTGGTTCCCAGGAGCAGATCGACGGCCGCATCAAGCAGATCCGCGCCGAGATTGAGAACTCCGACTCCGATTACGACCGTGAGAAGCTGCAGGAGCGCCTAGCCAAGCTGGCCGGCGGCGTGGCAGTCCTCAAGGTTGGCGCTGCTACCGAGGTGGAGCTCAAGGAGCGCAAGCACCGCATCGAGGATGCCGTGCGTAACGCTAAGGCTGCTGTTGAGGAGGGCATCGTCGCCGGTGGCGGCGTGGCTCTGCTGCAGGCAGCCGAGGTTCTGGATTCCCTTTCCGACCTCACTGGTGATGAGGCAACCGGTGTCAAGATCGTCCGCGAGGCGCTGTCTGCTCCGCTGAAGCAGATTGCTCAGAACGCTGGTCTGGAGCCGGGCGTTGTCGCTGACAAGGTCGCCTCCCTGCCGGCTGGCCAGGGCCTCAACGCCGCATCTGGCGAGTATGTGGACTTGATGGCCGCGGGCATCAATGACCCAGTTAAGGTCACTCGTTCCGCGCTGCAGAACGCTGCGTCCATCGCAGCCCTGTTCCTGACCACCGAGGCGGTTGTGGCTGATAAGCCGGAGCCGGCTGGTGCAGGCGCTGGCATGCCGGACGCTGACGCAATGGGCGGCATGGGCTTCTAGTCCGCTCCTTCCCCGGGCTGAGGCGTCTTGCGGCCTCAGCTACTAGCAAAATAGATGCTCCCCACGGTTGACCGTGGGGAGCTTTCTTCGTCTTGAGACCCTTTTGTATCCTATTGCTCCCCCGGATAGGGGTAATACGCGATGTTGCCGCGAGAAAAATGTGGCGAAATTACTCCGTAAATCGGGCCTATGAATCGCAATTTTAGGGGCTCGCGTTACGTTTCGACGAAGATTTTTTGAGGCAGGACACCCGCCGCCGTTCATTTACGCAGATAGGCGCATTGTTGCTGGCTAGGTTAACAAATGGTGAATAAATAACCTGAAAAGTGAATCTGATTTTCGAAGCGCTGTGCTCGAAAAGTCACCCACGAATCCACTTGCAATGTTTCAGTGGTGTGCCAAAATAGTTTCGTGTGACGCCCGCTGAGGGTGTCTGCAAACTGCAAACCCCTCCGGGCAATTTCTCTACCCGGACTTCACAAGAGGAGACCATAATGGATCTTTCTTTCATCGGTGACCAGCTCGGTAACTTCGCTGACTTCGCTGACGGCATCAAGAAGCTCTTCGGCGGCTTCGCTAGCGTCTTTGACCTCATCTCCGGCGCTGCCACCACGGAAAACTACCCGGTTAAGCCGGATACCTCCGTTCTCGAGGGCCTGTCCTCCAAGAAGTAAACTAGCTTCCCTTTAGGGCAGCACTAAACACACACTTTCAATCCCAAGGAGATTTCAAATGGGTACCCTTTCTTCCACCGGCATCATCGGCCTCCTGCTCAACATTTTCTACGGTCTGGGCACCATGGCTGACGGCGCTTCCAAGCTGATCGGCCTGCTCTAAGCACCACGCTGCTTACGCAGAACTAAAGCGTTAACCCCGCTGTCCCACTTGAGGGCAGCGGGGTTTCCCGTATCAAGAACCCACCGCCACCGCGGGGCGGGTGCAGATCGATCAAATAAGCCCCCAGATCCTCGAATTCTGGGGGCACTATTTGTTAGAAACGTACATTCTGGGCGGCGGCTGCCGCCCGTCGGGCATTATGGGGGTAAATTGAGCGGCTCCAAATCGTTTTATCGAGCCAGATGCCTGCTTCCTAGATAGAATTAATGGTATGGCTGACATTAAAGACGACGAACTCCCCGAGATCGACCTTGCGCAGACCGACGGCTACGTCGTCGATGACTCCGATGAGGACGATCCCTCGCTCATCATGCCGGATGGCTCACCGGTTGAAACCTGGCGCGAGAACTACCCGTACGAGGAGCGCATGACGCGTGACGAGTACGAGTCCATTAAGCGCTCCCTGCAAATTGAGCTGCTGAAGTGGCAGAACTGGACCAAGGAAACCGGCCAGCGCCACATCATTCTCTTCGAAGGCCGCGACGCCGCTGGTAAGGGCGGCACCATCAAGCGCTTCAACGAGCACCTCAACCCGCGTGGTGCCCGCACCGTGGCACTCGAGAAGCCCTCCCCGCGCGAGTCCACCTCATGGTATTTCCAGCGCTACATTGAGCACTTCCCGTGTGGCGGCGAAATCGTCTTCTTCGACCGCTCCTGGTACAACCGCTCCGGCGTGGAGCGCGTCATGGGCTTCTGCACGGAGTCCCAGCATGCAGAGTTCCTGCGTGAGGTGCCGATGCTGGAGAACATGATTCTTGGCTCGGGCATTTCGCTGACCAAGCTGTGGTTCTCCGTGACCCGCAAGGAACAGCGCACTCGCTTCGCCATCCGCCAGATTGACCCGGTCCGCCAGTGGAAGCTGTCACCCATGGACCTGGCCTCCCTGGATAAGTGGGATGACTACACCCGCGCGAAGGAAGAGCAGTTCCGCTACACGGATACCGAAGAATCCCCGTGGATCACCATTAAGTCCAACGATAAGAAGCGCGCCCGCATCAACGCTATGCGCTACGTGCTCTCGAAGTTTGAATACACCAACAAGGACCACGAGGTCGTTGGTCAGGTGGATGACAAGATCGTGAAGCGCGGACGCGACCAGATCGGTGACTAGTCACGGCACCCCGACCGCTTATTAGCGAGTCAGGCATAAAATGGAGGCGGCAGGAAAACCTGCCGCCTCCTTTCTGTTTATCTATTTCTTCCAGGGCTCAATCGGGTTGCCCTGCCAAACGGAATTGCTCGGGACCTGATCGCCGCGCATCACCAGGGAGCCGGGGCCCACCGTCGCCACGCTGCCAATGACTGAGGCGGGCAGCGCCACCGAGTGCGAACCCAAGGTTGCACCGGCCTTGATAGTCACGGTGTCTAAGCTCATCACGCGGTCCTGGAAGAGGTGCGTTTGCACCACGGTGCCCGGGCCGACGGATGCGCCGTCGCCCACGATGCAGAGATCGGTCTCCGGGAACCAGTAGGAGTCGATCCACGCACCGCGGCCAATCCTGACGCCCAGCGCGCGCAGGCCCAGGTTGATCTCACCCATGCCATAGGTGTGGCTAAAGAACCACGGCGCAGCAACCGCCTCAACGAAGGTATCTTGCAGCTCGTTGAGCCACACGAAGGCAGACCACAGCGGGTGGTCGCCGGCGGTCTGCGTGCCCACGCAGATCCACTTCGCGGCTACTGTGACCGTCATCGCGATAGCGCCCGCCACCATGAGGATGAGGCCGCCGAGGGCCCAGGCGGCGGCGACGCCGAGGGCGTCGGCAAGCGCGTAGAGCGATGCCAGGGTCCCCGCCAGCAGCATGGCCGAGGTCATCGGCGCCAACAGGCGCATGGTCTCAATCGCACCGCGTGCGGCCTTGACCCCAAAGCCCGGGGAGTAGGTGAGGGACTCGCCCTGCACGCCCTCCACGTGGGCCTCGACGCGGCGCATGCGCTCCGGTGGGGAGCCCCACCAGTTGGCACCGGACTTAGTCTTCTTCGGCGTCGACGAGAGAACGGCAACCAGCGAGTTCTTCGACAGCTTGCGGCCCGGACCCGTGATGCCGGAGTTACCCACGAAGGAGCGCTTGCCCACCTTGGTCTCACCCGTGAGCATCCAACCGCCGCCGAGCTCGTAGCCGCCGATCATGGTGTCATCCGCCAGGAAGGCGCCGTCTTTGACCTCGGTGAGTTTGGGCACCATGACGGCCGTGGAAATCTCCACGTCCTTGCCAATCGTCGCACCCAGCGAACGCAGCCACGCCGGGGTGAGCTGCGAGGCATAGATGGGGAAGAGCTGAGTGCGAGCTTCATCCATGAGCCTCTCGATGGTCCACAAGCGCCAACCTTTGGCGGAGCGCACCGGTGCAACACCGGGCGTGATGCCAATCGAAAGGAGGCGCACGCCCAGCCAGGTTTGCAGCATATAGGTAGCAAATGCCACCAGGGCGCCGAGCGGTGCGAAGAAGATGGAGCCGACGAAGGCGGAGCCATCGGTCAGCGCGATGAGGCTAACGACGACAGCCGCGCCGACCGCCAGCGCCACAATGGGCTGCACGGCTAGCAGGACGGACGTGAAGTCATACACAGGAACCCATAGGGGACGGCGCTTCGGGGCATGGGACGGGAAGCGGTGCTTGGAGCGGCCCACCTTCTTGGCGGGGGAGCCGGACCAGCGCTGGCCGTCCTTGACCTTCTTGCGCCCCGTCACGGTGGAGCCGGCCTCTACGTGGGCGTACTTGCCCACGACGGTGCCCGGCAGCAGCGTGGAGCGCGCACCCACGCGCGCGCCTTCCTTGACCTCGATGGCACCGACGCGGAGGATGTCGCCGTCCAGCCAGTAGCCGGTGAGGTCCACTTCCGGTTCGATAGCGGCGTGCTTGCCCAAGGTCAGCAGGCCGGTGACGGGTGGCAATGAGTGAAGGTCCACGCCGCGGCCAATCTTCACGCCCAAGGCGCGGGCATAGTTATTGACGCGGGTAGCGCCCGCCAGGGAGCTGGCGCCTATGGCATTAACCCAGCGCTCAGCGGCCCAAATGCGCAGGTGCGTGGAACCGCCGCGCGGGTACTCGCCAGGCGTGATGCCGGCGGTGATAAGCCGCGCGCCGTAACCACCCAGTGGGATGCGCCCAACCGGGGTGACGAAGACGACGAGCAGGATGGCCACCAGCCACCACGGGGTGGTCATGGCCCAGTCCACGCCCAGCAGGTTCGCCACGTTGGAGCCCAAGAGCAACCAAGCCAGCCAGCTCGTGGCGGCCATGGTCATCACCGGGATCTGGATGAGCGTTTGCGCGATGCGCGTACCGGCGCGCACGGGCGCTACCTCGCGGGCGGGGCCGGAGTCCTCGACGGATTCGGCGTCGGCAAGCTGCTCCGCGAGCGAGCCCAGGCGAGGGTGGTCGTAGAGGTCACGCACGGCCACGGTGGGGAAGCGCTCGCGGATGCGGCCGACCAGGGTCGCCGCGGCCAGCGAGGTGCCGCCGAGGGAGAAGAAGTCGGCGTTGACGTCCTCGACGGACACGCCCAGGGTGTCCACCCACAGCTCCGCCAACCACTGCTCGGTGGGGTTGAGGCCGGATGCCTCCACACCCACGCCGGGCAGTGGCCACGGCAGGGCCTTCTTATCCACCTTGCCGGAGGTGCGAATCGGCAGCTCATCCATGACACAAATGCGGGGGACGAGCGCTGCCGGCATGGATTCCGCGAGACGGACGTGCGCCGCCTCGTGGTCGAATCCTGCATCCGGGTCATCCAGGGAGACGTAACCGACGAGCACGGACTCGCCGCCCGGTGTCTTCTGCACGGCCACGGCGGAGTTATACACGTTGGGAAGGGCCGCCACGTTGGCCTCCACCTCACCGAGCTCGATGCGGCGGCCGCCAATCTTCACCTGATCATCAACGCGGCCCACGAAGTACAGGCCGTCCTCTTCAAGACGCACGTGGTCACCTGTGCGGTAGGCGCGCTCCCAGCCCAGGGACTCCAGCGGCGCGTACTTCTCCGCGTCCTTGACCGGGTCCAGGTAGGCGGCCAGGCCCACGCCACCGATGACGAGCTCGCCCACCTCACCGGTGTTCACGGGGACGCCGTGCTTGTCGACGACCACCAGGTCCCAGCCCTTCAACGGCAGCCCGATCGACACGGGCTGGCCCGGCAGCATGCGTTGCGCGCAGGCTACGACGGTGGCCTCGGTGGGGCCGTAGGTATTCCACATCTCGCGGTCCTCGGTGGCTAAGCGGTCCACCAGCTCCTGGGAGCAGGCTTCGCCGCCGACGATGAGGAGGCGGATATTATCCAGGGCCTCGGCGGGCCACAGGCCAGCCAGGGTTGGCACGGTGGAGACCACCGTGATGTCACGGCGAATGAGCCAGGGGCCTAGGTCCATGCCGGAGCGCACTAGGGAGCGCGGGGCCGGGACCAGGCAAGCACCGTGGCCCCAGGCCAGCCACATTTCCTCGCAGGAGGCGTCGAAAGCTACGGAGAGTCCCGCGAGAACGCGGTCGTCCGGGCCGAGCGGGCCATGCGGGTTATCCGCCAGGAAGAGGGCTGCCTCGGCGTCAACGAAGGCGGCCGCGGAACGGTGGCTCACCGCCACGCCCTTGGGCTTGCCCGTAGAACCGGAGGTAAAGATGATCCACGCGGTGTCTTCTGGACGCGGTTCGTCGAAGGGGGTGGTGTCGCCTTCGCCGCTACGGGAGGCTGATGTTTCCCGGAGCATGCGGAAGCCCTCGTCGGTGAAGACACCGTCGATGTCGGCCTCGCCGAAGACCATCTCGGCGCGTTCATCGGGGTCGTCGGCGTCGACGGGCACGTAGGCCGCGCCGGCGGCGAGCGTGGACAGGATGGCCAGGTAGAGCTCGCGCTTGCCGGAGGTCATGCGGATGCCGATGCGGTCTCCGCGCCGCACACCGCTGGCGTGGAGCTCGGTGGCCCAGGCGGAGACGTCGGCAAGCAGCTCGGCGTAGGTCAGGATCTCACCGTCATCCAGGGCGGCAGCCTCGGGGTAGTTCTCTGCTGTGGTGCGCACGACGTCCCACAGGGTGCGCGCCGGTGCGGCCTCGGAACCTAGGAGGTAGTGCGCGGGAACCTCGGGCATTGCTGGGGTCTCGGGCTCGTCCGCCTGGAGGGCGTGGCGGCCTCCGGTACTAGGAAGATTATCGGGCTCCGTCATTTAGGCATCACTGCTTTCTGCATCACCGGGCGCGTCGGCCGCGATGATGGCGGTGGCCAGCTTGCGCAGGTGCTTGAGCTGCTTGTTGGTGGACTCGTCGAGGGCCTCGTCCTCCGCCTTCGCCACCAAGACCGCAAGCTCCTTGTGGGCCTTGGTGCCTTTCTTGGTGGAGGCAATGATTTGGCGGCGGCGGTCCTTGGAGTCACGCTCACGCTTGACCCAATGGCGGGACTCCAGTGAATCGAGGAGGCGCACCATGTCGGAGGCGTCGATGGCCAGGGTTTCCGACAGGGCGGACTGGGAGGACGCGGTCTCTGCAACGAGGCAGGTGAGCACCCAGTATTCGCGCAAGGTAGTCCGCTGTGTTTGCAGCGCGGCCTCGACGCCTTCGCGGGTGCGGCGGCGGAGGCGCTCCAGCTGGAAGGAGGGGGACTCCAGGAGTGCGGTAGGGATGGAAACAGAATTCAATGAAGGCATGCCGATGATTCTAACGCGCCTACGGTGGCATGCCTAAATTATGGGTTGTGGCCCACTAGTTTCAGGCTGAGGCTAGCTTCTGCACGATGAGTGTGTTGAGAGAAACGCCTTCCCGTTCTGCTTCGATGGTCAGGTCTCGGTGAAGTGACTGAGGTATGCGGAGGTTGAACTTCCCCGAGTAGCTTCGCTGTCCGAATGGTTCTGGGATGTGTTCATTGTTGCGTTGCATATCTTCTAGAGTTTCTTCGACGACGCTGCGCAACTCGGCTTCTGCGGTGGTCGCAGTAGCATCCAGCCATGACAGGGAAGGGAACTCTAGGACTGTGGCAACGAACTCGCCATCTTCTTCTGACCAAGCGGTTTGATAGGTGTACTTGTCTGCGAGGTTCATGATCTGCTCCTAGAAATAGAAGTCACATACAAGTTGCAGCTCTGAGAAGCGGACGTTTGTCCGTGAGGCCCGCATCTTTGTGAGGATCTTTTCTATCTTGGAAACCACACCTGTATGGTACCGCAAATGGTACCACTAGTGGTTTGGGTAAACCATAGGGCAGCCTTGGGCCTTCCAACCATCCGTTCCACCCTCGACGTTGATGACGTCCCAGCCCTTGGTGTGCTCCAAGTACTGGCAGACCTGCATGCTGCGCCCGCCTAGGTGGCAGATGACGTAGATGTCTTGGTCCGGGTCAATCTCGTCGATGCGATCAACTAGTTCGCCCATCGGGATGTGCGTGGCGCTCTGGGCGTGCTCGGTGTTCCACTCGTGGTCCTCGCGGACGTCGATAAGCTGGGCGTTCTCAGGTACTTCCTGTGGCGTTACGTTTCTCATGCCCCATACCCTAGTCAGGTATAGGGCCTAGTGCTGTTACTCCACTCGCCGCGTCCAGGGAAGGGCTTCAAACTCTGCGCGGTCCCCGTTCACAAACCGTTCAAGGAGGGACAAGGCTTCGTCGATGTCCTCAAGGAGCATCTGGAAGTTTTCTTCCTCACCGTTGTTGTGGCCCCATTCGACGAGGTAGCGTGCCGCTCCTGTTTCTGAGGGTTGCACGCGGTCGACCTGGCAGTAGTCGCCCGGGACTATTCGGTCAAAGGCCGCTACCCACGCTCCCACTTCGGGGAAGCCGTCCTGGCGAACTGCCTCGAGAAGGTCATCGTTGAAAAGATACGCAGCTGAGCCGAAGACCGTGGCGTTGACCATGAAGCGCTCTTCCTCAGGGATATCTGAGGACGACTTCTGATCTTGCCAATTCACTTTGTCCACCAACTGCGCCGGGGAGTAGGTGAATTCAACCATCAAATCCAGAGCAAGGGGCAGTGGGATGGATGGGATTTCGTGTAGGTTCCCGTCGGGGGTGACAAGGTCAAGCGAAACGTTGTCGCCTGTATAGGTTGTTTCCAAGGTATAACGCTCTTGGAAGTCCACCTGACTCCCGGATCGAACCTCAAGCCTCCATCCTGTGAAGAGGCGAAGCCCCGCTTCGAGTACGGAGGAGGATGTAGCCACCTCCCAGGTGTTCACATACAACTTATCCGCGAGTAGCTTCAACTGGCAGCTCTCAGCCCCCGGAAGCGGCTTGCCCGACGGGTTGTACAGTGCCAGGGAATCGTCGACAACAAGCGAAATGCCATGATCCTGCGCCAGATGAGTAAGCCTCTCTATCGTGACCGACCTGACGTCGGCAGGGATGAGCAGCCGAGTGAGTGCTTGTGCCTCCACGTGCTCCTCGGCGAGGAGGATTTCGCTTCCGAGCTTTGAGTTAATCCTCTCAATATATTTCTGCATCCGAGGGCTGGGCTCGCCATTATGGTCAGCACGGATGCGGTGCATCATGCATACTGATGCTTCTGTCCACTGCTCCTCGCGCTCCGGAAGCTCCATTGCGGTGACCGTGGTGTACGGTGCCGGATCCGAAGATGAAGAGTCCGGGAAGACCGTGGAAATCATCTCGCCGTTGCCGTCCAAATAGTGCTCCGCCACTGCGATGACTTCGTCTGCGATGTCGAAGGTCTGCACATTGTCGGTGCCGAGGTTATCGTAAACCTTCGCGGTCCACTGTCCTTGAGCATTGCGGCCGTAGGCCAGGGAAAACGTTGGCCATTTGTGTAGGTGGACCATCACGCCTGCGGGGAGCTCCTTCACTGCGTCCAGCCGGCGCCAGGGTGTTTCGTGGCGGACTGAAGCATCCAGGATTGGCTTAGATTCACGTTGAGGCAACGGTTCCCACGCAAGTTCTTCGATCAACGGGTTGTGGTCGCTGAAAGAAAGCAGAATCTCTCGTGCTTCTTCATAAGTATCGACAGTGAGCGTGCGGAATACCGGTTCAGTGGCCTCTGGAGGGAGGCTGGACCATATCAGTTCGAACTGCCCGCTTGCGCGCAGGTACATGGATATTTCGAGGCCGTAGCTTCGTTCTTCCGAGCCATAGTTGGCTACCTGAATCCACGTCTGTTCGGACACCGGCAGGCGCAGGGCGTCCTCAAAGGCGCGATCAAGCATAGGTCTGCTGACCTGTCGCCACATAGTTCCCATGCAGTTCCTGATTGAGGAAAGGCCATTGCTGCTCGTGGGGATTCCAGTCGCATTAAAGAGGATGTCCGTGGTTCCAATGAAGACAGTCAAGCCGTGGTAATACGCCAGCAAAGCTAGCTTTTCTTGGAGCTCTAAATCGCTCGAATCCATCGTGACCGTGACGGCCGAATGCGCGGGCACGTCCTGTCCGAAGAGTTTGGAGAGTGCGGCCGATGCTTCTTCCATTTCTGGATCCGGCTTCCGGAAGGAGTCCAGCCCTTCCGTCTGAATTAACTCCAGAAAATAGTCATGGTCAGCAATCTTTTCTCGGTTAAAGCGCACGATGTTGAGCTGCACGTCCATTAAGCGGGGTCCTTCCAGAGTGGGTTGGGTAAGGGCACGGACAAGCTTATGCGTCTTGCGTCACAGTTTCCTTGGGATCCTGTGGATGGTCTCTGTCAGGGCGCTCGTGTGGACGGTGGGCGGGCGCGGGCTTTAGCGGTGCGCTGAGAGGTACTCCAGAATGGCTTTCACGCGGCGGTTGTCCTCGCTGGGGTCCAGCCGCAACTTGGTGAAGATATTGGAAACGTGCTTGGCCACCGCGGCGGAAGACAAGACGAGCTCGGCGGCGATGTCCTTGTTGGACTTGCCGCGCGACATTAATTCGAGAACCTCGCGCTCGCGTGGAGTGAGCTCGCCCAAGCCGCTGCGCCCGGAGCGCATTAACGCCTGCGCCACGGTGGGATCGATGACGGTGCCGCCCTGGGCCACCACGTCCAGGCTGGAGAGAAAGTCCCGCACCTCGGAGACGCGGTCCTTCAGCAGGTAGCCGGTGCCGGCATCGGGGGAGTCGAAGAGTTCCACCGCATATGCGGGAGCTACATACTGGGAGAGCACCATGACGGGTAAGCCCGGGTATGCATTTCTCAAGTTCACGGCGGCTTTCAAGCCATCATCGCCCATGCCCGGTGGCATGCGCACGTCCGTGATGACGATGTCCGGAAGCTCATCACGCAGCTTATCCACCACGGCCTCCAACGCCGGGGCGGAATCCGCCTGGCCCACAATCTGATGCCCGCGGCGCTCCAGAAGGCCAGCTAAACCTTCGCGCAAAATGGCGGAGTCATCCGCCACGACGATTCTCAAACTCATTTCTTACACTCCTGACTGTCCGCGATCGAGAAGAAGAGGAATCGAGCACGCCAGCCTCGTCGGCCCGCCCGGGGGAGAGGATAGCGTCATCTCCCCACCGAAAGCGGCGAGGCGCTCGGCCATCCCGGCCAGCCCATGGCCTTGTACCACCTGCGCACCACCTGGCCCCTCATCTACCACAGTGATCTTTAAGGAGGCATCCGCGGTCACTAAAACGGAGACCGGCGCGCCGGGCGCGTGCTTCGCTGCGTTGGTTAAAGCTTCAGTGCCGAAGAAGTAGCCGCAGGCCAGCACGGAAGCGGAGAGCTTAGGAAGAGGATGCGGGGCGAAGACGCTGACGTGGGGGCCGTGGGAGGAGGAGACGTCGGCAAGCGCGGCCACCAGGCCGTGATCCTGCAGTACCTGTGGGTGGATACCGTGCACCGTGGCACGCAGGGAATTCAAGCCGCGGTCCACGTCCTGCTTGGCCGCGGTGAGGAGCTCGGCGAGGTCAGCGGGGGCGTCGAGAAGAGCCTCCCCCAACTTCATGCTCGCGGCCACGAGGTATTGCTGCGCGCCGTCGTGCAAGTCACGCTCGATGCGGGCGCGCTCCACCTCATAGGCATCCGCGATGGCGCGGCGCGAGGCCGTGAGCTGCGCAATCTTCTCCGCTTGCTGCTGCTCATGGTTGGTGGGCTGGGGCTTTCTTCGGAACACAGGCCCAGCATAGTGGTCCGCCCCTGCGGCAGGGGTAGTGCTGGCACTACCTTAAAGAGCAACGCTAGGGCTGTTCTTTAAGCGGGCCTGAGACGGTGAAATGAGAGACATGGCACAGATACTTTCCCTGACAGACATCACCAAGGATTTCGGCGGCGGCCCGGTGCTCGCTGGAATCTCCCTCGACATTGAACCGGGCGAGCTCGTGGCCGTCATGGGGCCGTCCGGCTCCGGCAAGTCCACGCTGCTGCACTGCATGTCCGGCGTGCTCACCCCCACGCACGGCAGCGTGCGCTACGGGGATGAAGAGCTCTCCGCGCTTGGCGACGGTCCCCGCTCCCGCACCCGCCTGCGCAACTTCGGCTTCGTCTTCCAAGACGGCCAGCTGCTGCCGGAGCTGAGCAACGTGGACAACGTGGCGCTGCCTGCGATGCTCAACGGTATGGGGCGGGGTGCGGCCCGCAAGCGCGCGATGGAATTGCTGGACCAGCTGGGCCTGGGTGGTTTGGCGGAGCGCCGCCCAGCGCAGGTTTCTGGCGGTCAGGCGCAGCGCGTGACTATTGCGCGTGCGCTGGTGGCTAACCCGGGCGTGGTCTTCGCCGATGAGCCGACCGGTGCGTTGGACCAGTCCACGGGCCACGAGGTCATGCAGATGCTCACCACCATCGTGCGCCAGTCGGGTGCCAGCCTGGTCATGGTCACGCACGACCCGAAGGTGGCCGACTGGATGCAGCGCCGCGTGGAGATTCGCGATGGCATCATCCACGACGACCGCCGCCTCGAGGTGATTCGATGAACACCGCGACTTTGGTCTTTGACCTGCAGCGCGAATCCATTCGCGCGCGATCCGGAACAGGAATCGTCTCGATGCTGGCGATTGTGAGCTTGACCATTGGCTCCGCCATCGCCTTCCTCGTTGCGGGTGGTACCTGGATGTTCTGGCAGCGCGCCCAGCACGTCGAGGATGCCGCCCCGGCACTCAAGGAGGCCTTCGGCAACGAGATGGAGGCCTTCCTCTATCCCTGGTTTGCCCTAGCCCTTTTTGCTTGCGCGTTCATTCTTCCGGCGCTGTTTAACCTCACTGCCCAAGCCGCCGTCCTCGGTGCGTCCGGCAGGGAACAGCGCCTGGCCACCCTGCGCCTGTTGGGATTGAGCTCCCGCCAGGTGGAGCGCATGGTCATCGTGGAGACCGGACTGCAAGCCATCGTCGGCATCGTGCTCGGCGGGCTGATCAGCCTGCTCGTCGCGCCGGTCTTCACCCAGCTGGATTTCCAGATGCGTTCCATTGCTCTGTCCGAGCTTCTCCTCCCATGGTGGGGCTACCTCGCCGTGGCGGGTGTGCTTTTCCTGCTGGCCATCGGCGCCGCACTCGTCGGCATGCGCCGGGTGCGGGTGAGCCCGCTGGGCGTGGCCAAGCGTCAGATGCCCGCGGCTTATCGCTGGTGGCGCGCCATCGTCTTCCTCATCATCGTGGCGGTCGGTGGGGTTTTCCTCTCCGGCAAGGCGGGCCCGCCGACCGCCATGGTCATCGTGGTCATGTTCGGCATGCTGATGAGCATCAACCTCATCGCTCCCTTCATCCTGCAGCTCGGCGCGCACATCTTGTCCCTCTTCCCGGGCACCGCGCACTTCGTGGCCTGCCAGCGAGTGGCAGGTAATGCGCGCCCCGCCTGGCGGCGGAGTGCGGCCATCGGCTTCTTCGGCTACTTGGCGGGATTCCTCGTTGCCGCGCCCCTGGGCGCAGACGCTTTGGCCCTGGTGCTGAAGGAAGACCCGGGGATGAACGTGGTGTTCAAGGACATCTCCACCGGTGTTCTATTAACCCTCATTTTCGGCTTCACGCTGACCACCATGTCCATCATCCTGGGACAGGTCTCCGGCATCTTTGAGGATAAGGAGCTCATCCGCTCCCTGGATCTCATGGGCGTGCCGCGCGGCTTCCAGTTCCGCTCCGGTGCCTGGACCGTCATGGGGCCGGTCGTGGGCTTGAGCTTCTTCGGCTTCCTCTTCGGCGGTGGCATCGCCTCGCTGATGTTCTTCTCCAGTGTCGATTCAAGCGACGTCGATGTTCTCGGCCGCATGCTCATGGCCTTCGGATTCCTGGCCATAGGTTGGTTGGTCACGCTGCTAGCCATTGTCATTGTTGAACCCCTGCGCGGCTACGTGCTGCGCACGGGAGGAAGGAAAGAATGAAAACTGTACTGAAAATCTTCGGCGGACTGTTCCTTGTTGCCCTCATCGCCGTGGTCGCGGCCGTGTACTTCTTCGGCCCCTCCTATGGCGGTGCGCTGTTGGGCAAGCCCTACTTCCTTTTCAACGCCAGCGAGAAGCGCATCAATACCGCGATGGTGGATACTGCAGCGATCTCCGGAATCTATGGCGCGAGCGAAGAATTCCAGCGCGCCCGCGAGGCCTTCAAAAAGGACCCCACGAACGCTGAGCTCCTCGATGCCGCTATTGATGCCGCCGGCGGCAAGCACTCCAACGTCTTTAGCACCGAGAAGGAAAAGGCCATCGAAAACACTGAACCCTCGGTTTCCTTCGAGGACGGCGTTCTGCGCGCCACCGTCCCGTCCATCGGCCGCCACGATGATGCCCAGGCCTACGCCGACACCCTCGCTCAAGGTCTGACCGCCCACCCGGAGGCCTGCGCCGCCGTGGTGGATCTACGGGGCAACGGCGGCGGCGACATGGGCCCGATGTACGCGGGCTTAAGCCCCCTGCTGCCGGATGGCACCGCGCTCTCCTTCGTGAGCCGCATGGGCACATCTGACGTCACCATCGACGGCAACTCCATCACCGGCGGTGGCACGCCCACCACCACGACGGGCGGCAAGCTTGAGGTCCCCGTCGCCGTGCTCACCGACGACGAAACCGCGTCCTCCGGCGAGGCCACCCTTCTGGCCTTCCGCGGCCTGGACAACGTGCGCACCTTCGGCGAGCCGACCGCCGGCTACGCCTCTGCGAACGTGGTCCTGGATTATCCGGATGGCCGCTCGCTCATGCTCACCACGGCTAAGGACAAGGCGCGCACGGGCGAGGAGTTCGCCGAGGATCCCATTGCCCCCGATGCCCCGGAATCGGAGCTCGATGGCTGGCTCGCGTCCCACTGCAGTTAGTTAGCTGCAGTGTTAGTAAGCCGCAGCGTTAGTCAGCCCAGTTCGTTGTCGGCACGTTGCGGCTGAACAGCTGCAACGCTAGCCTGCCCAACGCTCGCCTTCCCACCGCCAGTAGTGGTGCCACTTCCACGGCGGAGGCACGAACTCACCCCGCCCTTTTATGACCGCGAGGATCTGGTGAACCGCGACGTCGAGGTGGTGCTCAATTGTGGCGGCGGTGAAGTGGAGGGGCCGGTAGCCGCGCTGGATGGCGTCGTTAAGCTTCTGGCGGTCGATCTCGAAACGCTGCCGGTTCTCGCCTTTGTGGTAGGCGTATCCGTCCACCTCGATGGCCACCTTGTGTTCCTCTAGGAGCAAGTCCCAGCGGTAGGGGCCAATCCGCACGTTGTTGCGGACTTTGACGTGGGGATCGAGACCCCGGGTGAGGTCGCGCTCCGGCTTGCTATCCGCCCCGACGATGGCCTTTTCCAACACCTCACGCGTGTGCTTGGGCAGGCGGCGAAAGTCCAGCTGTTCCGTCTCGATGCGCGAGCGCCCATGCGGCCCGGCGAAGAAGGCCTCGATGAAGGCCACGGCATCCTCGTGCTCCATCGCCTCAACGCATTGCAGCGGGCTACACACGTTTACCCCATTCATGCTGCCCAGCGCTTTGGGCCGCGCCCGTCGGCTCCGGAAGTACGTGCTCGGTGCCATCGTTCCTGCGCGCAGGAAGTGAAGCGGAAAAGTTAGTTCTTGGCCAAGATACTGCTGGGCGGCGGAATAGCCATCCAAGGCTGAGTCTGGCCAGCGTCTTGAGACGATTTCAGCGAGCTCGCGCGGCGTTGGCACCGCAGATAAATACAGACCGTGACAAATCTTGATTGCTTGGCCATTAGTTGCGCGGCGAGTCCCCGCGCGTCCCTCGAAAATTTCCATGTGCCCCCGATGAGTACGTTTCTAACAAATAAGCCCCCAGAAACCGCTGTTTTCGGCCCCCTATTTGATCGAATCGTACGTCACGAACGAGGAGTTGTCGCGGTGACAAAGAAAAAGGACGTTTCGATCAACTAAGGCCTCTCAAACCCCCGGGTCTGGGGCCCTATTTGATCGAAACGTCCCTTAGAAGTGCGAATTATTTGAAGCGAGCCTTAGCCTCTTCGAGGATCTTCTCTGCCTCAGCCTTGTCGCCCCAGCCGGAGCCGGTAACTTCCTTGTTCGGCTCCAGGTCCTTGTAGTGGACGAAGAAGTGCTCGATCTCGTCCTTGATGTGCTGCTCCACATCGTTGATGTCCTGGTAGCGCTCCCAGCGCGGGTCATCGATGACGGCGAGCAGCTTGTCGTCGCCGCCGGCCTCGTCGGTCATCTTGAATACGCCGAGAATGCGGGCCTCCACGACAACGCCCGGGAAGACCGGCTCCGGGAGGATCACTAGTGCGTCGAGCGGGTCGCCGTCCTCACCCAGGGTGTCGTCGATGAAGCCGTAGTCAGCCGGGTAGGCCATCGGGGTGAACAGGTAACGGTCGAGGTGGACCTTGCCGGTCTCGTGGTCGATCTCGTACTTGTTGCGGGAGCCCTTAGGGATCTCGATGGTTACTTCAACGCTCACGGCTGAATCCTCCATAACTAATAGGTTGGCATGTGCTCCGCATAGTCTACCGCGCTAGTCTAAAGGGCGATGAAAGCTAAGCATGTCTGGTGGAGTACTGCGGCCCTCGTCACGGCCGGCGTCGTGGCGGCGACGGCCGCAGTGGGCGTAGAAGTCCAGCGCACCTACGATCAACTGGACCACGGCCAACCCTATAAGCAGGCAGAACCCGAAACGCTGCTCCAACCCGTCGAGCCTGGTGAGATAGACACCGCCGCGCTTAAAGCGAAGTTGGATGAGCTGGGCAAAGACAAGGCTCTCGCCACTTTCGGCGGTCAGGTCATCGACACCACCACCCACGAGGTGCTGTGGGAGCGCGAACCCGCAAAGCCGCTCACGCCTGCCTCCTCGACCAAGGTCCTCACCCTCGCCGCAGCAACGCTCGCGCTCGATGAAGAAGAACGCCTCACCACGGAAGTGGTCAAAGGCGATAACGATGGCGACGTGGTCATCAAAGCCTCCGGCGATGTGTGGCTGACGGACGAGCGCCTCGATGAGCTCGCGGAGCAGATCAAGAAGCACATGAGCACCGTCAACCGAGTATCCATTGATACCTCCGTCTGGGCCGGCCCCGACCAGGCTCCCGGCTGGGACGATGACAATATCGACGGTGGCTATGTCGCACCCATCCAGCCAGCCATGCTCTACGGCGGGCGCATCGGGGAGAAGACCGGGGACGTCCCGCGCTCCCATGAGCCGGCACTCGACGTCGCCCGCGCGCTCGCCAAACGCCTGGGTACCGATAAAGCCGACATGGCCCCCGCACCCGACAACGCGGAGGCCATCGCCTCCAGCGAGTCCGAGCCGCTGGCCTTGCGCGCGCAGCAAGCGGCGAAGGACTCCGACAACGTCATGGCAGAGGCCATCGCCCGCGAGCTGGCCATCAGCCAAGACGCGGAGGCAAGCTTCGACGGCGCCGCGCAGGCCACCCTCGACGTGCTCAGCGGCGCCGGCATCGACGTCAACGGCGTCACCTTAAAGGACGGTTCAGGTCTCTCCCGCGATAATCGCATCCCGGCAGGCCTCCTCGCCCACATCGCGGATCAAGCCGTAGCCACCGAAGAGCTACGCCCACTGTTGGGCTACCTCCCCCTCGCCGGCGGCGAAGGAACCCTCTATGAGCGCTATTCCGATTCGCCCGCCCGCGGCTTCGTGCGCGCCAAGACCGGCACACTCACCGGAACCTCCGCGCTGACCGGCACCGCCCAAGGCCAGTCGGGCCGGGTTTATGCCTTCGCCTTCCTGGTCAACGACGGCGAAGTCACCTCCGCCCGCCAGGCCCAAGACGCCCTCGCCGCCGCACTCCATGACTTCTAAGAAACCTTTTTGGCCACGTAAAAGCCCCAACTTCTTGGCCTGCCGGGTGGCCGCCCGCGCCGTGGTGGGGCAGCACCCCCGCGCCATAGCGGTGGGATTGTCCGGCGGCGCCGACTCGCTGGCGCTGACCGCGGCCCTCGTCGCAGAAGGTCATGAGGTCACAGCGCTCTGCGTCGACCACGGCCTACAGGAAGGCTCGGCCGCACAGGCGCGCGGGGCTGCCGACCAGGCTCGTGGATTGGGGGCGGGGGCGGAGGTGTTGCCGGTGGACGTCGCCAAGCACGGCTCCGTGGAGGCCGAAGCCCGCGCCGCCCGGTACCGTGCCTTCGCGCCCTGGGGCGAGGTGGCGGTGGCTCATACCGCCGATGACCAGGCCGAAACCCTGCTGCTGAGCGCCCTGCGGGGGAAGGTGGCGGGCATGTGCGAGCGCTCCGAGGTGGAGGGCGTGCGCGTGCTGCGCCCCCTTTTGCGCGTGCGCCGCGCTCAGACCGAGGCCGCCTGCGCGGAGCTGGAGCTGGACGTCTGGCACGATCCCCAGAACCAGGACCCGGCCTTTCGCCGCGTGGCGCTGCGCCGCGAGATCCTCCCGCGCCTGCAGGAGATCCTGGGCGGTGACCCCGTGCCGGCTTTGGCCCAGGCAGCCTATGACGCCGCGCTTGACGACGCCTTCCTCACCACCCACCCCACCCCCGACTGCGCCGAGCTGGCCGCCCTTCCCGAGCCGAAGCGCCGCCGGGCGATTGCCGCGTGGCTGCGCGAGGAAGGGGTAGAGGTTACGCGCGAGGCGGTGCGCGGCATCGATGCCCTGTGCGTGCAGTGGCATGGGCAGGGGCCAGTCGCCGTCCGTGGTGAAAAGAGAGGTACAAGGTTGGAAGTCGCACGCGTTGGTGGCAAACTGTCACTATTGCCTCGGTCAGCAAAGGAGCGCTCACGTGCACGACACCCATGATTCAGCCGTCCCCGCCAATCCTTATGGAGAGGACATTAGAAACGTACTCGTCGCCGAAGACGATCTTCAGGCGCGCATCCAAGAGATGGCGGACCGCGTTTCCGAGAAATACAGCAACGCCGATGATGACCTCATCCTGGTGTGCGTGCTCAAGGGTGCGGTCTTCTTCTTGACGGACTTTGCCCGCAAGCTCACCATTCCGTCCCAACTGGAGTTCATGGCGGTGTCCTCCTATGGCAACTCGGCCTCCTCCTCGGGCGTGGTGCGTATTTTGAAGGACCTGGACCGCGATATCGAGGGCCGTGATGTGGTCATCGTGGAAGATATCATCGACTCCGGCCTGACCTTGTCCTGGCTCATCCGCAACCTGCAGGGCCGCCACCCCCGTTCACTGGAAGTGGTCACGCTGCTGCGCAAGCCTGAGGTAGTCAAGGCGGAGCTGGATCTCTTCGACGTGGGCTTTGATATCCCCAACGAGTTTGTCGTGGGCTATGGTCTGGATTTTGCGGAGCGCTACCGTGACCTGCCCTATGTGGGCACGCTGGAGCCTGCGGTATACAGCAACGACTAGTTTTTCTTGCCCTCTGTTGCATGAGGCCTCGAATTCGCAAGGTAATTAATGAAAAATAAGAACATCATCCGCTATGGCTCGATCGCGGGCCTAGTTCTCATCCTGCTGTACGCTTTCACGTTCTTTAGCAATGATGCCCGCAGCTTCAAGCAGGTGGACACCTCCGTGGCCATGCAGCAGCTGACGGATAAGAACGTCGAGGAAGCACAGATCGATGACCGCGAGCAGCAGCTGCGCCTCAAGCTCAAGAAGCCGGTGACGGTGGAGGAGCAGGAAGGCGTCGAAGAGGTCATTGCCAAGTACCCGGCCCGCGCCTCCGAGCAGGTCTTTAACGCGGTGAAGGGCTCTGGTGCGGAGAAGTACCAGACCAAGGTGACGCAGGATTCCTTCATCGGTTCCATGATCAGCTTCCTGCTGCCGATGCTGATCCTCTTCGCGCTGCTGTTCTGGCTTATGACCCGCATGCAGCAGGGCGCGGGCGGCATGTTCGGCATTGGTGGCTCCAAGGCCAAGGAGCTGACCAAGGACATGCCCACCAACACCTTTGCGGATGTTGCCGGTGCGGATGAAGCGGTGGATGAACTCCAGGAGATCAAGGACTTCCTGGATGATCCGGAGCGCTACCACGCGCTGGGCGCGAAAATCCCGCGCGGCGTGCTGTTGTACGGCCCTCCCGGCACGGGTAAGACCCTGCTGGCCCGCGCCGTTGCGGGTGAGGCCGGCGTGCCTTTCTATTCCATTTCCGGTTCCGACTTCGTGGAGATGTTCGTCGGCGTCGGTGCCTCCCGCGTGCGCGACCTGTTCAAGCAGGCCAAGCAGAATAGCCCGTGCATCATCTTCGTCGATGAGATTGACGCCGTGGGCCGCCAGCGCGGTTCCGGTACCGGCGGCGGCCACGATGAGCGCGAGCAGACGCTGAACCAGTTGCTCGTGGAGATGGATGGCTTCGGTGACCGTGAGGGCGTCATCCTCATCGCCGCCACCAACCGTCCCGACATCTTGGACCCGGCACTTCTGCGCCCGGGCCGCTTCGACCGCCAGATCCCAGTGACCAACCCGGACCTGGCCGGCCGCGAGCAGATCTTGCGCGTGCACGCTAAGGATAAGCCGCTGGCCAAAGAAGTCGACGTGGCGCAGTTGGCCAAGCGCACCGCCGGCATGTCCGGCGCGGACTTGGCCAACGTGCTCAACGAGGCTGCCCTGCTCACCGCGCGCATCGGCGGCAACGTCATTACCTACGACGCGCTGGAGGAGGCCACCGACCGCGTCGTCGGCGGCCCGCGCCGCCAGAGCAAGATCATCTCTGAGCATGAGAAGAAGGTCACCGCCTACCACGAGGGCGGCCATACCTTGTCGGCGTGGGCGCTCAAGGACATTGAGCGCGTCTACAAGGTGACCATCCTGGCCCGCGGCCGCACCGGCGGCCACGCCATGACCGCGCAGGAAGACGACAAGGGCATGTACACCCGCGACGAGCTTTTCGCTCGCCTCGTCTTCGCCATGGGCGGGCGTGCCGCGGAAGAGCTCGTGTTCGGCGCACCGACCACCGGTGCCTCCTCCGATATCGAGCACGCCACCAAGATCGCGCGTTCCATGCTGACCGAATACGGCTTCAGCCCGGACCTGGGTACCGTCAAGTACGGCCAGGAGCAGGGCGATCCCTTCAGCTATGCCGGCGGCGGTGGAACCATTGACTACTCGGATTCCGTGGCCACCAAGATCGATGAGCAGATGGCGTACCTCTTGGACCGCGCGCACCAGCAGGCCTATGACATCCTGTCCGAGCACCGCGACTACCTGGATAAGCTCGCCGAGATGCTGCTGGAGAAGGAAACCCTGCGCCGCCCGGACCTCGAGGGCATCTTCGAGGGCATCGAGCCGCGCGAGGCCTTCGACGTCTTCCCGAACGAGGACGCCCGCTTCCCGCGCCAGGCTGGCCGCGAGCCGGTGAAGACCCCGGTGGAGCTGGCCCAGGAGCGTGGTGAGGAACTGCCGAAACGCATGACGCTTCTCGACGCCTCCCGCGCCGCCCGCGAGCGCCGCCAGGCGGAGCTTGAGCGCGCGAAGGAGAACGGCGGCGAAGCCGGTGGCACTGCATCGGCGGCGCCGGTCGAGGAGATCGGCTTCAGCTTTGGCCAGCACGCAGGTGACTATGTGGACCCGGACAAGGGCAACACCTTCTTCGGCGAATCCGAGATCACCGAACCCACTGGCCGCGAGCTGAGCGAGGACGAAGCTGTCAGCGATGCGGCGCAGGAGGAGACCGTGGCCCCAGAGCAGGCAGGGCCCAGTAGCGAGGACACCCAAGAGATTCCGCGTGTGCCGGAGTCCGCTGCACCGCAGCCAGAATCCCAGCCGCAGCCAGAACCTCAGCCGCAGCCGCGCGAACCGGAACGCCGCGGCCGCCACGCCAAGCCGGAGGATCACGCCTGGGGCGCGCCCGGCTGGGGAGACAACGAATACCGCAACAACCCGTACAAGGACGGCGAGACCAATGAGCGATAACATCCCGGCGCAGCGCGAGTTCGATCACGAGCGCGCCGAAGCAGCCGTCCGCGAGCTTCTCATCGCCGTCGGCGAGGACCCCGACCGCGAGGGCCTGCGCGAAACCCCGGCCCGCGTGGCCCGCGCCTATGCGGAGGTCTTTGCCGGCTTGCACCAAGATCCGACCGAGGTCCTCCACAAGACCTTCGCGGAGGAGCACCAGGAACTCGTCCTCGTGCGCGATATCCCCATCTACTCCACGTGCGAGCACCACCTTGTGCCCTTCTACGGCAAGGCGCACATCGGCTACATCCCGGGCCCCGACGGCCACGTCACCGGACTGTCTAAGCTGGCCCGCCTGGCGGATATGTACGCCAAGCGCCCGCAGGTCCAGGAACGCCTCACCAGCCAGATCGCCAACGCCCTCGTGGACGTCCTCCACGCACAGTCCGTCATCGTGGTCATCGAGTGCGAGCACCTGTGCATGGCCATGCGCGGCATCCGCAAGCCGGGGGCTACCACGACGACCTCCGCGGTCCGCGGCGGTTTCAAGAAGAATGCGGCCTCCCGTGCGGAGGTCATGAGCCTCATTAGGAGCTAGTTTCCATGGCAGTCAGCAACCTCACCGTCCCCGGCCGCACGCTGGTCATGGGCATCGTCAACGTCACGGAAGATTCCTTCTCTGACGGCGGACGCTGGATTAATGTCGACGACGCCATCGCGCACGCCCGGCACTTGGTGGCCTCCGGCGCGGACATGATCGATGTGGGCGGCGAGTCCACCCGCCCGGGTGCGGTGCGTGTCGCGGCCGAAGAGGAAGAGCGCCGCGTCGTGCCCGTCATCAAGGCGCTGCACGAGGAGGGGATCAAGACCTCGGTGGATACGATGCGGGCCTCGGTTGCTCAAGCCGCCGCCGAAGCTGGCGTCGACATGATCAACGACGTCTCCGGTGGTGCCGCCGACCCGGACATGTACCGCACCATGGCCGCCATCGGCCTGCCGGTGTGCCTCATGCACTGGCGCACTGTCCAATTCGGCAGCGCAGCCGGAGTGGCCGACCACGGCGGGGACGTCGTGCGCGATGTCCACGAGTCCCTGGCGAAGCTCGCCGATAACGCCCTCCAAGCAGGTGTCAGCCACGACAATATCGTCGTGGATCCGGGCCTGGGCTTTGCCAAGTCCCCGCAGGATAACTGGGCTTTGCTCAAGGCGTTGCCGGAATTCCTGGAGGGCGAGTTCCCGCTGCTTGTGGGCGCTTCCCGCAAGCGCTTCCTCGCCGCCATCCGGGAGGATCGCGGTGTCGAGTCCAGCCCGCTTCTCGCGGATCCGGCCACCGCGGCCGTGACCGCCATTTCCGCACAGATGGGAGCGTGGGGCGTGCGCGTGCACGAGGTTGATGTCTCCCGCGATGCCGTGGATGTCGCCGCGGCCTGGAATGCGGGCGCGGCGTATACCGGCGGCGAGCATGCCTCCGGTAGCTACGCCAACGGCGCCGATGGAGGCACCGTGGTCTCGACTTCGCTGGGGAGGGCTTAAACCCATGGCGGATCGCATCGAGCTCACCGGCCTGGAATGCTTTGGCTACCACGGCGTCTTCGAGGAAGAGAAGAAGACGGGGCAGCCCTTCATCGTGGACGTCACATGTTGGTTGGACACCGCGGGCATCGAGGATGACCTGTCACGGACGGTCAACTACGCCGAGCTTGCCGACGTCGCAGCAAACATCGTCGAAGGCCCCTCCCGCGATCTCATCGAAACGGTGGCCGCTGAAGTCGCCGAGACCGCGATGCAGCGCTTCGAGATCCTCCACGCCATCGAGGTGACGATCCACAAGCCGAAGGCACCCATCCCGCGCACCTTTACCGACGTCGCGGTCGTAGCGCGCCGCTCCCGGAAGCGGATGGCAGGCTAATGCGCGCTGTCTTGTCCATCGGGTCCAACATGGAGGATCGCCGCGCGCTCCTGCAGACCGTTTTCGATGAATTCGCCGCCGAGACCGTTGCGGCCTCCCCGGTCTATGCCACCCCGCCGTGGGGTGTGACTGACCAAGATGAATTCCTCAACGCAGTGCTTATCGTGGACGTGGACTGCACTCCGCTGGAGCTGCTGCGCCGCGGTCAGAAGCTGGAAGAAGCAGCTGAGCGCGTACGCGTGCGGCATTGGGGTCCGCGCACCTTGGACGTGGACATCGTGCAGATAGACGGCGTTACCTCTGATGATCCGGAGCTCACCCTCCCGCACCCCTATGCGCACGAGCGCGCCTTCGTGCTCGTGCCGTGGTTGGCTGCGGATGAGCATGCGGAGCTCAACGGCACCCCGGTGCGCGAGCTCATCGCGGGCCTCGATGAGGACGAGGTCGCAGCGGTGAAGGAAGTGGGGTAGGCGATGAAGAGGACGTCGATCAGCGCGCTCGTCGGCGTGGCCCTCTTCGTGGCCGCAGCGGCCGCCATCCTCACCACCCGCTTTTATGGCTCAATGCTGGCCATTCCGGCAACGGTGTCGATTTCCCTGTGGGCCATGGCGCTGGTCTGCGTGCTGTTGACCCTCAAGGTGCGCGGTGCCAAGGATGATGAGCACGGCATCGGCCTGGATAACTCGCAGCTGAATCCGATGACCATCGCGCAATTCCTGCTCGTCGGTAAAGCCTCCGCGTGGACCGGCGCCATCGTGGGCGGGGCCTATGCGGGAATGGCGGTCTACGTGGTGCCGCGCGCCGGCGAGCTCGTTGCTGCGTCCGGTGACCTGACCGGGGTGGTGACCTCGGCGCTGGGTGGTGCCGCGATGTGCGTTGCCGGAGTGGTGCTAGAGCGACACTGCGAGGTGCCACCTCCATCTGATGGTGCACAAGCGGTAAGTTAGTGGGCATGACGAGTCCGAACCACGCCCCTGAGCCCCAGCACGAGTCGGCCCCGGATGATCGCCCGACGACCCAGTTTTCTGTACAGCCGGACTCACAGCCACCAACGTCGGTGGAGTCTTCCCAGTCCGGTTCGAAGACGGACGCCGGTTCCATCGGGCTCATCGTCTTGGTCATTCTCGCGGTCATTGCCAGCCTGGTCATGTTGATTTCGGGCTCGGCGAATGCGCTGAAGATCGCTTTGCTCGCCTCCCTGTGGGCCGCGGTTCTGGGCTTCTTCCTGGTGGTGCGCTACCGCCGTCAGGCCCATGAGGCCAACGAGCTTCTGGCGGTGGAGCGCTCCCATGCTGCTTCCTCGCTGACCGTCTCCGGATCTTCCACAGCAGACAACAGCCAGGTCCTGGCGGAGATCCGTTCTGAACTAGAAGCCATCCGCGCCCAGATCGAGGAGATCTCGGGGCGCGAGTGGGTCTACGAACCTGCCGCCCTGTACGCGGAGGCCCGCCGTATCCAGGAGCTGGAGCGCAAGGCCGGTGGCGCGAGCGTGGATGAGCGCGGCGATGCCACCAACGTGAATTTCACTCAGAAGTCCGGTGGCGCGCCGTCTGCCGACGCCGTGGCAGGCCGCCTCGGCTCGCAGCCGACCCACCCGGTGAGCAACCCGCTGGACAACCTGTTGGCGGATAATGCCCGTGCCAACGCCCAGCAGCCGGCGGCGAAGCCAGCTCAGCAACCCACGCAGAAGCCAGCCGAGCGGCCCGCCGCGAAACCCGCCGGGAAATCCGCAGAACAGCAGGGCGCCCGCCCAGCCCCATCGCCCTTCAGCGCGCCGCAGCCTTCTCAGAACCGTCCCTCGGCGTTTCGCCCAGTGACCGAAACACAGCCTCAGCCGCAGGCGGCACAGCAGAAGCCACAGCCGAAGCCTCAACCCCAGCCGAAGACTGAGAAGCCACAGCCCCAGCCAAAGGCGCCGGAGTTCAAGACCGATAGCTTCCAGGCCGTGCAGTGGAACCAGGGTGCCGCGGGCGGGCAGCACATCAAGGAGAACTCTGCCCCGGCCCAGCCGCACCACCGCCACCGCAAGCCGGAGGCAGACACCGCACAGACCAGCACCCGTGGCCGCCGCCGCAGCGATGAGCACCGCGAGGGCGCGGTCTCCGTGGCGGAGCTCATGGCACGCCGCAAGCGTCAGCAGGTACAGCAGAACAAGGGCGACAAGAAGTAGATGAAGGCACCACGCATGCGGGTGGCGGTCTGGGGTAACTCCCGGGCCGGCCTTAACTTCGCACGGCGCCTCGAGTGGGCGGGCCATACCATCGAGAGCCTTGAGGACCCCGCGCAGTTGGACCGCTTCGATGCACTGATTATCGCTGCAACGGCGAGAGAGCTGGAGGCAGCTGTGGGAGACGTCGCCAAGCACGTGCGCCCGAGACAGATCGTCATCCATACCTCGTTGCTGGCCGGTGTGGAAGCACTCGATGACCTGGAAACGCGCGGGTGTGTGACGATTGCCGCAGCACCATTGGCTGACTCTTATGCGGTGAGCGCGCCCGATGAGGTAGCGGAAACCGTCATTGGTCTGCTGCTATCGGAGATTTCCCAGTCCGCAGAAACGGTGCCGGAGGAGCAGCGCGCCGAACGTGCCGCACGGTTGTACTACGCGGAGATGCTCGGTGCACTCAGCGTGTGGGCGGCGATAAAGGCGGGGATTATCGAAAACTTTATGGGCGGCGCCTTCGACCTCGACGCCGGGGACATCATCGATGCTTATTCTGCCGCCGTGGAGCTGGGCATGGCGCGCAACTACCGCGACGTCGCCCGCATGGTGGGCGGGCAGGAGAAGATTGAAGAACTGGAACTGTGGGCAGTAAGAAAGGAAGCGCCGTGGCAGAACAACTCCTAGTGGAGGACATTGAGCGCATCCGCATGGTTGGTAGCGCCTACCGCAAGACGGGCAAGCGTGTGGTGCTCGTGCCGCTGGGCCGCGATATCCATGCGGGGCACCTGGCCTTGGTGCAGGCGGCGCAGCGCGTGCGCGGCGGCATCGTCGTCGTGGCTGTGGACCCAGAGACGGACATCTCTGCCCTCGACGGTGTTGATGTGGTGTGGCGCTATAGCGAGCAGAGCCAGCGCACGCGGGTCCTCGCACCCGATCACGGCATGGAGGACGTGAGCGCGGAGCTGACCCGCATTGTGGCGCTGACCTGTGCGCTGGGGCCCAGCGATGTGCTCATGGGGGAGAAGGACTACGAGCTGCTCGTGGCCACCCAGCAGGCCTTTACGGACCTCCACATCACAGCGCGCGTGCAGGGCGTGCCCTCGGTGCGCATGCCGGACGGAGTGGTGATGAGCCTGCGCAACGCTGACGTCGCACCGGAGGCCCGCGAGCAAGCCAGCGCGCTGTCGGCGGCACTCACCGCCGGTGCGTACGCGGCGGAGTCCGGAGCCGAAGAGGTTGTGCGCGTGGCACGTGAAGTGTTGGCCGCAGCAAACGTGGAGTCGGAGTACGTCGAGCTGCGCGGACGCGACCTGGGTGAGGCCCCCGCAGAGGGCGATGCCCGCCTCTTTATCGCCGCTACCGTGGGTGGGGTGCGGCTCATCGATAACGCGGGCGTGCCGTTGGGCATTGGCTTCCGTAACTTAGAACAGCGCGGATAAAAGTCTGTGGCGCAGGTCTCCACCAGTTAGGTTGGAGGCATGAAGATTGGAATTCTGGGAGCCGGCGCCATCGGCGGATACTTTGGCGGAAAACTGAAAGCAGCGGGCCACGACGTCGCCTTCGTCGCTCGCGGTGAGACCTTGCGGGTGTTGGGGGAGACGGGCGTGACGCTGATCGACGCCCACGCGGAACCCACCACCACCGAGGTCATTAAGGTCCCGGCTGCCCAAACTTTTGCTGAGGTCAAAGAACTCTTGGGTGGGCTGGACGTGGCGGTTATTGCGTCGAAGGCGCTGCCGGGCAACGAGACCTTTGGCAGCGCGGAGGACCGAGAGGCCCTGCAGGGGATCCCGGTGGTGACCACGCACAACTCGGTTGAGATTCCCTACCTGGCGGCCGAGGAATTCGGGGAGGAAAGCATCCTTGCCGGTGTCGCCCGCGTTTACGCCACCCGCCTGGGACCGGCTCAGATCAAGCGCAACCCAGGGCCCTTGGCTTTGGCTTTTGGTCCGCTGAGTGCTGAGGCGCCGGAGTCGCTGCGCCGTACGGGCGAGGAGCTGGCGGCCGCGTTGAAAAAGTCTGGGGCCTCCAGCAAGTTCCACGACGCCGCGCTTGTCGACGTCTGGTCGAAAGCCATGTTCGTCACCCCGACAGGCACTCTAGGCACCTTGGTGGACAAACCGATTGGGTACCTCTGCCAGGAAATCCCCGGCCAGCTCGAGGCCTTCATGCGGGAAGTTGAGGCCGTCGGGCGCGCACTCGGCGTGGAGCTACCAGAGAACGTGGTGGAACAGACCATGGAGTTTGCCCGCCAGCAGCACCCGGACAGCACGTCCTCAATGCAGCGCGATATCAAGGAAGGATTGCCCAACGAATTAGACGCCCAGGTCGGAGCGATCCGACGCATGGGCGTCAAAGCTGGGGTTGCAACCCCGTTGTGGGACTTCGCACAGGAGGTGCTGGAGGCGCAGCTGCGCACCGCCTAAGAGTGCGCACTACGCAGCGTCGGTGCCTTATTCGGTACCGATCTTGCCGCCCTTCTTCCACACCACAACCACGGCCGGGCGCGGGGTGGACTTACCGCCATCAGGCCAGTGGGAGGTGGCCTTGTCGAAGGTGGCGTCATCAGACTCGCCCGGGTGCTGAACGTTGACCATGACGCGGTCATCGTCGACGATCGGGCCACAGGTCTCCGCGCCCGCCGGGACGGTGAGGAAGCACTTGAGCTCGCCGCGGGTCTCGCCCTCGGTGGTCACGGCGTAGAGGCCGTCGTTAGAGTCCAGCGCGTTGCCGTCAGTGGAGATCCACAGGTTGCCGTGGTTGTCGAAGGCCAGGTTATCCGGGCAGGAAATCGGGGAGACCTTCTCCTTGTCGAAGCCACCGAAGTAGGTGCTGGCCTCACGCGGGTCACCGCAGACTAGGAAGAGGTTCCAGGTGAACTTCTCACCGGCGTGGTCATCCTCGAGCTCCATGACGAGGCCGTTCTTGTTCTCCTTGACCGGAGCCCATTCCTTGGCGTCTTCCTTGTTCTTCTTAGCGTTCTCGCCGGTGGCGCCGCGGTACTTATTGTTGGTCAGCGCGATGTAGACCTTCTCGGTCTCCGGGTGAACCTGGACGTCTTCCGGGCGGTCCATCTTGGTGGCGCCCACCTTGTCGGCGGCCTCACGGGTAAAGACGGCGACCTCTTCGGCGGACATGCCGTCCACGTGGGACTCGAACTTGTTGTTCTCAGTATCGGAGGTCAGCAGCTTGACCCACTCGCCGCTGCCATCGAAAGCGCCGTCCTCCGGCAGGACACCAGAGCCGTCGATTTCCTTCTCCGGGGAGTTGCCCTCCATCTTGGCCACGTACAAGGTGCCGTGGTCCAGGATGGTCATGTTGTGCTCGAGATCGCCTTCCTTGTACTTCTTGGTGGAGACGAACTTGTAGACGTACTCGAAGCGGGAGTCATCGCCGGAGTAGCACACCACGGTGCCATCCTTGGTTATGTGGATGTTGCCGGCCTCGTGCTTGAAGCGGCCCACTGCGGTGTGCTTAATCGGGGTGGACTTCGGGTCCAGCGGGTTGATCTCCACGAGCCAGCCAAAGCGGTTCGGCTCGTTCGGCTCCTTGGTCACATCAAAGCGGTCATCGTACTTTTCCCACTTGCGGTCGGACGGGCCTTCCTCGATGCCGAAGCGCTTGAGGGATTCAGCAGCCTTCTTATCCTTGATGTCGCCGCCGGCGAAGTATTGGTCGAAGTTCTCTTCGCCGGAGAGCATGGTGTTCCACGGGGTCACGCCGCCGGAGCAGTTGTTGAGGGTACCCAGGACCTTCTCACCCTTCGGGTCGGCGGAGGTCTTCACCAGGTCAGTGCCCTTAGCTGGGCCCACCAGGGTGAACGGGGTGGTGGCGGTGATGCGGCGGTTGAGCGGGCCGAACTCACGCTTGAGCTCGCCGGAGCCCTTGACCTTGGACACCTCGAGGATAGTGTGGCCGTGACCGGCCCAGCCGATCTTCACCTGTTCCTCGGTGGGGTTCTCCGGATCGTAGTCCGGGAACATCATCGGCTCGGTGGTGTACTCGTGCGAGCACATGTAGATCATGCGGTTCTTGTCATCCGGGTGCTCGATGAGGCCGGCGAAGTCATTGTTGAAGCCGAACTGCTTCTCCGCCGCTTCGGCGGTCTGGTTGTTGACGTCGAATTCCGGAGCGCCCTCGATGACTGGGTCACCCCAGGCAATCAGAACGGACTGCTCATAGCCCTTCGGGATGACGACCTCATCCTTGGTATTGGCCTCAACGGCTTCAAAGTGCATGCCTTCGGCGGAGGTGAGCTCGATGTCGGAGCCCTTAACTTCGCTGGTCTTGTTGGAGGAGCCGCCCGCCGCAGACCCGTTGTCATCCGGAGCAGCGCATGCAGCCAGCGCAGAGGAACCACCAACGGCGACGACAGCCAAGCCACCGGCGCGCAGGGCGGTACGGCGGGAGAACTGGTCGCCGAAGTAAGGGTTGTCGGAGGTGTTCTCGCATTCGCCGAAACAGGCATTACCGCACTTGTAGGTGCAGGTAAGAGAAGAACGAGACGAGGTGAACATGTTAGCCAAGAGATTACGGCCGTTGAGTGCCATGAAAGTTATGCTCCAAAAATCGAAAATCGTTGGTTGCGCAAGGGGATGTCGCAACGAAGTGTCGCAACGGACGTCATGAGTTAATACGGTTGAGATGACCGCGCGGTTGATCCTGTCTAACCGCTAGATGAACACTCTGTGAACCGGGATCGCGCCAGCGTATAGGGATCGACTACCCTAGACAACCGTGAGCGAGAAGAAGAATACTGAAGTTACTGACGTCCCCGAGCAGCTGCGCATTCGCCGCGAGAAGCGTGCCCGACTGTTGGAGTCCGGCACCGAGCCCTATCCGGTGACCGTAGACCGCACGATCTCTCTGCGGGATCTTCGCCAGCAGTTCCAGGTAGTGGCCGAAGGCGAGGAACCGGCCGCGGAAGAGGGCGTTACCTACCTCAGCGCTGGTGAGGAGACTGACGTTGAGGTGGCCATCGCCGGCCGCCTCATCTTCATGCGCAATACCGGCAAGCTGTGCTTCGCCACCCTGCAGGATGGCGACGGTACCCAGGTGCAGGCCATGCTGTCCCTTGCAGAGGTAGGGGAGGAGCGCCTAGCCGCGTGGAAGTCCGACGTTGACTTGGGTGATTTCATCTCCGTGCACGGCCGAGTAATTGCCTCGCGCCGCGGCGAGCTCTCCGTCATGGCTAGCGAATGGACCATGGCGGCGAAGTCCTTGCGCCCGCTTCCGGTGTCCTTCGCTGACATGAATGAGGAAACCCGCGTGCGCCAGCGCTACAACGACCTCATCGTGCGCGAGGAAGCCCGCAAGAATGCCATGACCCGCGTCAAGGTCATGCGTGCACTGCGCAACTACCTGGAGGATGAGGGCTTCGTAGAGATCGAAACCCCGATGCTGCAGACCCTCCACGGCGGTGCAGCAGCCCGCCCGTTCGTAACGCACTCCAATGCTTTGGACATTGACCTGTACCTGCGCATCGCGCCGGAGCTCTTCCTTAAGCGCGCCGTCGTCGGCGGCATCGATCGCGTCTTTGAGATCAACCGCAACTTCCGCAACGAGGGCGTCGACCGCTCCCACTCCCCGGAATTCGCCATGCTGGAGACCTACGCCGCGTGGGGCGACTACAACGATTGCGCCCGTACCACCCGTGAGTCCATCCAGTCGGTGGCACGTGCGGTCTTCGGTTCCACCACCGTCACCTTGGCGGATGGCACTGAGTATGACTTCGGTGGTGAAGAGTGGCCGGAGATTGAAATGTACCCCTCACTCAACGAGGCTCTGCAACGCAAGTTCCCGGGCCAGCCGGAGGTCACCATCGACTCCACCGTCGAGGAGCTCAAGGCGCTTGCCGACGTCATCGGGCTCGACGTCCCGAAGGACGGCGGCTGGGGCCACGGCAAGCTGGTGGAAGAGATCTGGGAGGTGCTCTGCGAGGACCAGCTGGAGGGCCCGATCTTTGTGAAGAACTTCCCGGTCGAGACCTCTCCGCTGACCCGCCAGCACCGCTCCCTGCCGGGTGTGACCGAGAAGTGGGATCTCTACGTGCGCGGCTTCGAGCTGGCTACCGGATACTCGGAGCTGGTGGATCCCGTTATCCAGCGCGAGCGCTTTGAGGATCAGGCGCGCTTGGCCGCCGGCGGTGATGAGGAAGCCATGGTCTTGGACGAGGACTTCCTCGCCGCCATGGAGCAGGGAATGCCTCCGACAGCCGGCACGGGCATGGGCATCGACCGCCTGCTCATGGCCCTGACTGGCCTGGGTATCCGTGAGACCGTGCTCTTCCCGATTGTGAAGCCGGAGAAGTAGGCCCGAGGCCAACTCGCACAGAGCTCACCCCGCGGCACATTCCGCGCGCAACGCACAAGCCACCAGCCCCACAGCTGAAGGCTTGTGCGTTGTTGTTTTGCAGCCTCCAGTTTGTTGCCACAGCGCACATCACTCAGCGAGAAGCCTGCCTGCGTGGAAAAATACAAAGCATGAAAAAGCTACTCTCTCTTCTCACACTGCCGCTTGTAACGGCTGGCTTGGTTGCGTGTTCTTCTGATGAAGGAACCGAGGAAACCCATCGATTCGAAGTTGTGGAGTCCTCCGGTTCTCAAAGCAGTGCGCAAAGCTCTGAAAGCGCCGAAGAAAGCGATTCCACAGATCGCGAGCCGGAGTTTGGCTCTCAATCTTCCGGACTCAAAGAGCGCGATGCCGAGGACTTCCGCGCCACTGGGTTCAGGTATGAGACCACGGTTGCTTGGGGAGTGAGGAGCCCAGACGGCAGGGTGTCGTGTTCTCTGACTGAGGGCTCTAAAGGGCCTTGGTGCAGCGTTGGCTTTGAGAACCCGCCTATCCTGCCTGACCCCGAGAACCCGCAATGGGAAGCGAACATGGTTTCCTTCAAAGATGGCGCAGGCTTCTTCCCCAACGGCGTGGTGGATGCCGGCGACCAGGTTCCATCGCAGCAGCTGGGGGAAGGCGAGAAGGTCGAAATAGACGGTGTGGTTTTTGAAGCCCCCAGCGCAGATGAATTCACCGTTCAGGCCCAAGGGCACCAGTTCACCGTGAAATACGGCGGCCAGTTTTCGGCGGATACCTATCCTTTTAAACCGGACTCCAATGGCTATGCGCCCGTGGGTACCGTCTGCGGCGAGGCTGACACCAATTTTGGCCGTCAGAAAGTCTTTGTGCAGACAGACGGGACGAATTGCACGACTGCAATGGACATCGTGGACAAGTACTTCAACTACGAGTGGGACATCAAAGAAATGAACTCTCGCGGAATTTTGGAGCTTGACGGCTGGAAGTGTTCCTACCGAGAACCGGAGTACATTGACATGCCGGATCCGGATGCACGCCGTCTGCACTGCGGTGATTTGTCCGGTAATGGTCGGGTCATTCTTCTCGACGCTGTACACCCAGATGTTCCGAAATACACATATAACTACTAGCGCAGCACTAATTCGTGGGACGATGATTGTTATGAAGAAGCTTCTCTCTATCCTTTCTGCCTCCCTCATGGCCTGCGCCGTGGCTTCGTGTTCTTCCACGAGCGAACCGGCGGGCGATGAGCCACAGTTTCAACAGAACTCAGCCAGCTCCACTAGCTCTGAGTCTGCCTCCAGTAGCTCTACTGAGGCCGCGGCGTCGAGCAGCGCCAAGCCCGATAAAGACAAACCCGGCGGATTGAAGGAACGCGATCCGAAGGACTTTATGGCCGGCGGTGATCGGGCGAGTATTCCGAACCCCATCCCGGCCGTCAAGAGCCCTGATGGGCGCGTCCTCTGCCTCATTCACGAAGAGACTGACGGCCCAAACTGCAAGGTGGAGTTTGCTGATCCGCCAATCTATCCGGGGCCAGTCATGCAAAGCTGGAGGTCAAACGCGGTGAGCTACCGCAGTGACCGTGGCTTCTTCCCTGTGTGGGCCATCGAGTTCTATAGGCCCACCGAGGTTGAAACGCTCAACGAGGGCGAGACCGTGAGCTTTGACGGTGGAACCTTTGAGGCGCACAGCGGCAATGAGTTCGTGGTCAAGTCGAACGGGCACCACTTCACCGTCAAGGATGATGGACAGTACTACTCCGATACCTTCCCGGCGAAACCGGACGCGGATGGCATTGCCAACACCGGTGCGGTGTGTGGTGAGAGCGGCACGCGTGGTGAAGACACCGGTTTGGTCTACGTGCAAGAGGACGGCACGAATTGCAATGACGCCATGGAATTGTTGGATGAATACGCCAACCATGATTGGCAGGCTGGCGAGGGCGGAAGCCGTGGCCACCTCGAGACTGACCTAGGACACTGTGCATACGGTGCGCCGAAACTGTGGGAGGATACCCCAGAAAACCGGCTGCTGGGTTGCAGCCTGGATAGCGGTGGCAGCGTCGTGGTCATCACGTCCCGCAACATGGAAACGATTCCTTAAAACCCCACCACCTGCCGGGGAGCGAGGAAACCTCGCTGCCCTGGCTCATGTGGCATCCCCGGCTAGCTTGCGAGTACTCTAAACTCCTTGCGCGCTGACATCGGAAGCGTTGGCGCGAGTATCCCCAGAGCAGAGAAAAGAAAGGTGTGGCTGGCCGCATGTCCGCTGAGATTCCCTCCAAGGTAGTCATCAACCTCAGCATCCTGGTGCTGGGAGCGATGGTCATGATTCTCAACGAGACCTCGCTGTCCGTCGCACTACCAGCCATCATGGCGGACTATGGCATCCCCGCCACGAGCGCACAGTGGTTGTTGACGGGATTCATGCTCACCATGGCCGTCGTCATTCCGACCACCGGTTACCTGCTGGAGAGGCTCACCACGCGCCAGATTTTCTTCGCCTCTGCCGGGTTCTTCCTGGCAGGCACCGTGGTGGCGGCCCTTGCGCCGAGCTTCGTCGCTCTGCTCCTCGGGCGCGTCCTGCAAGCAGGCGGGACTGCGTTGATGATCCCCACTCTCATGACCGTGGCCATGACTCTGGTCCCACCGCAGCGCCGCGGCACGGTGATGGGCATTATTTCTGTGGTTATTTCCGTCGCCCCGGCGCTGGGCCCCACGGTCGGCGGGGCAATCCTCAACCGCTTCACCTGGCACGTCATTTTTTGGGCCATGGTGCCGCTCATCGCTCTCATCCTGGTGGCTGGTCTCTGGCGCCTGAGTGATGTGGGTGAGAACCGCGATACCCCACTCGACGGTCCCTCCGTACTTCTTTCTGCTTGTGCATTTGGCGGTCTGATCTATGGTTTGTCTTCGATTGAAAAGATGCTGCAGGGTGGCGCCTGGGTAGACATCGCCGTCACCGTGGTGGGCGTCATCGCGCTCATCGTCTTCATCCGCCGGCAGCGGCGTCTGGCGCTCGAGGATCGTGCACTAATGGATATGCGCCCCTTCCGCGTTCGCAACTTCACGCTCGCGGTGCTCATCCTGGTATTGTCCTTCGGCCTGATGCTGGGAATGGTTACGGTCTTGCCCATCTACCTGCAGACCACCCTGGGCGTCACCGCCTTTGCCACGGGTTTGGCGGTGATGCCGGGTGGAATTCTCCAAGCATTTCTTTCCCCGATTGTGGGCCGACTCTTCGATTCCTATGGCCCGCGCCCGCTCATGATTCCGGGCTCGCTGTTTATGGTGGCCAGCCTGTGGCTCTTGGCCACCTTGGGCGAGAACTCAGCCGTGTGGATGGTTGTGGGCATGCACGTTCTCTTCTCCTTCGGCATGTGCCTGATGATGACGCCGTTGATGACAACAGCGCTGTCCTCGCTTCCGGAGAAGCTGTATTCGCACGGGTCGGCCATCATGAACACCTTCCAGCAACTGGCGGGTGCGATGGGAACGGCCTTCCTCGTTGTCTTCCTCACGCGCGGCACCCAGGCCGGTGTCGCGGCGGGGATGGGACCAGCCGCAGCGACGGCACAGGGAACGCACTGGGCTTTCCTCTTCGCTGGCGTGGCCGGCACCGCCATTGCGGTGATTGCGCCGCTGCTCAAGCGCGTGAATTAGCACAGCGGCATGTTCAGGCGAAGCTCCTCTGCATCCTCGCCCCACACGAGAACGGCGTCGGTCGAGTCCTCGGCGCCCATGTAGAACACCGGCTCGGTGTCGGAAACGTCGTAGCTGCGCACGGTGCACTGTCCGTTGGACAGTTCCTGTGCATCCTGCGTCGGGGCGGCTGCATCGCGCTTGGCGACGTCCCCGTACCGCGCCACGGAGTAGCCCACACCGTCACCAACGCAGGTGATTTTCGCGTCCTGACCATCTTCCGGTTCGCGGGCATCGCAGGTGGCACCGCTGAAGCCTTCCCCGCCGGGACGGGAGCTGATGAGTCCCGGGTGGTCGTCGACAAGCGCCTGCTCCGCCTCGGACCACGCCGGCCGCCCCAAGAAGAACCACAGTAGGCCGCCGATCAGAGCTAAGAGGAGAAGCCCCACGCCGAGCCCGGCGAAGACTTTCTTCTTCGAGGTCGACTTGCGCTTGGTGGAGCCTTTCGCGGGAGCGGGAGCTGCGACCTGCGGTTGGGGCTGCGTTCCCCACCCCTCCTGCGGGGCGGGGGAGTAAGGCTGTTCTGGCTGCCACTGCGGTGTGCCCGTTGCGGCGGTGTTCGTGCCACTGGTATTCGCGCCAGCCGTGTTCGTGCTGGTCGTGCCCGCGCTACGCAGCGAATCAACGACGGCAGCAGCCGAGGGGTAGGCGGCAGCTGCGCGGAAGGAAGGGCAGGCGGCGGCGACGATGCGCGCGAGGCGGTCGATTGCTTCTTTCGCTGTTGCGTTGGGAGCTTCGTTAGTTGAGGCTGGTCCGACCGCAGCGAAGAAGGCATTCGAGCGGTTATCGGTCAGGATGATGCGACGCGGATTGAGCGCGCGGATGGCGTAGTTGGCGCGGCCCTTGTTGAGCAGAAAATCGGTGGCGTCTGCCAATGGAGCAAAGACGGCGAGGGCTTCCTCCCGGGACAGGTGGTGCGCGCCAACGCCGGAGGAGGTGAAGTTAGAAAGCTGCTCGCCCGGCAGACTGCGGCGCACAAAGAATTCCTGACCGCTGTTCATCGTGCCTGTGCCCACGATGGGTGCGATGGCGCTGTGCTGTAGCTGCCCCATAATGCCGGACTGGCGGAGTACGCCGCGGTGCTCCGGGGCGTAGATTTCCACGAGCATCTCATCGTGTGAGGGATCTTCTACGAGGAAGAGCGTGGAGTCGGCTCCTTGGTCCAAGACTGCCTTTTGGCGCAGCTGGTGCTGGGTGGTGAAAAATTCTGGGAGCATAGACACGGTGAGGGGAAATCCTTCGCGGAGAGTCGACGATGAGATTTATAGAATCCTCTTCATTCTAAGGGGATGAAGCCTCCATGGCAGGCTGGTGCGTGATGCGGGCTTTCTACTGCCTGTTCGCTACCGGCGTACAGTGCCGTTGCCTGCGGAAACGGGGATTTAGGGGAAGTGGGGAGAAAAATCGTGAATGGAGTGTCCGCCCCGCGCGTTAGAGTGGATGACACATTTAAAGCGAAAGGTAAGAGGTAATGTTCGAGAGGTTTACTGACCGTGCTCGCCGCGTCATCGTTTTGGCGCAGGAGGAAGCACGCATGCTCAACCACAATTACATCGGCACCGAGCACATCCTCCTGGGGCTTATCCATGAAGGTGAAGGTGTAGCAGCCAAGGCCTTGGAGTCCATGGGCATCTCGCTGGAGGATGTCCGCCGTGAGGTGGAAGAGATCATTGGTCAAGGTTCTCAGCCGCACACAGGCCACATCCCATTTACCCCGCGCGCCAAGAAGGTCCTCGAGCTCTCGCTGCGTGAGGGCCTCCAGATGGGGCACAAATACATTGGCACCGAGTTCCTGCTCCTCGGCCTCATCCGTGAGGGTGATGGTGTGGCTGCGCAGGTGCTGACCAAGTTGGGTGCTGACTTGCCGCGCGTTCGCCAGCAGGTTATCCAGCTGCTCTCCGGATATGAGGGCAACGAGGGCGAAGGCAACCAGTCCCAGGGCGGTGCCGGCCCGGTTGGCGCTGGTGCTGGCGCTGGCCAGGGCGGCCGTGGCGGCTCGGGCGGCTCCGGTGAGCGTTCCAACTCTCTGGTGCTGGACCAGTTCGGCCGCAACCTCACCCAGGCTGCGCGCGATGGCAAGCTGGACCCAGTGGTGGGCCGCGATTCCGAGATCGAGCGCATTATGCAGGTGCTGTCCCGCCGCACGAAGAATAACCCGGTGCTCATCGGTGAGCCCGGCGTGGGTAAAACCGCCGTGGTCGAAGGCTTGGCTCTCGATATCGTCAACGGCAAGGTCCCGGAGACCCTCAAGGATAAGCAGCTCTACTCGCTGGACCTGGGCTCCCTGGTGGCCGGTTCGCGCTACCGCGGTGACTTTGAGGAACGCCTGAAGAAGGTGCTCAAGGAGATTAACCAGCGCGGTGACATCATCCTCTTCATCGATGAGATCCACACCTTGGTCGGCGCCGGTGCCGCCGAGGGCGCTATCGACGCCGCGTCGCTGCTGAAGCCGAAGCTGGCCCGTGGCGAGCTGCAGACCATCGGTGCCACCACGCTGGATGAGTACCGCAAGCACATTGAGAAGGACGCCGCTCTCGAGCGCCGCTTCCAGCCGGTCAAGGTGGAAGAGCCTTCTCTCGATGACACCATCCTCATCCTCAAAGGCCTGCGCGATAAGTACGAGGCACACCACCGTGTCTCCTATACCGACGAGGCACTGAAGGCGGCGGCCTCCCTGTCTGACCGCTACATCAACGACCGCTTCCTGCCGGATAAGGCCGTGGACCTCCTCGATGAGGCCGGTGCCCGCATGCGTATCAAGCGCATGACCGCTCCGGAGGGCCTGCGCGAGGTCGATGACCGCATCGCTGAGGTCCGCAAGGAGAAGGAAGCTGCGATCGACGCCCAGGACTTTGAGAAGGCCGCTGGCTTGCGCGATAAGGAGCGCAAGCTGGGTGAAGAGCGCGCGGAGAAGGAAAAGCAGTGGCGTTCCGGTGACCTAGAGGAGATCGCTGAGGTCGGTGAGGAACAGATCGCAGAGGTCCTGGCTCACTGGACTGGCATTCCGGTTCTCAAGCTCACGGAGAAGGAATCCAACCGCCTCCTCAACATGGAGGAGGAGCTGCACAAGCGCATCATTGGCCAGGACGAAGCCGTCAAGGCTGTGTCCCGCGCCATTCGCCGCACCCGTGCTGGTCTGAAGGATCCGCGCCGTCCTTCCGGTTCCTTCATCTTCGCCGGCCCGTCCGGTGTGGGTAAGACGGAGTTGTCGAAGTCCTTGGCTAACTTCCTCTTCGGTTCGGATGATGACCTTATCCAGATCGATATGGGTGAGTTCCACGACCGCTTCACCGCCTCCCGTCTCTTCGGTGCTCCTCCGGGATACGTCGGCTACGAGGAAGGCGGCCAGCTGACGGAGAAGGTCCGCCGTAAGCCGTTCTCCGTGGTCCTCTTCGACGAGATCGAGAAGGCCCACAAGGAGATCTACAACACCTTGCTGCAGGTGCTGGAGGACGGCCGCCTGACCGATGGCCAGGGCCGCATCGTGGACTTCAAGAATACGGTGCTCATCTTCACCTCCAACCTGGGCACCCAGGACATCTCGAAGGCCGTGGGCTTGGGCTTCACCGGCTCCTCGGAGAATGATTCGGATGCGCAGTATGAGCGCATGAAGAACAAGGTCAACGACGAGCTGAAGAAGCACTTCCGCCCTGAGTTCCTCAACCGTATCGATGAGATTGTGGTCTTCCACCAGCTCACCCAGGAGCAGATCGTCGAGATGGTGGAGCTGCTCATCGGACGCGTCGAGAAGCAGCTTTCCGAGCGTGACATGGGCATCGAGCTCACCCAGAAGGCCAAGGATCTTCTTGCCAAGCGTGGCTTCGATCCGGTCTTGGGCGCTCGCCCGTTGCGCCGCACCATCCAGCGCGAGATTGAGGACCAGCTCTCCGAGAAGATCCTCTTCGGTGAAATTGGCGCCGGTGAGATCATCACCGTGGATGTTGAAGGCTGGGATGGTGAGTCCAAGGACAACTCTTCCGCAACCTTTACCTTCACCCCGCGTCCGCGCCCGCTGCCGGAGGACACCTTCGACAAGGAGCTCGAGGAAACCGCCGTGCGCGAGGCCGATGAGGAACTAGCCACCGAGATCGATGAGGGATCCCACGGTCCGAATTCCGATGGTCCTGACACCGTCACCCCGGATGTCCTCGATGAGTCTGGTAGCGACTCCGCCGAGGAATCCCACAACAACGATGGTGATGACGGCAATCCGCCGCCGGCTGGTGCCGGTGCTGGCCAGCCGCTCTAAGCGCTGACTTGGGCCCCGCGCTGGGCCTATAAGGATTAGCCCCGAACCGCATGCGAGTGACACTCCGTGCGGTTCGGGGCTTTCTTTGCGTGACCGGTGGGCGGGACGGCCCGGTGGGCGGCGTGCCCACAACTAGAACAGAATCAGCACACTGTCTCGTGGGATTCGTGTTCTGGGGGCTCGATTTGGATGGTGGAGTGCTCGATGCCATGTTTGCGCAGAACGTGCTGGGCGGCATCTAACAGCGGACCGGTGTCGACGGTGCCGTCGCGCACGATGTGCACGGTCGTGAGAACGTTGACTCCGTCCAGGCTCCACAGGTGCAGGTCATGGATGTCGGCAACGCCTTCGACCCGACGCAGCACGGGTTCGATCACGCTGGCGTCGAAGCCCGCCGGAACCTGCTCGAGCAGAACGCTTGCCGACAACCGCATGAGCTGCCACGCGCGTGGGAGCACCATCGCCGCGATGACTAAAGAGGCGATCACGTCCGCCGCCACAAATCCCGTGGTCAGCACCACGATGCCCGCTACGATCACCGCGACCGAGCCGAGCAAGTCCACCAGTACGTGTAAGAACGCGCCTTCCACGTTGATCGAGGACTCGCGGTGCCGGTGCAGCACCCACGCCGAGAGCGCATTGGCTACCAGGCCGATCACCGCGATGATCAGCATCGCCTTGCCCTGTACCTCGGCCGGGCTCTGCAGGCGGCGCACCGCCTCGACGACAATCCACACTGAGATTGCCAGCACCATTACTGCGTTGGCTAGCGCCGCAAGTACCTCTACTCGCCGGTAGCCGTAGGTGGCCTGGGCTGATGCTTGGCGCCGCCCAACCAACACTGCGATCACCGCAATGATGAGTCCCGCGGCGTCGGAAAGCATGTGCATCGCATCCGCCATCAGTGCCATCGAGCCCGCCAACCATCCGCCGATTAGCTCCGCGAAGAAGACAATGCCGGTAATACTGAGCGCAATCAGGAGCGCGCGCAGCGGCGTGCTGGAGTGATCATGGTCGTGGTGCTCGTGTGCCATGCACTCAGCCTATCACCACCAACGCTTATTGACAATAAAATGAAAACGTATGGCGGCGGGCAAAAGTGTGCGTTCTAGCTCTACTTGGCCACGCCGAGGTCTACCAGAGCTTTCTTTGCTACTTCAGGGTCATCACTCTTGATCATGTACTCAACGATTCCCTTATCATCCGCGAGGATCTCCTGAACAGTGAAGATGGCCTCCAATCGCTGTGCCTTGAATGTGGAACCGCGCGTTGATTCTGCCGGAATCTCAGCGGCGTCCAAGACGGGCTTGCCGTCACGAACGGCGGCGGTGGCAGCAGGATCATCGGTGAAGACTACATAACCAACCTCAGGCGCCTTCGTAGTATCCACGGAACAGTTGGTGCCCTTCGCTTCTGGGGCAGGGGAGTTATCCGCGCCGTAGTAGCTGAACATCACTTCATAATCTGTGCACACTTCCACGAAGTCAGCAATCGGCTCGGGCGCATGGTCGGTAGGAGTGAGGCCGCTTTGAGCGTCGCCAGCAGTATCGCCACCGGTCTCGCCGGCGGTGTCACCGTTGGAAGCCCCGGAATCGGCAGGTGCTTCAGCGGCGGGCTGCGCAGGCGCGGCGGAATCCTCAGACTTGTCACCAAAGAGGGCATCTTTAGCTGCGACGTAACCAATCGCTACCACCACGATGACCGCGATTACTAGCGGAAGGAGCAACAGCTGCTTCTTTACACTGAGGCCTTGCTTCGGGGCATCGGTATGGGAACCTGTCGTGCCTGCGGTGGGGTTCGACGTGGAGGCGGTGCCTGATGCATTCTTCGAAGCTGCGCCTGGGTCTAGTAGTTCGCCATGCTTGATGAAATGGCGGTAGCCATTATCCGCAACTGTCTGGCCTTCTTTGATGTGTGATGTGTCTTCCGCCCCGTTAAGGTGATCGGGCGAACCCGGGTATGCAAGTCGGCTCATTATTCAGTCCACCACCGTGAATCAATATCGGAATACAGGGAGCGCATCGACTCAACGTGCTCTTCAAAGCTATTGCGATTGAGACGGTGCTTGTTTTCTTTCCACCGCTTAAAAAGCTCCTCCGAAGACACCGCGCGCGAGGCCTCCGTTCGTGCCTCCCGGCCTGCGGTCAGGGCCCACTGGGCGGCAAACTGCACGCGACGCGCGGCCTTTTCCGTGAACCCGCTCCACACTTTGTATGTGTTGTAGAGTTGAGCCACGACGGCCCAGCCATCCTGGTAGGGCAGAACTGTGACGTTGCCCAGGTTGTCAAGTTCAAGGAACTCAAAATGAGATGGATCCTTCTTATCGGCGGTCACGAGGATCCTTCGGTTGGTGACAAACGCGGCACCATCCACCCCGCTAGCTTTCGTAGCGGCGGCTTCCAGCACAATCTCGTCGACACCAAGGCCTTCTACAACGGCTGCGGCGGCAGCGTGCACAATCTCGGAATCACCAGCACGTTTAAGCGCAGCACCGAGATCTGGCCGGTCTGTCATTGCAATTTGGGGTCCTGTCATGCACACGAGACTAACAACACATCAAAAACTGTGACTGGGTGTGCTGAATTATGGTGTAGATCACCCCCAGCATAGGGGTGATGGATGGGACACCACGGAACCGTGCCAGAAACCTCGGTACGTTGTGTGGGTATGAGCTCAACGTTCACGCCAGCAAAGTTTGATGACACTTGGATCTACCGCCTTACAAAGTTCCCGTGGCCGGAACCGACGCCGAGCGACGATGAGGTGCGCCGCCACTCGTGGGGAATGACGTACAAGAGCAATAAGGCGTTTGCGACCCCGCTAGGGGTTGAGGCCATCAACGCAAGGGCGGCCAAATACTACAAAACATCTCTCGAGCAAAACTGGGGGGTCACTGGTGCACAGGAAGCGTATCAGGTTATTGATGCTCTGCTCGAAGGTGGCCAGCACGTGGAAAATGACCTGGTTTTACCCCTCGCATACGCCGTGAAGAACGTCCCCGAGCGCGAGCTAGACGCGGAAGTGGAGGAAAAGGTCGAGTTCCTCAAAGACTTCTTTATTGCCCAAGGCGCGGATCCGCGCCTTGGAGAACATAAGTTCCGCTACCTCGTGAGGATGTTGCGCTCGGAGGGCTTTGCCAAAGCAGCGGCCCCGGCACTGCCCACCACTACGCGCGCATGGGACATAATCCGTGTTCACGCCGTTGGTGGCCCGGCAACGGAGCTGGGGTGGATCTCTCCAGAAGAGTTCCTTCAGATTTCAGACAAGGCCGTGGCGGCGCTGCAGCGCTACTTCGTGTCGTGGGCTGACGTAGCCGCAAGTTTCTGGTGGGGTCGAATGATCTGGGCGAGTGATGGTGAGCCCGACGTCACCGCTGCGATGAAGGATCAATCGCAACGGATCACCGAGCTGCTCGCACACAGTGATTCGCCTTGGGTGCGCGTGCCCTTGCACGACATCCAGGCCGAGGAGCCATTCTCATCCTTGGGTGGTTTGCACTAAGTCTTAGGAAGCCTGGCAGTTAGAGGGTGCGGGGACATCCTTGAAGCGATCGATCAGATAGTCCACGCCGCGCGGAACCGAGTTGATGATGCCAACGGCGTGGTTGGCCCCGGAGTGGGGAAGAACGTCGACGGGGTCGGCGGCGTCAAACTGGACGGTGCCGCCGAGTGAGCAGTAGCTACCGGCCATCGCGCGAGCTTGCTCGTAGGGGATGAGGTCATCGGTGGGGGAGTTCATGACCAGCATCGGGGCGTTGAGGGCACGCTGGCCCAGTCGTTGCTCCGCAAGCATCTGGGCGGCAGCCGGTTTGCGGCGCACAAGTTCGCCGAAGGACTCGCCCGTCTTGGTCAGCTGGCTGGTGCGGGTAAAGCCCCACGTCGCAATCGAATCACCAATGCAGGCGTGGGCGGCGCTGGCAAGGAAGTGCATGCCGCGCGGGTTCATCTCGGTGACGACCTCGTTATAAAACTCAGGGCTGCGCTCCGCATAGCCGTTGATGGCATAGCCCAACACGTGAACGATGGAGGAGCCATCGACCGCGTTCATGACCTCGAAAAGATCGGCCGGCGGGGCACCGGCGTAGGTGCCCTTGACGTTGAGCTCCGGTGCATAGGTTTCCGCGTACTCGGCTGCGGCCGCGGCCGCACCGCCTCCTTGGGAATAGCCAGCAAAACCCACGGGGGCATCTATCGGCGCGTTCGCGTGGCGGAGGGCGGCGCGGGCGGCGTCGAGAACCGCGTGTGCTTCCTCGATGTGGTTGACATAGGTGTGGTGACCTGGTGTGCCGAGTCCAACCAGGTCGGTCGTGACCACGCGCACGCCCTGTTGCGCGGCGTATTGGTACAGCGCGTACTCGTAGTTCATATTGAGCGTGACCTGATTGGCCGGACCCAGCGCGACGTTGCCCACCGACTGCGTGGCATTGGACGGAGCGCACTGGTCGCCCGCGCCGCGGGTGCCGGGTGCGAAGATGATGGTGGGGCGCTCACCCGGGCCGCTCCAGGCAGCGGAAGGCTCGTAGATGACGCCGGTGACGGTGGTGGGGGAGCCGTCCATGAGCGTGGACTCATAGGAGATCTTCTCCGCAGTGACGCCGGAGACGCCTGCGAGGTGGTCAATCGGATGGGCGGAGGTCGGCGTGCCGGGTGTAGCCGATGCTGTGACGGGCAGCAGCGCAGAAGCCGCCAGCGTAAGGGCCGCCACGAGTGCGCGAGGAGAGATTAGATTCATGCCGTAAGGGTAATCGCTCTGTCGCCGGTGCGCAGCGACTTCGCTGCGCTGAGACGTCGCTGCGCTAAGCTAGCGCGCATGGGCATTTATTTTCGCAAGCGCAAGAAGACCGGAAAAAATAGCTGGATCAATCTCTCCGGCTCCGGTGCCTCGATGTCAACAAAGGTCGGTCCCGTGACCTTTAACTCCCGCGGCGGCATGTGGGTCAATCTTCCAGGTGGACTGAACTTCCGGGGGCGCTGGCGCTAATGACTTCTCACCCCAGCAGCGACTATGTCCGTATGGGGTACGAGGCCGACGTCGTCCTGCGCCTAGGCATGATGCTCATGGGTGCGGGAACGTCCGGCTACCGCGTGCTGCGCGGCATGAAACGTGCCGCCCGCGCGCTCGGCTTTGATCGGCTCGACGCCAACGTTGGCGTCACACAGATCACCTGTACGTTCCACCGTGGCCGCGACTTCCGCACGGTGGTGGCGCAACAGCATTCGCCGGCTGTCGACGCTTCCCGGATCGAAGCCCTTGAGGACCTGACCCACCACCGGCTGTACGCGGGCATCACGGCGGAAGAACTTACAAAGATGCTCGACGTCATCGAGGCCAACGTGGTCAAGCGGTGGAACCGCTGGCTCCTAGCTGCGGCGGCGTCCATTGCGTGCGCCTCTTTCGCGGTCCTGAACTTCTTTACGCCGCTGGCGATTCTGCTGGTAGCCCTCGCCGCCTTTTGTGGTCAGCTCACCCGCGCGGTTTTGCACGGCAAGCACGTCCACCAACTGGGGTGCATCGTGGCAGCCGGAACGGTGGCCAGCCTCGTGTACTTCTTCACCACCGAGGCCGTGGCCGCCGCCGGAGTGGCGGACCCGTCAGAGTTTTCCTCGGGCTACGTGGCCGCGGTGCTCTTCCTCATTCCCGGCTTCCCGTTGTTCTCCGCGCTCATTGACCTCGCGCGCTTCGACTTCGAGGCCGGGCTTTCCCGCCTGACCTATGCGCTGACGGTGATCACCGCCGCGACCTTTACCGTGGCGTTGGTCAGCTGGACCACGGAGCTAACTCCGGAACCGGGCATCCCCGACTATGCGCCGGTGTGGTACCTCGCCGCCGCGGCGGCCAGCTTCTTGGGCATTTCCGGATTCGCGTTCCTCTTTAATTCCTCGCGCCGGATGGTGCTCGTGGCGGCCGCGGTGGGAACGGTGGCCAACCTCGTTCGCCTTATCCTTATCGGGGTCGGGGCCACAAGCTACGTCGGCGCGTTCGCCGGCGGTCTCATCGTGGGGCTCTTGGGCGCGGTGGCCTCCAAGCGCGCGCATCTACCGCGCATCACCACGACGGTGCCGGCGTCCGTCATCATGATCCCGGGAACCTCCATGTTCCGCACGGTTTATCACCTTAATGTTGGCAACATGGACCAGGCGTTGAACAACTTCGCCACTGCCTCGATGGCCGTGGCGGCCATTGGTTGCGGGCTCATCCTCGCCCGCCTGCTGACTGACCGCGATTGGACCTTCGGTCACCTCATCGATTTCTCGCACGTGCCTAGTGCGGCAGGTGAAACAGGCCCTGCTCGTTGATGTCCATTAGGCCATCCTCGATAAGCGAGGCCTGCGCCCGCGAGCGCTGCGTCGCGTCCGGCCACACCGCATCCAGGTCGGCTTGGGGAACTGGGTGGGGTGAGCCTCGGAGGACGTCGAGAAGCAGCCCGCGCACCTGGCGGTCCGTGCCGGTGAACTTCTGCACGCGCTTCTTTGCCCGCGCTGCCTCCTCTTCGCTGGGTTCCGGACAGCCCGCGAGCTGCCACGCGCACGAGGCTTTGATGGGGCAGGCGGCGCAGTCGGGGTTCTTGGCTGTGCACACCAGTGCACCGAGCTCCATGAGCGCGGCGGAAAAACGTGGCCCATTCTCCTCCGGAAGCAGTGCTTCCACCTGTGCCAGCTCGCGTTTTGTGGGAGGCGGCGCGAGGAAGCGGCCCTCCTCGGCGCGGGCATAGACGCGGCGCACGTTGGTATCCACCACCGGGACGTTGTAGCCAAAATGGAAGCACGCCACGGCGCGCGCGGTGTACTCACCGATCCCGGGCAACGCCAAGAGCTTGTCGACGTCCCCCGGAACCGCCCCCTCACCAATCTCCTTCGCGCACTCCCACAAGCGCAGCGCGCGGCGCGGGTAGCCCAGCTTTCCCCAGGCGCGCAGTACATCCGCTTTGGATGCCGCCGCGAGGTCGTGTGGGGTGGGCCAGCGGCGCATCCACTCCTCCCACTGTGGGGCCACGCGTGCGACGGGGGTCTGTTGGCTCATGACCTCGCTTAAGAGCACACCCCACGCTGAGGTACCCGGTCGGCGCCACGGCAGGGGGCGCTCATGGGCATCGAACCATTCCACGACAGCTTGGGTATCCATAGGCACCTCAGTGTAGGGCGCTGAGGTCTAAGCTAAGAAACATGCCTTTAGCAAAAGTTCCTCAAAATCCACAGAAAGTGTGGGAAGCCCTCCAGCAAGGTAATCAACGCCTCGTTACGGGCAACCTCATCGCCGTTAACCAGGACGCGAAGCTGCGCGCTGGCCTGACCCAGGGCCAGGATCCGCGCGTCATCGTATTGGCCTGCTCGGACTCCCGCGCGCCGATCGAGCACGTGTTCAACATTGGTTTCGGCGATGCCTTCGTCATCCGTACCGCGGGCCACATTTTGGACAGCGCGGTGATGGCCTCGCTGGATTATGCCTTAGAAAACCTCCACGCCAACCTGCTCGTTGTCATGGGACATCAGTCCTGCGGCGCAGTGGGCGCGGCCAAGGACTTCCTGGATGGTGGCGAATTGCCCACGGGCCTGCAGCGCCCGATCATCGAGCAAGTTGCCGCGGCCTCGATGGTGGCCAAGCGTGATGGCCGCGAAGAGCGCGCTGACTTCGAGCGCGAAAACACCGCGCAGGTGGTTTCCCAGATCATCTCCGATATTCCGGCTGCACGCCGGCTTCTCGACGCCGGAACGCTCGGCATCGTCGGCCTGCGCTACCTCCTTGAGGATTCCAGCGTGGAAACCGTCGTCCTGCACGGAGTTCATTAGCCCTGGGCGCTGGGCGGGCCCCAAGCGCGTAGAAGCCGCTGCTCAAGACACGCGGCTTGGGGCTGGCCCGGGTTGGGCTCGAGTCCCCTTAAACTAAGACCTGTGACTGAGCCATCCCGTACCCCGAAGCAGCTGCCGCGAGAGATCTACGTGCGTCGTCGCGTCGCCGCACTCGTGGCGATCTTGGTACTCGTGGTTGTTCTTATCTTCGCTGCTACCGCGCTCTTTGGCGGTTCGAAGGAGGACTCGGCGGCCGAGTCGCAGCAGGCAGCGGTTTCGGATACCTTGGCACCTTCGGAAAAAACAACCTCCGCAGCGGAAACGACGGAGCCCACCTCAGCCAAGGAATCCGCCGAAGCGACGGGTTCGACGGAACCGGCGAAATCCGAGGCGGGCGAGTCCGGCAAGGAAGAACCAACGTCAGAGGCGAAGCCGGATGAGCTGACCGTGGACCCGTCCAAGACGACGTGCTCCCTCCAGGACCTCAAGGTGCTGGCTAAGACCAATGAGGACAGCGTCCCGGCCGGTAAGATGCCGACCTTCTACCTGGAGGTTTTTAACCCGACGACAAAGGATTGCTCCATCGACCTCGATGAAGAGCAGCTGCGCTTTGAGGTTTACAAGATGGGCTCTAACGAGCGCGTGTGGGCCGATACTGACTGCTATGCCTCTGTAGAAACCGGCAAGCAGACCTTCAAGTCCGGTGAGACCCGCTACTTCCAGGCGGATTGGTCCCGCAAGCGCTCCGAACCGGGCAAGTGTACCGAGCGTGAGGAAGCCGAGCCGGGTGCTTACTTCCTGCATACCGTCATCGGGGAAAACTACTCCCCAGCGTTGCCGTTTAACTTGCTTTAAGCGCTGCAATCGCCTCGCTCAGCGTTGCGGCTTGGTGCACCTGCATGCCGCCGCCGATCTCTACCTTTCCGGGCGGGACGATGGCGTAGCGGTAACCCAAACGGGACGCTTCTGCCAAGCGGCGGTCTAGGTTCGGCACACGGCGCACCTCGCCAGCTAGGCCCACCTCACCGATGACCACCGTCTTCGGTGGTAGCGGCTGCTCGTGCAAGGAGGACCACGTGGCGAGCGCTACGGCAAGATCCGTGGCTGGTTCCTGAATCTTCATCCCTCCCACCGTGGCCACGTAGGCGTCCTTATCGTTGGTGCGCTCGCCCGCGCGGGCCTGCAGCACCGCGAGCACCATGGGGACGCGGTTGGCGTCGAGCCCCGTCACCACGCGCCGCGGGTTCTTGGCCACGGGATCGACAGTCAACGCTTGTACCTCGGCCAAGATGGGACGCACACCATCCATGGCGACGGTTACCGCGGAGCCATCCGGGGTGCTGCCGCGGTGGGAAAGAAAGAGCCCGGAAGGATCCGCGACCTCCCTGATTCCGGCCGCTGTCTGTTCGAAGCAACCCATCTCATCGGTAGCGCCAAAGCGGTTCTTCAGGCCGCGAAGCAGCCGCAGTGAGGATTGGCGGTCACCTTCAAAGTTCAAGACAACGTCCACGAGGTGCTCGAGCACGCGTGGTCCGGCGACGTTGCCGTCCTTGGTCACGTGCCCGACGAGGAGGATAGGGATGCCGGTGGTTTTAGCTAGCGTGGTCAGCGCTGCGGTCACAGCCCGTGACTGCGCTACGCCGCCAGCGACGCCTTCGACCCCGGCGGCGTGCATGGTTTGGACGGAGTCCACGATAAGCAGGCTGGGCTTAAGCTGCTCTACATGGCCAAAGACGACGTCCAGGTTTGACTCGGCCGCAAGGTAGAGCGTCTCATGCAGCGCCCCGGTGCGCTCCGCGCGGGCGCGGACCTGCCCTGCGGATTCCTCCGCGGTGGCGTACAGGGCGGTGCGGCCCAACTGTGCCCAGCGGGAGGCTACCTCCAGCAGCAGAGTGGATTTGCCGACTCCCGGCTCTCCCGCCATGAGCACGACCGAACCAGGGACGATGCCGCGGCCGAGAACGCGGTCAAGCTCCCCGATGCCGGTATTGATGGCCTTCGTCGCTGACGCGCCGACCGTCGTTATCGGCACCGCCGGGCTCGTCGGCGTCAAGCCTGTGGGGCGCCGCCCAGACACCGCGGCTTGGGCGGCGGTACTGCTTTGAGTCGCCGCGGTTTCCTGCAGCGTCCCCCACGAGCCGCACTCAGGGCAGCGGCCAAGCCACTTGGGGGAGACGAAGCCACACTCAGAACACGTGTGGACGGGACGAACCTTTTTTGCCATGTCTCACACTCTAGTAAGCCGCGTGGACATCCAGTGTGCTCGTGAAATGAAGTAGGTCTTTTTCACTTACCGCGCGCGCTACTCATGAAGGCGTTACAGTGTTAAGCAGGTTACTCCAATGTGTGTGCCTGTCCCTCTTCATATCTGTCCGATTCTCTAGTAAGAAGGTAATTCTCATGAAGATTCGTCGCACTCTCGTTGCCGCTGGCGCTGCTGTTGCCATCGCTTTTGCTGGTACCCCGGCTGCTTCCGCAGCGCAGGCGCCGGAGCCGCTGGCTTCCGTTCTGACCCAGATTGCTAACACCGCTGGCTACGAGGCTCAGAACATCATCCTCGTCCCGGCTGCCCTGTCCTCCTTGGGCTTCCTGTCGAACCTGCTGTCCTAGTCCAGACCTCTCACACACAAACCTCACTATTCAAGGAGACAAAATGAAGATTCGTCGCACCCTCGTTGCCCTGGCCGCTGCTACCTCTCTGGCCGTTGCAGGCACCCCGGCCGCTTCTGCTGCTACCTACCCGGAGCCGCTGAACCAGGTTATGGATCAGATGGTTAAGGTCGGTGGCCCGCAGGCGCCGAACCTTCTTCTGGTTCCGGCTGCTCTGTCCTCCCTGGGCATCGTGAACTCCATCGTTGTGCTGGCTCTGACCTCTTCTCAGGCCTAAGCACCTCACTGGCACTGTAGAAAAGGCCACCGCGTGTATCTCATGCGGTGGCCTTTGTGCATCTACGGAAGCACTAATACGAAACGCAACCGCCCCAACTGACGAAGTTGATTCCCCGATTCGAAGATCCGGGAAAACTTTGGCAGCTGGGGCGGTTGCGCTTTGAAGAAAAGGCTTACTTGTTCTCGGCGTAGCCTTCGGTGGACTGCGGGTCGCGGTCGAAGTCACCGGACTGCAGCGGGGAGGCGGACACGGTGGCGTCAACCTCAATGGTGCCGGTGTTGAAGGTGAAGGTCACCGGGCGGGAGCCGCCGAAGGCGTAGTCCTCGTTCTCCAGGGAGGTGGTCACATAAGTGATGTTCTCATCCTTGCCGTCCTTGGGGAGGCGGTCCAGGTTCGTCTGGGAATCAGCAAAGAGGGAATGATCGCGGGGGAGCGGCTCGACGCCCTCCAGAGGAACATCCTGGCCGTCGACGCTGACGGACTCGAGGACGACGTCGTTGACCTTGTAGCCCTGGTTGACGGCGATGAACTTGAGGGAGGTCTCACCGGTGTCCGGCTCAACCTGAATGGTGACGTCACGCACGGCCACCTTTCCATCTTCGGAGCTTGCGGATGCGCCGTCGACAGCAATCACCTTTTCCGCGGTCTGAGCAACATGACCGGCCGAGCAGGACGCCAAGGCCAGCGCGGAGAGGGCGGTAACTGACATGATGGCACCGCAGCGAGCGGCGGACTTCAGGGACTGCACTGTGAGTGTCCTCCATTGAATTGCGATCACAAAGCTTATCAACGCTTTAGCCTAGTACCTCTGGGGAGAAAGCACACAGTTTCCAGCAAACCCCTTGGGTAGACCGGGGGTAGCCGAGCTTTCTATGGGGCGTCACCGTGGTGTAAAGCGGCGGGCAGGCGGTACCCGGGCGGGGGAGCGGGGCACGATGGCTGCGTGCTAAAATAGATTCCCTGTATATGCGGCCCACCGAGAGTACGCCGAGAGCACACGATGGGCACCGTCTCAAAGGCTTCACAAGGAGTGGCAATGGAATTTAAGGTCGGAGAGGTCGTCGTCTACCCCCACCACGGCGCCGCCAAGATTACGGCGATTGAAACCCGGGAGATGGGCGGCGAGGAGCTCGAATACCTCGTTCTCCAAATCAACCAGTCCGACCTCGTGGTCCGCGTGCCTTCCAAGAACGTTGAGATGGTCGGCGTGCGCGACGTCGTGGGCAAGGAAGGCCTCGAGAAGGTCTTTTCCGTCCTGCGCGAAGTAGACGTCGAGGAGGCCGGCAACTGGTCCCGCCGCTACAAGGCCAACCAGGAGCGCCTCGCCTCCGGCGACATCAACAAGGTGGCCGAGGTTGTGCGTGACCTGTGGCGCCGCGACCAGGACCGTGGCCTGTCCGCTGGTGAAAAGCGCATGCTGGCCAAGGCCCGCCAGATTCTGGTCGGTGAGCTCTCCCTGGCCAAGCCGGTTGATGAGAAGAAGGCTGACACCATGATGGAGGAAATCAACGCCACCATCGAGCGTCACCGCGCCGCTGGCCTGGTGGATGACAAGTCCATTACCACCGACATTGACAATGACGTCGATCTCGATGACCTCTCCTTCGACGACGAAGACTAAGGATCAGCCCACCCCGCGCGTCATTGCTCTCGTCGCGGCAGCCGGTCAGGGAACGCGCCTCGGCGCAGACGTTCCCAAGGCCTACGTGGAGCTGCGCGGGCGCACCCTCCTGGAGCGCTCCGTCCGGGTGATGATCACCTCCGAATTCGTTGATGAGATCATCGTGCTGGTCAGCCCGGCCATGGAAGATTATGCCTCCAGCATTCTCGGCCGCATCGACTCTGACGTGCCTATTCGCATCGTCCACGGCGGGGGCGAGCGCGCCGATTCCGTCTGGGCGGGATTGCAAGCAATCCCGGAGGAGGACGCCGTGGTGCTCATCCACGACGCCGCCCGGGCATTGACGCCGCCGGGGATGATCGCGCGCGTCGCCAAGCGCGTGCTCGACGGCGCCACCGCAGTCATCCCGGTCCTTCCCGTGGCAGACACCATCAAAGAGGTGGAGGGCCAGACGGTCCTGTCCACCCCAGACCGTTCCCGTCTGCGCGCTGTGCAAACGCCGCAGGGTTTTAACCTGGCTGCGCTGCGCCGCGCCAACCTAGACTATTGGGCGCAGGACCCTGACTTCGTCGCCACCGATGACGCCAGCCTCATGGAATGGCACGGCGAGCGCGTGGAGACCGTGCAGGGAGATACCTTCGCCTTCAAGATCACCACCCCCATCGACCTCGTCCTGGCCAAGGCCGTGACGGATGAGGCCGAACCGACCATCTTCGAGGTGCCTAGTGACTAACCCGATTATCCCGCGTGTGGGAATCGCCACCGACGCCCACCAGATCGAGCCCGGAAAACCCTGCTGGATCGCAGGTCTCCTCTTCGAGGACGTGGATGGCTGCGAGGGCCATTCCGATGGTGATGTGGTGAGCCACGCGCTTGTCGACGCCTTGCTCTCCGCCTCCAACCTCGGCGACCTCGGTTCCTTCGTCGGTGTGGGCCGGCCAGAGTACGACGGGGTCTCCGGTGCCCGGCTGCTGCGCGAGTGCCGCGAGCTGCTGGAGAAGGAAGGCTTCATTATCGGCAACGCCGCCGCACAGTTGGTTGGACAGAGCCCCAAGATGGGCCCGCGGCGGAAGGAAGCCGAGTCCGTGCTGAGTGACATCCTCGGCGCACCGGTGTCTGTTTCCGCTACGACGACGGATCATCTCGGCTTCACCGGCCGCAAGGAGGGCCGCGCTGCCGTGGCAACCGCCGTGGTCTGGCGCGCTCCCAATTCCTAACGTAAAGTCATCAGAAAAGGAGGACGCTGTGGCTTTGACAATGCGAATTACCAATACTGAGGCACTTCGCGCTCGGCACGACGAACTCCTGCACGCCTTGGAAGCTGCGGTAGGTGAAAACCTTAGCTCTGAAGATTTGCGGATGCTTGCAGACTCCGGTCGCTTTTCGGAAGCAGAACGCGCTTTATATGACGAGCTCCGACGCGTCGAGCTTATGCTTGAACGTTAAGCGGTGGTCTGCTTGGGGGGAATCGGGCAACAGCTGACAGCGGAATTCTTTAATTGGGTGCATGCCTTGCACCTGAAAGTGTTGCCCCTCAATAAAGACTCCGATATTCAGGTATGGACGGATCTCAACCCAGACGATGGATCTGCACTATTGGAATTGCACGCACCGCTGGTTTACGGCGTAGGAAGCGATAGTAGCCACTGTGTTTCCTACAGTGACCTTTTCGAATCTGTGGTTCGCTTTCACACGGTCCTTTCACCTGATGAATTGTCCCTCAGCGTAAAATCGAGCAAGTTTGAGCTACGGGTGGGGACTGCTCCGGGCGTGCGTTTCGAGTACGAGCGAGACAATCGTGTCGCTCCGACTGCCCATATTCATCATTCAGGAGTGGCTGGCTTGTTGAGTCCTGCGTTAATGAAAAATTTTTCCGGAGTGAAGAATCGGCGGAAGAAGGGAAAGATTGAGGACATACATTTTCCTGTAGGCGGCAGACGGTTTCGGGTGTCTTTGGAGGATTACTTTTTCTTCCTTTTCGCGGAATGCGGTTTCCGATCGCGGCCCGGCTGGAAAAGCGTTCTCACAGATAGTCGGGAAAAGTGGCTCGATGAACAGTTGCGCGGAGCAGTAGCTGATAATCCTGAGCGAGCTGCGCAAGTCTTGCGGCAGATGGGATACTCCGTTGAGTGGACAGGCACTGCGTCCGTTTCTCATACGCGTGACCATCGGCCGTGGTGAATTCCTACTTGCGGGTCAATTAGACTAGGCTAGGTGAGTACTTTGCGCATTTTTGATACCGCCACCCGCAGCCAACGTGAGTTCGAGCCGGTTCGTCCCGGCCACGCGTCGATCTACCTGTGTGGTGCCACCCCGCAGTCCCAGCCGCACATTGGCCACCTGCGCTCCGGCGTTGCCTTTGACATCCTGCGCCGCTGGCTGCTCGCGCAGGGCTATGACGTGGCCTTGGTGCGCAACGTCACCGATATCGATGACAAGATCCTCACCAAGGCAGCTGAGAATAACCGCCCCTGGTGGGAATGGGTATCCACCTATGAGCGCGAGTTCACCAAGGCCTATAACACCCTGGGCGTTCTGCCGCCCTCTGTGGAGCCGCGCGCGACGGGTTTTGTGACGCAGATGGTGGAATACATGCAGCGGCTTATCGACGCCGGCTTCGCGTATTCCGTTCCTGGCGAAGATGGTGCAGGCTCCGTCTACTTCGATGTCGCCGCGTGGAATGCCACGGAAGGCTCGGACTATGGCGCGTTGTCTGGCAACCGCGTCGAGGATATGGAGCAGGGCGAGTCGGATGCCGTGGGCAAGCGCAGCCCGCAGGACTTCGCGCTGTGGAAGGCGGCTAAGCCGGGCGAACCGTCCTGGCCCACACCGTGGGGCAAGGGCCGCCCGGGCTGGCACCTTGAGTGCTCGGCCATGTCGACTTACTACCTAGGCGGCGAGTTCGATATCCACTGCGGTGGCTTGGACCTGCAGTTCCCGCACCACGAAAATGAGATCGCACAGTCCCATGCGGCGGGGGATAAGTTCGCCAACTACTGGATGCACAACCACTGGGTCACCATGGCCGGTGAGAAGATGTCGAAGTCCTTGGGCAACGTACTCTCCATTGCCAACATGCTGGAGATCGTCCGCCCGGTGGAGCTGCGCTACTACCTGGGTTCCGCGCACTACCGTTCGGTCCTCGAATACTCCGAGGCAGCGCTGACCGAGGCCGCGGCGGGCTACCGTCGTATTGAGGACTTTGTGGGCAAGTTCGAGGGCGTCGAGAAGGGCCAGTGGACCGCGGCCTTCGAGGACGCAATGAACGATGACATTGCTGTCCCGAAGGCGCTGGCGGAAATTCACACCACGGTGCGCGCGGGCAATAAGGCGCTGGGAGAAGGCAACCGTGAGGAAGCCGAGCGCCTTGCCGGGGCGGTGCGCGTCATGGCTGCGGTTCTTGGCTTTGATCCACTCGATGAACAGTGGAAAGATAGTGGCGAAGAAAGCGGCGCTGATGCGGCATTGGACGTCCTCGTCCGAGCCGAGTTGGAGCGTCGCACTACCGCCCGTGCAGAAAAGGATTGGGCTACTGCGGACGCTGTGCGCGACCGCCTTGCAGCCGCGGGTATTACCATCACCGACACCGCCGACGGCCCCACCTGGTCCTTGGCGGATTAACGTCCTTGGCAAAGGCCTAGGACAGCACAGAAGCCGAGGACAACATAAGGAGAAGAATTATGGCACGTACCCATGGCCGCGGCGGCGCAGGTATCCGCAAGACGAATAAGAAGGGCGCTACGAAGGGCTCTGGCGGTCAGCGCCGCAAGGGCCTAGCCGGCAAGGGGCCCACGCCGAAGGCGGAGGACCGCGTCTACCACGCCAAGCACAAGGCGAAGCTGGAGCGCGAACGCCGCAACTCGGGCCGCCACCACAAGGAGACCGCGGAGATGGTCGTCGGCCGCAACCCGGTCATCGAGTGCCTCCACGCTAAGGTTCCGGCAACGTCGCTCTACATTGTGCAGGGAACGCGCAACGACGCCCGCCTGTCTGAGGCCGTAGCCATGTGCAATACCCGCAACATCCCGATTCTTGAGGTCCAGCGCCACGAGATGGACCGCATGACCGGCAACGGCATGCATCAGGGCATTGGTCTGCAGATCCCGCCATATAAGTATGCCGACGTCCATGACCTGATGGATCGCGCACGCGATGCCCAGGAACCGGGCATGTTCGTCATCCTCGATAACATCACCGACCCCCGCAACCTCGGCGCGGTCATCCGCTCCGTTGCCGCTTTTGGCGGCCATGGCGTCATCATTCCGGAGCGTCGCTCGGCCTCCGTTACCGCGGTGACCTGGCGTACCTCGGCAGGCACTGCCGCGCGCCTGCCAGTAGCTCGCGTGACCAACGTGACCCGCACGGTTCAGGAGTTCCAGAAGGCTGGCTACCAGGTCGTCGGCCTCGATGCGGGAGGCGAGCACACGCTCGACACCTACAACGGCGGCACTGACCCCGTCGTCATCGTCATCGGCTCTGAGGGCAAGGGCATCTCGCGCCTCGTCCGCGAGAACTGCGATGCCATCATGTCCATCCCCATGACCGACTGGGTTGAATCCCTCAACGCCTCCGTGGCGGCAGGTGCGGTCCTTTCGGAGTTCGCCCGCCAGCGCCGCGCGGCCCAGAAGTAGGCTCACGCTTTCGCCGCCATGTTCCTCACGAGTGTGCGTCCCGCCCCGGAGCTTATTGGGGAGGGACTGCCCGGCGTGCCGGAACACATGCGCCGCCTGGGCGTGCTCATCGCAGCGCTGCCCGGCGGCGCCTTGCGTTTGCCTACGCCCGTGACCGTCGTCGTGGGGGATAACGGCGCCGGAAAATCCACGCTGCTCGAGGCCATCGCCGTGGGGCTTGGCGTCAATCCCGAGGGCGGCTCGCGCCACGCCCGGTTTGCCACCGGCGACGAGGACTATCCCGAGTGGCTCATCTGCTCGCGGGCGCACAACCCGCGCGACGTGTACTTCTTGCGCGGCGAGACCTTCCTCAACTTGAGCGAGTATCACCACCAGATCCACAGCCCGGAGAATCCCGATCCGCTCAGTGACCTGCCGTTTCTCAGCCACGGCCAGGGTCTGCTCGCCCTCGTCGAGAGACGCTTCCATTCTGACGGAATGATCATTCTCGACGAGCCGGAAGACGGCTTGTCCTATCCCCGGCAGGTCGAGGTTGTCACGCAGCTCGAGCGCCTCGCCGCCCAGGGCGCGCAGGTCATCCTCGCGACGCACTCGCCAGTCTTCCTCAGCATACAAGGCGCGACCGTCTACGCGTTCGGCGACAAGGGGATTGCGCCCGTCGCTCCCGAAGCGACGGAAGCTGTCCACGCCGCGCGCGAGTTCCTTGCCGATCCATTGGGAACCGCCGCGTTTCTTATTGGGGAGGGCGAATGAGAGACTTCTATGTCGACGCCTATGCCGCGCTGGACGGCGGCCACGGACCTGAGTGGGTGTCCTCCGTTCCTGGTTTCGTGGCGCTGCGACGCCAAGGACTGGACCTGCGTGCGCCGGTGACCGTGCTGACCGGGGACAACGGGGTAGGAAAGTCGACGCTCGCCGAGGGCATTGCCTTCGAGTACGGCTTTCCTGAGCGCGGTGGGATATGGGGTGTGCAGCGCTCCGCCGGTCCCATCAATCCCCTCCGGAGGTGGGCGAGCCTGCGGCTAGGTACCGCGCCCAAGGACGGCTACTTCCTGCGAGCGGAGGCGCACTACAACGTTGGTTCGACCGCGATGTCGCATGGCGAGTCCGTCATGGACGTCGTGCAGCGTTCCTTTGATGGGCGCGGGCTCTACATCCTCGACGAGCCGGAATCTGGGCTTTCGCTCGTGCGGCAGATGACGCTCATGGCGGAAATCCATCGCGCCGCGGAGGCGGGTGCGCAGTTCATCGTGGTGACGCACTCACCGATTGTGGCAGCCATCCCCGGTGCGCGGATTGTTGAAATTACAGAAGATGGGTTCTTCCTTGAGCTGCGCGACGTGACACAGACGCTGGCGTTTCAGTCGTTGCGTGAGTTTCTCTACGCCTCCGGATGCTAGATTCAGGGCCGAGAAAGCTGGATGGCGATCTTTACTTCTTGGTTGCTGGCCAGTACTTCACATCTTGAACATTCAGATTGCGTGCGTGTGCCGAATACAAGGTTCTGGAGGATTGGGGTTCCACGGCTTAGAGACGAGGACGACTCGGTCCTTTGCCTGCCGTTTTGAGAGTTTTCACCTTGCACAGATTCAGCTGCGGGTAACTTGAAGAATCTTCGCCAGCAAACCGTGACATCGAGAGTGCATACATGCACAGACGTGTGCAACATCACGCTGGGACGTAATAATTCTCTAGATAACAACGGGTCGCAAGTGTGATTAGTCAGTACGCGAGAAAAGAAAACCTACGCGATGGAACGCGACCTCTACGCGATCGTCAACGACATTGCCGACCACTACAACAAGGTTCACTGAATGATGAACTGAAGGATCTTTTATCCCTTGTAGGCCTTTCATTGCACCACAGTGTTTCCTGCGAGCATGCTTCGCTCGGTATGAAACAGCGTCTAGGAATCGCCAAAGCACTGGTCGGTAATCCACAATTATTGCTTCTCGACGCTCACCTACGAACGGCCTCGACCCGAGGTTGGGGCTGAGTGGAGTGAGACACGATGGGGCGCACGTGCAGTCTAGAGCCCGAAGAATTCCTCCACGAGCTCGGCAGCGATGAAGGAATCCGTGTTTTTACCCAGGCGTGGGTCCAGCTCGTTGCCCGACGGGATGACGTGGCCCATGCCCTCGACGCTCACGAGCTCGACCGGCGCGCCGGTGGCGTCTGCCGGCTCCCAGCGGTCGACAACGGTGTCGGGGAAAAGGTGGGTGCGCTCTGGGCCGGCGGCATGGTTGAGCTCCGCGAAGCGTGCGGCGTTCTCCTGCGCGCCGGTGACGGCACCGCGGGTGCGCTTCGGGTCAATGCCCGCCGTTCCGCCCGTATAGGGCGCGAGCCGGTCGCCCGTGCCGTGGACGAACATGACCGGGGTGGGTTGGTACGCCGAGTCCGGATTGGTGGGCGCATGGTTGGCGCCGGCGCCGAGAGTGGAGGCGAAGATGCAGGCGGCATCGGCAAGCCCGGGGGCGTCGAAGAGCAAGCGGATAACCATCTGCCCGCCGTTGGAGAAGCCGCAGAGGAACACGCGGCTAATCTCCTGCTCCGCGCGCAGCTCGTCGAGGATGGCGCGCGTGAAGGCGACGTCATCGATGCCCAGCTCGCGCGCGGCGACGGGCAGGGTGGCGCGGGCATCGTTAAAGTGCTGTTCCACGCCGGTGGGGTAGACCGCAAGCATGCCGTGGCGGGTGGCGAGGTCATCGAACGTGCCGTTAGTGAAGCGGCGGATGACGTTCGCGGATTGCAGGGAGCCGTGGAAGAACAGGAGGAGGTCTCTCTGGCGCTCGACGTCATCATTCGGGCGGTACACGAGGTACGTGCGGGTGCGGTCTTGTAATTCGAGGCTACGGCGTTCCAAAGTCACGCATCTAGCCTAATCCTGATGCGCGCAGTGCTCATCGTGCGTCGAGGTGTGGTGTGTCTCGGCGTCGGCGCGATCGGTGGCGGCGCGGAAGTGTTCCTGGGAGGCGCGGCGGGCGGCGACGTCGTCGCGGACGGCCTTGCGGCTGCGAGCCCAGCCGATGCCGCGGCAGACCAGGTAAATAACAAAAGAGATGCTCGTGACGAAGACCGAGACGGGCAGGCCCGGCGCCAGGGAGAGGACCAGGCCGCCCACGGCGGAGACCTCCGCGAAGATGGTGGACCACACCACCGCGCGCAGCGGGGAGGAGGTAATCTGTACCGCCGCTGCGCCCGGGGTGATGAGCAGCGCCATGACGAGTAGGGAACCGACGATCTGTACGGACTGCGCGGCCGTCAGACCAACGAGGATGGCGAAGCAGACCGCTAGGGACTTCACCGGCACGCCGGCGGCTTGGGCCATGACGGGATCCGCAGAGGCGAAGAGCAGCGGGCGCCAGAACAGCGCCACTACGGCGACGATGATGGCGGTCGTGGCGGCGAGTAACCACACCGAAGCGGAGGAGACGCCGACGATTTGTCCCGTCAGGAGCGTCATAGCGGTGTTGGCGTTGCCAGGGTAGAGGTGCAGGAATAACACCGACAAGCCTAGGCCAAAGCTCATGACCACGCCGATGGCGCTGTCCTGTTGGCCTTTGAGGCCGAGCACCGCCAGAATGATGGCGGCGACGATGGCGCCGGCAATCGCGCCGAAGCCGATGTTCAGTCCGAACAACAGCGCTGCGGCCGCACCCATGAGCGCGAGCTCCGAGGTGGCATGCACGGAAAAAGACATCTGGCGCAGCACGATGAGCGAGGTCATCACTCCGGACAGGATGCCCAGCAGCGCACAAGCAACCAGTGCATCCTGTACGAAATCGACGCCCAGCAGGTACTGGGTGTCCTCGAGGAACTTAGACAACGATGAGCCTCCCATCGACGTTGAGGACCTTCACGGACGAGCCGTACAGCTCCGAGAGCACCTCCGAGCGCATGACCTCATCCACCGTGCCGAACATGTGCCCGTTGGGCGCGAGGTAGAGCACCTTGTCCACCACACCCAGCACGGGATTGATGCCGTGGGTGACGAAGAGGATGGAGGTGCCGCGTTCGTGACGCCACGCATTGAGCTTCTCGACGGTCGCCTGCTGCCTTCCCGGGTCCAGCGACAGCAGCGGCTCATCGGCAAGGATGAGTTCTGGGTCGTTGGCGAGGGCTTGCGCCTGGCGGATGAGCTGCTGCTGGCCGCCGGAGAGCTGGCCCACGCGGCGGTTGGCAATTCCGGTGGCGCCGACCTCGGCGAGGAGCTCGTCGACGCGGCCCCGAGCAGGCCGTCGGTTGCGCAGGGTGCCGTGGGCGAGGGACAGTGACACCAGATCCCGGGCGCGCAGGGGCAGGTCCTGGGGGAACATTCTTTGCTGTGGGATAAAGCCCACGCGGCACGCGACGTCCACGCTGCCCGCGGTGAGCTGGCGGGTACCCAGGATAGTTCCCAGCAGCGTGGACTTGCCCACGCCATTGGGGCCTAAAACGGCGATGAACTCGCCGCGGTCTACGGCGAGGTTCATATCCGACCACAGTGGTTCTACTGCGGCATTCTTAAAGGAAATGAGCACTTATGCGGCCTCGAGTGCGCTGACGACTTCTTCGTAGTAGTCGAGGAAGTTGGTCTTCTCCGGCGGGGTTTCACCAATCTCTACCACCGGGATGTTCTTGTCCTCGGCGGCGGTGCGAATGCGCTTGGTCATGTCGGTTTCGGTCTGCGGGTTGAAGATGAGCAGGTCGATCTTGTCCTGCTTGATGTCCTCGAGGAAGTGCGCCAGGTCGGCGGCGGTGGGCTCGCCTTCAGCAACGGTGGCCTTGCGGTAGCCCTCCGGGGTGGCGTCGGTGCTCTCGGTGTATTTGAAGATGTAGTCCGCGATGGGCTCGGTCTGCGCGTAGTTGTGCTGAGGCAGCTTCTCGATGCGTGCCTTCAGGCCCTCCACGCGCTCGACCAGAGGATCGGCGGTGGCCTTGGCCTCCGGGTTGGCCTCGTTGACGAGATTGGCTACGTCGGTCGCCACCTTCTCGATGGCCGCGGCGTCGTACCACACGTGCTCGTTGCCATCGATGTTGGTGATCTGCTCGGGGTGCTCGGCGGCGATCTTCTTGGCCTCGTCCATGGTCACGGTTTCGCCTTCGTGAGCGTGGTCATGATCATGACCTTCTCCATGGTCATGCTCGTCATGACCATGTTCGTCGTGGTCATGCGCGTGTTCCTCGTGCGCATGGTCGTGTTCTTCTCCATGATCATGATCGCCATGGTCATGCGCGGTCAGCGGCAGGGCGTGGATGATCTCGTCCTGGTTCTTGACTGCCTGGTAGAGCCATGCGTCGTAGCCGCCGCCACCGGCGATGATGACGTCGGCGTCGTTAGCGCGCGCGATGTCGGCCGCGGTGGGTTCGAAGTGATGGGGGTCCACGCCATTGCCACTCACGATGGGGCGGACGTCGATGTTGACGTCGGTCTGTGCGGTATCGACGACGGCCTGGGCAACGTCGGCCCAGATGGAGGTCGAGGCCACGACGTGGATGGTCTCCTTGTCGGAGCCGGCATCCGAGCCGCCGGCGGCGCTGTCATCACCGGAGGAGCAGGCACTCAGCGCTGCGGCACCCAGGGTGGCGGCGAAGAGGAGAGCGGTGGGACGTCGGAAAGCACGGCGTGAGTGGGAAGTGGTCATGTCCCTATTTCTACGCTTTAGTGAAAATTGTTGTCAAATGATAATGAGTTGAAAACGGGTAGTGTTACCGTCATGTCCAAACGCAGCACGACGCTGGCCTCCCTGGCTGCCGAACTCGGGGTTTCGCCCACCACGGTGTCCAACGCGTATAACCGCCCGGACCAGCTGGCGCCTGCCACCCGCGAGCGCATCCTCGCTGCCGCGGCCGAGCGCGGCTACACCGGCCCGGATCCCACCGCGCGCAGCCTGCGCACGCGCCGCCAGGGGTCGCTGGGGGTCCTGCTCACCGAGCACCTGTCCTATGCCTTCGAGGACATGGCTTCCGTGGACTTCCTCGCCGGGATGGCGGAGGCTTCAGCGGGGGCGAGCACGACCCTTACCTTGATTCCCGCCGGCCCGGATACCGTGGGCGCCCCCAACGATGCCCAGGCGGCGCAACTCGTAGGGTCGGCGGCGGTTGATGGCTTCGTGGTCTATTCCGTGGCGGCGGGCGATGCTTATCTGGAGGCCGTGCGCCGTCGCTGTCTGCCGGTGGTGGTGTGTGACCAGCCCACGGATTCGGGCCTGCCCTTCGTGGGCATCGACGACCGCGCCGCGATCGCCCCGGCGGCGCAGGCGCTTGTCGACGCCTCCCATACCCGCATCGGCATCCTCACCATCCGCCTGCACCGTGAGCGCCTCGACGGCGAAGTGACGGCCGAACAGCTCGCCGCGGCGGACATGCACGTCCAGCGCTCGCGCGTGCTGGGGGCGCTGGACGTCTTCGCGCAGGCGGGCCTCGATCCTTCAGATATCCCCGTGGTGACGCGCCACATCAACGACCCGCGCACCGCCTATGCGGCAGCCGAAGAGTTGCTGAGCGCCCACCCCGAACTCACCGCGGTGCTGTGCACGACGGACTCGATGGCGCTCGGCGTGATAGCTTATGCCCGCGATCATGGAATTGCTGTGCCCGAGCAGCTTTCCGTCACCGGATTCGACGGCATCGCGCCGGCCCTAGCGCTGGGACTGAGCACCGTCGTGCAGCCGAATAAGGAGAAGGGAGCGGCGGCCGGGCGCATGTTGGCGGGCCTCATTGAGGGCGACGGTGGTGCGGCGCGCACGTTGCTTTCGACGTCTTTCCGCCCCGGGCGCACAGTGGCCCCGGCCGGGGCTTAAGAGCTGTGCTGCGCGCGGGCGGACGCGAGTTCTTCGAGGAACTCCGTCACCGCCGCGATATCTGGTAGGCGAAGCGCTGCCTGCGTTGCGCCCTCGCCGACCTTGACGCCGAGGTCCGGCGGCTGGTTGAGCACGGCGAAGCCGTCTTCGTCGGTGGTGTCATCCCCTAAGAAGACCACCGCTGTGGCGCCGACGCGCTGGCGAAGCTTTTCAATCCACGTGCCTTTCGTGGCCTGCGTTGCGGAGAACTCGACGACGCATTTGCCTTCTGTCTTGGGGAAGCCATCGGCGCTTAACGCTGCCCCTTCCGCATAGGCGGCGGCCGCGGCGTCCGGGTCTTGCAGCTCTAGTGCGCGCAGGTGCAGCACGCGCTGGAAGGGTTTAACCTCCAGCTCCGCGCCGGGGTGGCGGGCGATGATCTCCTTCAGCTCTTCTTCCTTCTTGGCCAGATGGGCTTTCATCTCTGGGCTTAAGGAGGATTCCTCCCACGAGGATTCGGCTCCATGGGAACCGCCAAAGAGCACCGGTTCGCGCAATGGGCACACCCGCTTCAGGCCGTCGAGGTGCCGGCCAGAGAGTACTGCGGCGGTGGTGTGCGGGAGCGCCGCAAGGGAGGCCAAGGCATCGAGTGAGCGCTGCTCTGGGCGCACGTCATAAGCGTTTCGGGCGAAGCCAGCTAGGGTGCCATCAAAGTCGGACACAACCGCGAGGTGTTCGGCGGAGGCGAGAGCATCAATCATGCTTCCCACCCTAGCGCTGAAAATTTCGGCGCTAGAGCGAGGACATGCGGATGATCGGTGAATCCACTTTATCGGTGCGCAGCGTCAACACCAGCTGGTTGTTGGGGTTGAGCGCAAAGTCGAACTCATGGCCTTCGGCGATGAGGTTGCGCATCAGCGAATCGGCCCACCGGACCGAGCCCTCGCAGTCTTCACCGTTCGGTGGGCTCTCGTAGGTGGCTTTTTCTACCCTCATCACGTCACCCTCCCAGATCGTGGAGGCCTTGTTCCCTTTGTGGAAGGAGACCTCGGCGGTGAAGGGGACGCAGCCGGTCGAGCCCACGGCAGTGTGCTCACCGAAACTCATGTGCGGCACTTGCGCGGTATCGGCTGGGAGGGAGGATGGCGCGTCCGGGGAGGTATAAAGGTTGATGACCTGCCAATCCTTGCCCACGATGCGATCATCGCCGCGCGGCGTGGGCTCCTCGTCCGCGGAGCCGCACCCGGTGAGGCCACTTGCGAGCAGCGCCGAGGTGAGCACAGCGGTGAGCGCTGCGGCGGGGCGGCGTCGCATCATGCTTCCTCCTGATCCAACGCGCCGAGGAAGGACTGCGACCACAAAGCGATATCATGCTGGCGCACCTGCTCGTTCATGGCAGTCATGCGCTCGCGCATGGTCTCAGGCGATTCCTCCAGCGCCTTGACCGCGGAGAGCAGGGCGCGCTTGATGGATTCGATGTCGAAGGGGTTGCACAGGTTAGCTTGAGTAAGCTCTGCCGCCGCACCTGCGAACTCGGAGAGCACGAGCGCGCCGGAGCCATCGCCGTGGGAGGCCACGTATTCCTTGGCCACTAGGTTCATGCCGTCCTTAAATGGCGTGACCAGCATGATGTCCGCGAGCCTGTAGTAGCGGCGCAGGACCTCCTTCGGAACGGAGCTGTGCTGATAGTGCACCACCGGCGCACCGAGGCGCCCGAAGCGCCCATTGATGCGGCCTACGGCTTCCTCCACCTTCGAGCGCGTGGCGCGGTAGTGGTCGATGCGCTCGCGCGAGGGCGTGGCCAGCTGCACGAAGGTCACCTCTTCTGGGTCCAGCGCCCCGGTTTCGAGGAGCTCCTCGAAGGCAGTAAGACGCTGCAGGATGCCCTTTGTGTAGTCGAGGCGGTCGACTCCCAAAATGACGTGCGTGGGGTTACCCAACTCCGCACGTAGCTGGGCGATGTCCCCCGCATCACCGCCTTCAGCGAACTCACCCGCCGCAATGGAGATGGGGAAGGCGCCGATTCCGACGGAATGCCCACTACTGGTCACGATGCGCGCGGTGACTGCGCGGGTGCTCACTTCACCTTCGACCTTCAGGCCCTGGGCGCGGGCGAGCTCTAGGAAATTGCGGGCGTTGGATTCGAGGTGGAAGCCGATCAAGTTGGCGTCGAGAAGCCCCCGCACCAACTCCTCACGCCACGGCAGCTGACGGAAGAGATCCGGGGAGGGGAAGGGGATGTGGAGGAAGAAGCCGATGGTGAGATCGGGGCGCAGCTGGCGCAAGATGCCGGGCACGAGCTGCAGCTGATAGTCCTGCACCCACACCGTGGCATTCTCCGCGGCGACGGCCGCTACCTCGTTGGCAAAACGTAGGTTGACCTCGCGGTAAGCATCCCACCAATCGCGGTTGTAGACGGGGGTGACGATGAGGTCGTGGTAGAGCGGCCACAGGGTGGCATTGGAAAAGCCCTCGTAGAAGGCTTCATAATCCTCTTGCGTGAGGCGTACCGGGTGAAGCAGGACGCCGTTGTCGGTGGTGAAAGGCTCAGGTGCCTCGTCGGCCACGCCCGGCCAACCCACCCAACAGCCCTGGTGTTCTTCCAAGACAGGGGAAAGCGCGGTGACGAGACCGCCGGGGGAGGCCTTCCATTCACGGGTGCCGTCGGCGGAGGTCTCGAGGTCCACCGGCAGGCGGTTGGCCACGACTACGAAGCTATTGCTGCGCCCGGACATAATTAGGCTTTCTTCGCGGCCTTTTTAGTTGCCTTCTTGGTAGCCTTTTTGGTCGACTTCTTAGTGGCCTTCTTGGAGGCTTTCTTCGTAGCCTTCTTGGTCGCCTTCTTGCTGGACTTCTTGGAGGCCTTCTTCGTTGACTTCTTGCTGGACTTCTTTGGAGCAGCATCGGCTTGCTCGGCCAAGACCTTGCGGTGCACCAAGCCTTCCGGTTCGACGCCCAGCATCGACATAAGAGTCACGCCGTCAAGGAAATCCTCCGCATAGGTGGCAACGACGCGGCGCGCGGCGCGGGCGGTCTCTTCCTCTACTGCATGAGTCTGGTCAGCCGCTGGCTGAGTATCTGTGACCTTTGGTGGCACGGAGTCCTCCTGGGATGAAGTGTGAAAGCTTTCAGACCGGCTATTCTACGCTATTGCGACGCCGATGGGGCGCTCGGGTCATCTTTGCCGGGCACCGTGTAGGTGGGGCGCTGCGCTGGAAACTCCGTGGTGACGGGCCACATGTCCGTGACGGCATCACCCTGCTGGAAGCGCGCCTGCTGTGCAGGTGTGGGCGGTTTGGGGCCATACTGCGGCGGTGGGGCCGGCAGGTTGTGACGCGGAGCGAAGGGCGATAGGGGAACGCGCGGAATGCGGGCGCGCTGGGCCAAACGGGTGGCACGCGAGAAGGAGAACGTGCCCAAGCGCTTGATCGAGTTATAAGGCCGGAAGTATTGCGGGCGGCGCAGGCGGCGGGCCACTCGCTCGCCGAAGACCACGCCAGCGGCTAGTGCACCGGAAATGGCGAGGGCGCTGGCCAGGTTGGTCAGGCCGGTAATGAGCTGTTCGTTGAGCATGGCGTACATGCCGCGGTACAAAGTCAGACCCGGCAGCATGGGGGTATAGCCCACGATCATGGTGATGAGCGGCGGCATCATGTAGCGGCGGGAGAGGAGACCACCCGCGAGGCCTACCGCCACGGCCGAGAATCCGGAGGCGACGACAGCGCCAACGCCGAAAAAGACGACGAGGAAGTAGTAGAAAACCATACCGGCGGCCGCCGTGAGCCCGGAGATGGTGACCTCCGACCACGAAGCCCCCAAGGCCAACGCGAAGGCGGCGGAGCCGATTCCGCCGCACAGCACCAGAAGCGGGATCTGGTGATAGACGGGTGGCGCGAGCGTCGCCAGCGGCGGCAGGCTAAAACCCACCCATGAGGCAACCTGGATACCCAGGCCCACGCCGGCGATGATGGCGCCGGTGGACATGAGGGCCTCGAAGAACTTGGCGGAGGAGGTCACGGGCGCGCGCGTGATGCCGTCCACCAGGCACTGCACCAAGGTCAGTCCCGCCACCAGCACGATGATGCCCGAACCGATGATCTGGGAGGACAGAATGTGGATACCAAAACCCGCGAAGACGTTGTAGAGAATGGCCGCGGGGACAACGGCAAGCAGGCCACCGACGAGGTTCTGATAGAAGGGCGGCAAGCGGTAGCCGGCCAGGAACATGTTCGTGCCCATGATGAGCGCCGAAATGAGGAACGTGATGACGCCGACGAGGAGATCACCACCGAGCATGACGGCGATAAACCCACCCATGGCTCCCCAGGCGCTGACGATGGTGGTTGTGGAATAGGGGTTCTTCATCGCGTCGATATCATCCAGGACCTTCTCCGCCATGGCCGGCGGCGTGGCACCGGAGTGGATGGAGCGGATGAGGCGGTCGACGGCGGACAGCTTGGTGAAGTCCACAGCGATGCTCGGCGCCACGCGGAAGACGTGGAGGTTTCGCCGGTCCGGGCCCGTGCCGATAGCCGTGTGGATAGTGATCGTGTTCATCAGGATGGACACGTGACAGTAGTGCAGACCATAAGAGGATGCGACGAGGTGAATCTGCGCCTGGACGTCAGTATTGGCGGAGCCAGCCGCAATCAGGATTTCCCCGACGCGCGCGGCGATCTCCATGACGCCCGTGACTTGGGCCGGGTCGGTGAGATCGACCGGGGCAAGAGGGGAGGGCGGTGGTGCGGCCTTCGCGGCGTCAATGGTGGCGACGGGGGCCGAACGGTACAGCAGGCGCTGGCGCAAGGAAGAAAGAACAGACACGGAAAAGAAAGACCTCATCAACACTTCTGGGTTCGGTAAGTCAGCACTTTAGTAACTGCCGCCGATTTATGCACCTGCCAGTGCTTTTCGGGGTCCTCGCACCCGCTTTTTCGCAGCGCAAGCACCCTGGCTTTCCTTCCACGGGGTGGTCTCAGGTACGATTCCCTCTAGCGGATTAGCCGCGGTGCTGGAGTGGCGCAATTGGTAGCGCAACGCACTTGTAATGCGTAGGTTGCGAGTTCAAGTCTCGTCTCCAGCTCAAAAGGGCCTTTTTAAAGGCCCATTTTTTGTTAGTCGGTGAGGTGGCCTAGGGCGACGTCGATAAGCGTCCGGCGTCGCTGCGGTGACAGGGGGCGCTCGGTGAGGTGATCATGGACCCACAGGCCGTTCGCTATCACCATCGCGAGCGCCACGGATTCATCCTCCGTAGCGGGATCGGGGAGCCAACGCTCGTCGACATCCCTCCACACCTTCTGAAAATCCGGATGGGACTGCGCGTGGATGGACATCAGCAGCTCAATGAGCGGATCATTCTTGCCCATTGATTCCAACGCGGCACGGTAGCGCTGGCGCGGGCTTAATTCCTCGGCCGTCTTGCGGTCTGAGAGTGCGATAAGCTCCTCCTCCCAGCGCTCCGCGCACAACGAATGGCAGTCTATGAGCAGCTGGTGCCGGGTGGGGAAGTGGTAGATGAGCCCAGACTTGCTCATGCCCGTGGCCGTGGCCAAGGAATCATAAGTGAGCGCGTGGACGCCGTCCTTCTCGATGATGGTGAGCGCCATGTCGAGCGCTTCGACCTTTTTACTAGTGCGAGGCATCGGCACCTCCTGACGTGGGGTTGGTGCGGAAGCACCAGCCGGTGACCGCGGCGAAGACGAGCATGACTACGCCGAGTCCTGCGGCGGTGGCCAGGTAGGCGTCGGTATAGGCGGGGCCGGCAACCTCCGCGAGCGCCGGGTTGTGGAGCGCTTCCATGCCTAGGTCTTGGACGTCTTCGGGCAGACCGCTCTTGTACACCATGGGCAGTACGGAACCGGTGATCGCAATCGAGAGCAGCGTGCCGAATTCATAGGAGACCTCCTCTACGCCGGCGGCCATGCCGGAGCGCGAGGCGGGGGCGGCGCCGATGATGGCGGTAGAGGAGACTGACATGACAAGTCCCGCGCCGATTCCGGTGATGAATAGGCCCGCCAGGTATGCGGGGAAGATGTCGTGTGTGCCGCCCCACACCACGCAGCCGATGCCCGCCGCCATGAAGAGGAAGCCACCGGCGATGATCGGCAAGAAACCCCAACGGTGGAGGTTGGCACCACCCAACGCGGACATTGGCAGCGCCGCCAGCGCGATGAGGGAAATGATGAGCCCGGCATGAAGTGGGGAATACAGGTCCACCAGCTGGAGCTTCTGCGTTGTGGTCATCTCTAGTCCCGCCATGCCAAACATGGCGCCCGCCGCAGCCAAGACGCCGCCGCTGAAGATGGGGGAGCGGAAAATATCGAAGGTGAGGAGTGGTTCCTTCAGCTTGTGCTGGCGGCGGGTGAAGAGGATGGCGCCGATGAGGCAGGCGGCTAGCGCGCCGCCGATGAGCATGGCGTTGAGGTGGGCGCTGGCCACCGACTTGATGACGAGTATCAGCGAGGCCAGCGTGATGAGCGCATACAGCGAGGAGAGGAAATCCCAGTGCTTCGCCGGGTTCGCCATATTCGGCGGGGCGAGGAAGGCCGTGAGGATGAGCGCGATGATGACGATGGGCACGTTGACCAAGAAGACCGAGCCCCACCAAAAATGCTCCAGCAAGAAGCCACCCACCGTGGGGCCGGCCGCCGCACCCACGACGGCGATGGAGCCCCAAATGCCGATGGCCGTATTGCGCTCAATCTCATCCTCAAAGGTCAACCGGATGAGGGCGAGGGTCGCGGGCATCATGATGGAGGCCCCGAGGCCCAAAAAGGCGCGAGCCGCGGCTAATTCCCACGCGCCGGGCGCTAGCGCTGCGGCCAGTGATGCGATGCCGAAGATCCACAGGCCGATGACGAACATGCGGCGGTGCCCGATTTTATCGCCCAACGTGCCGGTTCCCAGCAGGAGGCCGGCCAGCATGAGCGCGTAGGCGTTGATGATCCACAGCTGCTGCAGCGAGGTGGCGTGGAGCTGATCGGAGAGCACCGGTAGCGCGGTGTAGAGGATTGAGTTGTCTAAGCCGATCATGAGCAGGCCCAGGGAAATGACGCCAAAAAAGGTCCACCGGCGCGTAGCGGAGGCGCGGAGGGATTCGGCGGAGGCTTTCACGTGGAGGTCTGACATGGTTCGAAACTATAGCGAACGGTCGTTACAGTTTCAAAGCTTAGAAGGTCGAGTTGTTGTCGCAGTCACAAAGTTTCTAGGACGTGAGAAGTCAGCTTTATGGTGGCGAAACGCGCCTTAAAGGGGGAACACTGGGGGCCGTTAACGGCAAAAGTTAGAGAGGTAAATCATGGCACGCAATTACGCCACACAATTAGTAGAAACCTTGGAAGCCCAGGGTGTGAAACGCATCTACGGCCTCGTCGGCGATTCCCTCAACCCCATCGTGGACGCAGTGCGGAAGTCCTCCATCGAATGGGTTCACGTTCGCAACGAGGAGGCCGCAGCGTTTGCCGCGGAGGCCGATTCCCTCACCACCGGCAACCTTGCCGTGTGCGCCGCATCCTGCGGCCCGGGAAATACGCACCTTATTCAAGGGCTTTACGACGCCCACCGCAACGGCGCCAAGGTCCTCGCCCTGGCCAGCCACATTCCTTCCCGCCAGATCGGCTCGAAGTTCTTCCAGGAGACCCACCCGGAGGCCATCTTCCAAGAGTGCTCGAGCTACTGCGAGATGGTGAACTCCGCTGACCAAGGTGCCGTGGTCTTGCACCACGCCATCCAGAGCACCATGGCGGGCAAGGGCGTGTCCGTCCTCGTCATCCCGGGCGATGTCTCCACGCAGGAGGCCGAGGATGATACCTTCACCTCCTCTGTTATCTCCGCCGGCAGCCCGGTCGTCTTCCCGGATCCTGCCGAGGCTGCCGCGTTGACCCAGGCCATCAACGAGGCCAAGACCGTCGCCCTCTTCGTCGGCGCCGGCGTGAAGAACGCCCGCGAGCAGGTCCTCGCGCTCGCCGAAAAGATCAAGGCCCCCATCGGCCACGCCCTGGGTGGCAAGATGTACATCCAGTACGACAACCCCTTCGACGTCGGCATGTCCGGCCTGCTCGGCTATGGTGCAGCCCACGAGGCCACCCACGAAGCAGACCTGCTCATCCTGCTGGGCACGGATTTCCCCTACAACGACTTCCTGCCGGATGCCAACGTGGCGCAGGTTGACATCGACGGCTCCCACATCGGCCGCCGCACCCGCATCAAGTACCCGGTGACCGGTGATGTTGCCGCCACCATCGAGAACATCCTGCCGCACGTGGAGGAGAAGAAGGACCGCTCCTTCCTGGACAAGATGCTCAAGAAGCACTACGACAAGCTGAATCATGTCGTCGAGGCCTATACCTCCGGCGTGGAGAAGCACACCCCGATCCACCCAGAGTACATTGCCGATCTCATCGATCAGCAGGCCGATGAGGACGCCATTTTCACCGTCGATACCGGTATGTGCAATGTTTGGGGCGCGCGCTACATCACCCCGAATGGTAAGCGTGAGCAGATTGGTTCCTTCCGCCACGGCACCATGGCCAATGCTCTGCCGATGGCCCTCGGCGCGCAGGCGGCGAACCCGGGCCGCCAGGTCATTACGTTCTCTGGTGACGGCGGTCTGTCCATGCTCATGGGCGAGCTCCTCACGGTGAAGCTGCACAACCTGCCGGTGAAGATGTTCGTGTTCAATAACTCTTCCCTCGGCATGGTCAAGCTGGAGATGCTGGTCCAGGGCCTCCCGGAGCACGAGACCGACCACGAGCACGTCAACTACGCCAAGATTGCGGAGGGCGCGGGCATCAAGCACTTCCGCATCGAGGACCCGAAGGAAGCGCCGCGCCTCATCAAGGAGGCCTTGGCCTACGACGGGCCTGCGCTTATCGACGTCGTCACCGACCCCAACGCCCTCTCCCTGCCACCCACACTGACCTTTGAGCAGCTGCTCGGCTTCTCCAAGGCGGCAACCCGCACCGTCTTCGGCGGCGGCGTGGGTCAGATGCTCACCATGGCGAAGTCCAATCTGCGCAACATCCCGCGCCCGCAGGACTTTTAATGTGCCGGCGTTAAGCGCCACACATTAAAAGGGGGCTACGTCGAAGGAGCTCACACCTTGGCGGGGTCTTTGACCGGGATGAGCACGAGGGCTCCTACGAGCAGGACCAGCCCAATGGCGAGCACGCCTCCCCGGTCGCCTTGGCCCAACAGTGAGACGAAGACACCGAACAGGAAAGGCGTCAACCACGCCACGGCCCGCCCGGTCGTGGCGTAGAGGCCGAACATCTCGCCTTCGCGCCCTGGCGGGGCAACGCGCGCCAAGAAACCGCGGGCGGAAGCCTGGGCTGGTCCCACACATAGGCACAAGATGAGTCCGCAGATCCAGAAGGCCGTCGGCCCCTGCGCCACGAACATGATGCCGGCCATGAGCGTCAAGATAGCCAGGCAGGTGAGGATGATGGCTTTGGGGCCCACGTGGTCGTCGATCAGCCCGCCCGCCACCGCGCCTAGCGCGGCCGCAACGTTGGCGGCAACGCCGAAGATGAGCACGTCACCGGGAGACAATCCATAGACGGACACCCCCAGCACCGCCCCGAAGCTGAACACGGCCGAGAGCCCATCGCGGAAAATGGCCGAAGCGAAGAGGAAAGCAAAGGCATTGCGGTCCTCCCGCCACAGCGTCACCACCGTGCGCCACAGCTCGCGGTAAGACGCCGCCACACCACCCGTCGATTCACCCGACGGCGCAATCTCCGGCACACGCAGCAACACAGGAATGGCAGACAACCCAAACCACGCTGCTGAAAGCAACGCTACGAGCCGGATATTCCAGCCGCCCTCCGTGTTTAGCCCTAGTGCGCCGCCCTCGCCGGAGACGAATCCGAAATAGCAGATGAGCAGCAGCGCGATGCCGCCGAAATAGCCCGCCGACCATCCCAAGCCGGATACCCGGCCCACCTTGTCCTCGGAGGCCACTTGATTGAGCTGGGCAAAGTAATTGACTTCGGCGAATTGGATGGTCACCGAACCTACCGCCAGGCCGATAAGCCCGAGCCAGAAATACGCGGGCGCATCATTGCGGATGAAGAATAAGCTAGCCATGACCAAGAACGTCAGCAGGGACCAGAAACCCAGCGCGCGCCGCCGCGTGCCCAGCCGGTCAGAGCGCTGGCCCATCACGGGGGTGACCGCAAAAATCACCAGCCCCGCCACCGTCATGGACCACGACAACCATTGTGCCGGTGTGAACTGCGAATCAATCTGCTGGCCCACCGAGTCGGTGAGGTAGACCGAGAAAATAAACGTCACGAGAACCGCGTTGAAAGCTGCCGAACCCCAATCCCACAGGGCCCAAGCAGCCACGGTGAGGCGGTCAGTGCGTGTCGAGGCGTGAGTCATGCTTCATTATCGTAGGCAAAAACATGTGCTGAGTGGCAGGAGTTGCACTTAACGCGACGTCAACTTTTAGGCTCAACGGCATGCGTAACGACTACAGCATCGGCGACGTTGCCAAAATCCTCAAAGTCACCACCCGCACGTTGCGGCACTGGGATGACATTGGGCTGCTCAGCCCACAGTGGCGCACTGGGGGTGATCACCGCCTGTACACCGAAGATGACGTGCAACGCGGGATGGACATCCTGATTTATCGCAGCGTGGGAATTGAACTGAAGGACATCGCAGTGCTTCTCGATGCCCCTTCCTCCGCCACCCTGGCCCGCCTCCGTGCCCAACACGAGGCTTTGCAGAAGCGGCGAGCCGACGTCGATGCCATGTTGTACGCAGTGGAAAGACTAATTGAGGAGACTGAAATGGATAAGAACCTAAGCCCCAGCCAAAAAATGCGCAACCTGGGTGACGCATGGCCCCAATTGCAGGAAGAAGCCCACGAGAAGTGGGGAGACAGCACAGAGTGGGCGGCCAGTGCGGCCGTCTCAGAATCGATGGGGAAGAAAGACTGGGAGGAATTCTCCGTGGAGCATGAACACTTTGCGGCCGAGCTAGAGGAGGCCGCGAAAGCGGGACTTGAGGCAGGCAGCGAGGAGGCGAAGGAGATCGTCGACAAGCACTGTGCTCTCATCGCCCAGTGGTACCCGGTGTCGAGGTCCAAGCAAGTGCTCCTGGCGCGCATGTATTGCGAGGATCCGCGCTTCGATGAGACTTACCGTGGCAACGCCGACTACCTGCGCCAGCTGATCGAGGCTCAAGCCCAGGCAGAAGGGCTAGATCTGGATAATCTCGTGTGGGACTAATTTGTTCACAGCGCACGTCCAGACTCCGCTCAGTACCCTGGGAAGGCGTAGTGCAATACTTCTCACTTTGAATGAGAAACCCCCACGCCACCTAGTCATAGGAACAGCGGAGAAAGGACCAAAGCGGGACCATGGATGATTCAAAGGACGTCAAGGTACTTGTCGTCGATGACGAGCCCAATATCGTTGAACTACTTACCGTCTCCCTGAAGTTTCAGGGCTTCGATGTACACAGCGCCAACTCCGGCAACGAGGCTCTGCGCATCGCGCGTGAGATCAATCCCGACGCCTACATTATGGACGTCATGATGCCGGGCATGGACGGTTTTGAGCTGCTGGGCAAGCTGCGCGCAGAAGGCCTCGACGGCCCCGTCCTCTACCTCACAGCCAAGGACAGCGTGGATCAGCGCATCCATGGCTTGACCATCGGTGCGGATGATTACGTCACCAAACCCTTCAGCCTGGAGGAGGTCATCACCCGCCTGCGCGTGATCCTGCGCCGCGGCAATGCGGTGGATGATCAGGATGGCAGCGCCACCATGACCTATGCCGACCTCACTCTCAACGATGACACTCATGAGGTCACCAAGGCCGGGGAGATCGTGGAGCTTTCGCCCACCGAGTTCAACCTGCTGCGCTACCTCATGCAAAACCGCGAGGTGGTGCTGTCCAAGTCCAAGATTTTGGACAACGTCTGGCACTACGATTTCGGCGGCGATGGCAACGTGGTCGAGTCCTACATCTCCTACCTGCGCCGCAAGATTGATACCGGCGATACACCGCTGATCCACACCGTCCGCGGCGTTGGTTATGTGCTGCGTACGCCGCGCTCGTAGGCTTTTCCACTATGAGCGAATCCCCCGCGAACACTCAGGGCTCGGATTCTGGATCCTCTTCGGTGCGGAACAGCGCCCTGCGCCGGCGCATGCAACGCCCTAAAGCGCTGCCCCTGCGCACGTGGCTGCTCGTCCTCATGGTTCTGGTTTCGGGCTTGGGCCTGGCTATGTCCTCCCTGGCGGTGTCATCGATTATGCGCAACGTTCTCTACACGCGCGTGGACACGGAGCTCAATGACGCGATTGGCTCCTGGGCCAGCAACCTCGACGCGGCCTTTTATACCCCGCAGGACGGAAGCCGCCGGCCCCCGACGGACTATGTAGCACTGGCGTATTATCCCGATGGTTCCGTGGTGACCACGCGGCCGATGGCGGGGTTGCCGGATGCCCGCTCGGTGGTCGTCGGCGGCGAGCCCACGAGTGTCCGCTCGGTTCAAGGCGAAACCGAATGGCGGGCCGTGGCGAAGCTCAAATCGGATGGTTCCGTGGTCGTCGTGGCCAAAGACATGACGACGGAGAACTCCATCCTTAAAGGCCTGGCCATTGTCCAGGTCATTATCGCGGCGTTGGTCATGCTCATCATCGCGTTGGTGGGCATGTGGCTCATCCACAGAGCCTTGCGTCCGCTGCGCGTGGTGGAGAAAACGGCCTCCCAGATCGCGGCGGGCAACCTGGATAAACGCGTGCCGGAGTGGCCGCTGCACACCGAGGTGGGGCAGCTCGCCGCAGCGCTCAACGTCATGTTGACGCAGTTGCAAAACTCCGTGCTCCATGCGCAGGAGAAGGAGCAACAGATGCGCCGCTTCGTCGGCGATGCCTCCCACGAGCTTCGCACCCCACTGACCAGCCTGCGCGGCTATACGGAGCTGTACCGTTCGGGGGCAACCCAAGACCCGGAGTTTGTCTTCAGCAAGATCGATGCTGAGTCGAAGCGCATGTCGTTGCTGGTGGAGGATCTGCTGGCCCTGACGCGCGCAGAGGGCTCGCGCCTCGATATGCGTGAGGTGGACATGCTGGAGCTCGTGCTCTCTGTGGGTTCTTCGGCGCGCGCGGCATTTTCTGGGCGCACCATCAACGTCAACAACGAAGCCTCCGGGATTCCAATGGTCAACGGAGACCCGGACCGCTTGCACCAGGTATTGCTTAACCTGGTGTCCAACGGCATCCGCCACGGCGGTGATGAGGCGTCGGTGACGCTGACGTTGCGGGATGACGAGGAGCACGTGCTTATCGACGTTGCCGATGACGGCAAGGGCATCTCCCCCGAAGATGCAGCCCACATCTTTGAGCGCTTTTACCGTGCTGATAGCTCACGAACCCGCGATACGGGTGGCTCGGGCCTAGGCTTGGCCATTGTGAAGTCTCTGGTTGAGCAGCACGGCGGTTCGATTTCCGTGGATTCGGAGCTGGGCAGCGGCTCGGTGTTTACCGTCCAGCTGCCCAAGGCGGCAGCTAGTTCCTAGCTGCCGAAAGGTAGCAGTCAGCTCTTAGCTGTCGCGGCGGCCGTCCTCATCCGTGCCGAGGTGCTGGCGGATACGCGCGGCGGCCTCGTCCATGGCAGCGGGGTCGGTGGCGTCGGCAGCGAAGGCCTTGGCAAAGTCGTAGTCTTCCATCTTCTCGGTGGGGAAGAGGTGGATGTGGGTGTGGGGAACGTCGAAGCCGGCGATGATGTAGCCGGTACGTGGGGTGTCGAAGGCCGTCTTGATGGCGCCACCGATTTCCAGAGCGATGGCGTTGAGGTGTGCCCAGGTTTCAGGATCGAGGTCAGTCCACTTATCTACTTCCTCGACCGGCACCACCAAGGTGTGGCCGTAGCGCAGCGGCTCGATGGACAAAAATGCCACGCATTTCTCGTCGCGGTAGACAAAGCGAGCAGGCAGCTCGCCCTCGATGATCTTTGTAAATACTGAAGACATGGCCCCTAGGCTACCGCCAGTTAAGATAGACGGCATGCGCATTCTCGTTATCGGTTCGGGCGGCCGCGAACACGCCCTGCTCACTGGCCTGAAAGCTGACCCCACTGTTACCGATCTGCACATCGCACCGGGCTCCCCGGCCCATGCGAAGCAGGCCACCGTCCACCCGGAGTATTCCCAGGTGGACGATCCTGCGCGCATGGTTGAACTAGCCGTGGACATCGCCGCTGACCTCGTCGTCATCGGGCCGGAGGTGCCGCTGGTGAAAGGCGTGGCGGATGCACTGCGTGAGCGCAGCATTGCGGTCTTCGGGCCGTCGGCAAGCGCGGCGCAAATCGAGGGTTCCAAGGCCTTTGCCAAGGACGTCATGGCGGCCGCCGGCGTGCGCACCGCCCGCGCAGAGCAGCTCGCCCCTGGTGTAAGTGATGCGGACATTGAGGCCGCGCTCGACCGCTTCGGCCCGCACTTCGTGGTCAAGGACGATGGCCTAGCCGGCGGCAAGGGCGTGGTGGTGACCGAATCCCGCGAGGAAGCCCGCGCGCACGTCGATGCCGTTCATGCAGCCGGCAACCCGGTGCTGCTCGAGTCCTTCCTTGACGGCCCCGAGGTCTCCCTGTTCTGCCTCGTGGATGGTGAGACCGTCGTGCCGCTGCTGCCGGCGCAGGACCACAAGCGTGCCTATGACAACGATGAAGGCCCCAACACCGGCGGCATGGGCGCTTATACGCCGCTGCCGTGGCTGCCTGCCGACGGTACCCAGCGCATCGTCGACGAAGTTTGCGTCCCCGTGGCCAAGGAAATGGTCAAGCGCGGCACGCCGTATACCGGGCTGCTATATGCGGGACTGGCCTGGGGCAAGGAAGGTCCGGCCGTCGTCGAATTCAATTGCCGTTTCGGTGACCCGGAAACGCAGGCGGTCTTGTCCCTTCTGAAGTCCCCACTGGGAGAGGTCCTGAACGCCACCGCGACAGGGCAACTCGCGGACCTTGCGCCGCTGGAGTGGGAGGAAGGCTACGCCGTTACCGTGGTGCTGGCTGCCGAGGGTTACCCGGCTTCCCCGCGCAAGGGTGATCCGATCACCTCGCCGGATCTTGATGATCCCACCCGCGTCCTCCACGCTGGCACCACCACGGGGGAGGGCGGATACGTATCCAACGGTGGTCGTGTCCTCAACGTCCTCGGCCGCGGTGCCACCTTGGCCGACGCCCGCGCCGCCGCCTACGAGGTGCTCGACGGCATCAAGCTGGAGGGCAGCTTCTTCCGCAAGGACATTGCGTTGCCAGCGGAAAAGGGCCAGATCAGCATCTAGTCCGCTGATAATGCCGCCTTTGGGGCGAGGCGTGGAATAATGAGCGACGTGGCTGAAAAGAAGAACATTTCCAACGTCCTGTCCGCTCGATACGCCTCCCCAGAGATGGCTGAAATCTGGTCCCCAGAACACAAGATTATTCTGGAGCGCCAGCTGTGGATCGCGGTGATGAAGGCGCAGAAGGATCTCGGCGTCGATATTCCCGCCCAGGCCATCGCCGCCTATGAGGCGCAGGTAGAGAACGTGGACCTTGCCTCGATTGCCCAGCGTGAGCGCGTCACGCGTCACGACGTCAAGGCACGCATCGAGGAATTCAACGCTCTGGCCGGCTGCGAGCACATCCACAAGGGAATGACCTCGCGCGACCTGACGGAAAACGTCGAGCAGCTGCAGATTCTGCGTTCCTTAGAGCTGGTGCGCAATAAGGCCATCGCGGTGGTCTCGCGCATTGGTGAGCACGCCGCGCAGTACCAGACGCTGGTGATGGCAGGCCGCTCCCACAACGTTGCTGCGCAGGCGACGACCTTGGGCAAGCGCTTCGCCTCGGCTGCCGACGAGCTCCTGCTCGGCATCGAGCGCGTGGAATCCCTGTTGAGCCGCTACCCGCTGCGCGGCATCAAGGGCCCGATGGGCACCTCGCAGGACATGCTCGACCTCATGGGAGGCTCCGAGGACAAGCTCGCCGCGCTGGAGACGCGCATTGCGGATCACCTGGGCTTCTCCCGCGTATTCAACTCGGTGGGCCAGGTTTACCCGCGCTCCCTCGACTTCGACGCTGTGTCTGCGCTCGTTGAACTGGGTGCTGCGCCCTCCTCGCTGGCCACGACCATCCGCCTGATGGCCGGCAACGAGACCGTGACTGAAGGATTCAAGGAAGGCCAGGTCGGCTCCTCCGCGATGCCGCACAAGATGAACGCCCGCTCCTGCGAGCGCGTGTGCGGTTTCCAGGTAATCCTGCGCGGCTACCTCACCATGGTGGCGGATCTGTCTGGCCAGCAGTGGAACGAGGGCGACGTGTTCTGCTCGGTGGTCCGCCGCGTGGCACTGCCGGATGCCTTCTTCGCCATTGACGGTATGTTTGAAACCTTCCTCACCGTGCTCGCGGAATTCGGTGCCTTCCCGGCGATGATCGACCGCGAACTGGAGCGTTACCTGCCCTTCCTTGCCACCACCCGCATCCTCATGGCGGCGGTGCGCGCGGGCGTGGGCCGCGAAACCGCGCACGAGGTCATCAAGGAAAACGCCGTCGCCGTGGCGCTCAACATGCGTGAGAATGGCGGGGAGCAGGATCTGATCGAGCGCCTAGCTGCCGACGAGCGCCTGCCGCTCGATGCCGCCGCCCTCGAGGCCGCGCTGTCGGACAAGCACGCTTTCATCGGCGCTGCCGAATCGCAGGTGAGCCAGATTCTGGGCCGCATCAAGGCGATTGCTGATCAGCACCCGCAGGCCGCCGCCTACACCCCGGGCGAAATCCTTTAGTTTCACCCCTTGGCGGTACGTTTCGATCAATTAAGGTTGCCAGCTCTTCAATTTTCTAGCCCCTATTTGATCGAAACGACCTCCCATCGGCGGCCGGACAACCCGGCACTAGCTCTTAGGCCATTCCAGGGATGCGCAGCACCGGCAGCTCGAAGCCGCCGAGGGATTTGCCGTTGGTAGCAAGGTAGCCGCCGATCATCAGAGCGGTGAGCACCGCCATGATGCCGAGAACCGTAGCACCCGTGGACGAGGTTTGCTGCTGCGTCGTCTTGCCCGGGATGGGTAGCTCCGGCACCGGCTGGATACCTTCCTGCGCACCGCGGCTGTGCAGCTCTTCCACGCACTCGGCAAAGGACTGCACCTGCGCTGCGTTGAAGGCATCGACGGCCTCCTTTTCCTGCGCCTGGTTTTCTGCCAGAGCGGCGCGCAGCTTAGGGCTGAAATCGCTACCCGTAGACAATAACGGTGCCGGTCCCTTCTCAGTCCGGGACTTCGCCGCATTGATCGAGTATTCGGCATCCCCTGGCAACAGCACCGATTCATCCTCCACCAGGTCCTCCGGGGCGGACGCGCCGACCATGATGATGACCATATCCGCGCCCGTGTAGCCGGCCTTGCCCAGCGCGGCCACCGTCGCCGCGTAGCCCGGAGCCTTGCTGATATCGCGCGAGGTGTACGCGGAGAAGTCCAGCTTCGGGAACTGCGCTTGAATCTTCTCCGAGGTCGTGCGGATGGTGTTGATGTAGCCCGCCCGGACGTCGCGGGCTAGTGCGCGATCCGTGGCGGACGCCGACATCGTGCACAGCCACTGTCCGTGGGCGGACTCGCGCACGGAGATGTCGGCTGCGCGCGCAGCGGGCACAGACAGGGCGGCGCCCACCAGCGCAGCGGAGGTCAAAAGGGAGGTCAGGCGAGAGTGCACGGGCTTAGCTCCTCGGGATTGGGATGTATCTTGAAGCAGTCTAGACGGGTCTAGAATGTATGTCATGCGTCCAGAACTTTCTTCCTATGCCCACATCGCCTCCGGCAAGGTGCGCGATATCTACGAAATCGATGACAGCACCCTGCTCATGGTGGTCTCCGACCGTATTTCCGCCTATGACCACGCCCTCGAGCCGGCCATCCCCGACAAGGGCCGCGTGCTCACGGCGACGTCGAAGTTCTTCTTCGACGCCATCGACTTCCCCAACCACCTGGCCGGAACGCTCGATGATGAGCGCATCCCCGAGGAAGTCCTCGGTCGCTCAATGGTCGTGCAGAAGCTCGACATGCTTCCCTTCGAATGCGTCGCCCGCGGCTACCTCACCGGCTCCGGACTCAAGGAGTACAAGGCATCCGGCAGCGTGTGCGGAGTCAAGCTGCCGGAAGGGCTGACCGAAGCTTCCCGCCTGCCCGAGCCCATCTTCACCCCAGCCACCAAGGCGGAGCAGGGCGAGCACGATGAAAACGTTTCCTTCGACGTCGTCGTGGACAAGCTCGGCCGCGAACGCGCCGAGGAGCTGCGCGATGCCACCCTGCGCATCTACGCCACGGCCGCCGCGTTGGCGGAGGAGAAGGGCATTATTTTGGCGGATACGAAGTTTGAGTTTGGCGTCGATAAGCACGGCACCCTGGTGCTGGCCGATGAAGTCCTCACCCCGGACTCCTCGCGCTACTGGCCGGCCGACACCTATGAGGAAGGCAAGGTCCAGCCTTCCTTCGATAAGCAGTACGTGCGCGATTGGCTCACTAATTCCGGCTGGGACAAGGAGTCCACGCCGCCGCGCTTGCCGGACGACGTTGTCCAGGCCACCCGCGCGCGCTATGTTGAGGCCTTTGAGCGCCTGTCCGGAACCACCTTTTAAGGAGGCTGAATGAACGCACCGATTGCTGCCAAGCGCCCCATCACGCGAGAGTTCCACGGCCGCAGTTTCGTCGATAACTACGAGTGGCTGCGTGAGAAAGACGCCCCGGAGACCCGCGAATACCTCGAGGCCGAAAACGCCTATACCCAAGAGCGCACCGCACACCTGGACACCTTGACGGAGAACATCTTCACCGAGGTCAAGTCCCGCATCAAGCAGACGGACATGTCCGTGCCCCAGCGTCGCGGCAAGTACTGGTACTACGGCCGTACCGAGGAGGGCAAGGAGTACGGCTATAGCTGCCGCATCCCGGTGTCGGAAGGCTCCGATCCGTGGACCCCGCCGACCATCCCGGAGACGGGGGCACCGGAAGGGGAGCAGGTGCTTCTCGACGTCAACGCGCTCGCCGAAGGCCACGACTTCTTCGCTCTGGGTGCGTCCACGGTGAGCGATTCCGGTGACCTGTTGGCCTATTCGGTCGACGTGGCCGGTGATGAGCGCTTTGAGCTCTTCATCAAGGACCTGCGCACGGGCGAGCTGTTGGAGGACCGCCTGGAAGGTATCTTCTACGGTGCAACGTGGGTGGGGGAGGAGTTCATCTTCTACACCACCGTGGATGATGCGTGGCGCCCGGATACGGTGTGGCGCCATCGCGTGGGCACCCCGCAGTCGGAGGACGTCGTGGTCATGCGTGAGGAGGATTCGCGTTTCGGCATCGGCGTGGGCACGACCCGCAGCGAGAAGTACATCATGATTGTCTCCGGCTCGAAGACGACGAATGAGGCGTGGGTGCTCGAGCAGGATAATCCGGAGGGGGAGTTCCGCTGCCTCTGGGAGCGCGAAACGGGCGTGGACTACGACGTCGACCACGCCGTGGTGGCAGGAACCGACTACTGGGTAGTCACGCACAATGCCACCGGCCCCAACTTCGCGTTGGGCTACTGTCCGGTCACTGATGATTTGCCAGCTTTGCGCGAACTTACCGTCCTCATGCCGCATGATGACACAGTGCGCATTGAGGGCGTGGATTGTTACCGCGACCAGATCGTCGTGGGCTACCGCCGCGGCGGCATCGGCCGAGCAGCGGTGATGGACGTGCGTGAAGGCTGGGCCCCTCTTAGCGAGCTCCACTTCAATGAGGAGCTCTACACCGTCGGCGTGGCCGGCAACCCGGAGTGGGATGCGCCGGTGCTGCGCGTGAGCTACACATCCTTTATCCAGCCCGCACAGCTCTTTGATTACCGCGTGGCTACGGGCGAGTACACGCTGCTCAAGGAGCAGGAAGTCCCGGGCGGCTATGACAAGGACGAGTACGTGGCCTACCGCGTCTGGTCTGAAGCACCCGATGGGACGAAGGTGCCGGTGTCCATCGTGCACCGCGCGGACCTGGACCGCACGCAACCGAACCCGACGTTGCTTTATGGCTACGGTTCCTATGAGGCGAATATGGACCCGTACTTCTCGGTCTTCCGTTTGTCTCTCATGGACCGCGGCATGATCTTCGCCATGGCGCACGTTCGCGGTGGCGGCGAGATGGGCCGTACCTGGTACGACGACGGCAAGATGCTGGCCAAGAAGAACACGTTTACGGACTTCATCGCGGTGGCTGATGACCTCATCGCGCGCCGGGTGACTACACCGGAGACCTTGGTGGCTGAAGGAGGTTCCGCCGGTGGCCTGCTCATGGGCGCGGTGGCGAACATGGCGCCGGATAGGTTCAAGGCCATCGAGGCCAACGTGCCCTTCGTGGATCCGCTGACCTCGATTCTCATGCCGGAGCTTCCGCTCACTGTGGTGGAGTGGGAGGAATGGGGCGACCCGTACCACGATCCGGAGGTCTACGACTACATGGCCTCCTATGCGCCGTACGAGAACATTGCGCCGCAGAAGTATCCGAATATTCTGGCGTTGACCTCGCTCAATGACACCCGCGTGCTGTATGTCGAGCCGGCGAAGTGGGTGGCCAAGCTTCGCGACGTTGCTACCGGCGGCGAGTTCCTCCTCAAGACTGAAATGGCCGCTGGCCATGGTGGCGTGTCCGGGCGCTATGCCAAGTGGCGGCAATCTGCATTCGAGTATGCGTGGCTGATTAACCAGGCCACGGGTGTCGAGGCCTAGAGACCGCTTGCGCTTTGTGGCTCATTAGCCACACGCCGCCCATGTGGGGGAGCGCCGAATCCCTCTCAGCGCGCGCCGGGGCGGTGGCTGTGCGATAATTTTCCTTATGCATGGCCACCTTCTGGTTTCGATTTCCAGTATCTTCGACGACACCCGAAGCCAAGCCTCCGATCTACTTAAGCAGTTCGATAAAGCTGACGTCCCTGTTTCTTTGCTGGTGGCGCCACACATCGACGGCAATTGGCACCTAGCTAAAGACGCGGCGACGCAATCCTGGCTTCGCGAGCAGGCCGAATCGGGTCGCGTGCTTATTCTCAATGGCTTTGACCAAGCGGTCCAGGGCCGCCGTGCGGAGTTCGCCAACCTGGATGCGCACGAGGCACGTCTGCGTCTCAAGGGCGCGACGCGACAGATGGCCAAGATCGGCTTTGAGCCGACCATTTTTGCACCACCGCGCTGGCGAATGTCGGAGGGAACACTAGAAGTCCTTCCCGAGTTTGATTTCGACTTTGCCGCCTCCACCCGTGGCATCCACGACCTTCGCACAGGCGAGCTCCACCAAGCCCGCAACTTGTCATTTGGTGAGGGCTTCGGTTCGGCCAAGTGGTGGCGCCGCAACATTATTCGCGCAGCAGAGCGCTCCGCCCAGCGCGGAAACACCGTGCGCCTATCGATTTCCGGCCGCAACCTCGATGACCGTAAGGTAGTTGCTGATTTCCTTAAGGCCGCCGAGCGCGCCATGGCAGCAGGCGCTAGCCCCGCTGACTATTCCGTTTTCACGCACGCCGAATAGCCCACCAACCTCTTTTTCTTTGGGGTGTGGCCGAATTAGACGCGGTGTAGGTTTGTGAACCCGTCGGGTGTGCTGGCTGCGTGTTTCACGAGCGCAATCCCCGAATTGCGGTAGCGGACGTAGGTTTCAATTGCCCCACCCGCAATCGGAGCGAGAAAAGCCTCTCTTATGAGGGGCTTGACCTGGCTGAGCAGAGACGAACTTAGCGAGTATTCCGGCGTCGCGGGTCAGTGAGTAAGTGGCAGGAAGCTCCGTCAGTAATGCTGGCGGGTGTCCGGCTGCACTGTTTGCGGCGTCTAGCGCGTACTCGGTACTACATGGGGGGGTTGGAGGCGCCACGACTCGGTGGCGTTGCGTCAACTTCTACTTGGAAAAGCTAGTTCTTGTGGCTAACTTCAAACAGATCATCGTGATGTGCATTGAAGGTGATGGGGTCTTTACAGGTTTACAGCCAACTGCCCGTGTAAACACATGCAGATAAGCGTTTGGCGCTCTTGGGGCAGAGGTTTAAAAGCGTTCATTTGTTTGAAAATGATGTTTTGCTGCTGTCATTAAATGCGCCAGCTTCTCATACGGGCGCGTACGAAAGTACGGTTCCCTCTCGAATTAGGTGTGGTTCATTGAAAAGCGTGTGCCCCCGGGAGGTTTCCCTGGGGGCACGTGCGTGTTTCTCTTAGCTCTTTAGAACCAAGAAAGTTAGGGCCAATCTACTTAACAACAATCTTTACCATTACCGGCTCGTCATTCACGGTTACTTCCTGACTACCCTCGAGCGCTCGCGCGGAGGAAAGACTGGAAAGCCCTGAACAAGATGCGTTGATGGTATGCGAACCAGGTTCCAACGCGTAGAAGTACACGCCTTTGGCATTAGTCGTGTGTACCTTTTCCTGCGAAAGGCCAAGAAGCTTACATTCGCCTGCCGGGTTACCACTGGAGGTTACAACGCGAATCGTTGATTCTCCTGCATTAGGCTTGGACTGCCCATCGTTGGGGAGGCCTTGGCCGACACTGATTGCAACAACTAGGGAAATAATGCCCAGAACGGTACCAATGAGTCCGAGAAGGTTACTGGGGTTATTAATGAGAGCTTGAACCTGAGCTGGAACCGGGATCTGTGGTTGCATTGTTTTGGATCTCCTTAATGTCATTGAAGGTATTTAGCATGCTTGGGCTTATACGTAGGGCACTGTTTTCAGGGCAGCCGAGATCGCTGATGCCATGCGTGTGAATGCCGATGGCAGCGTTGTCTGTGGCATAGACCGGAGAACCGCTTTGTCCGCCTGTGGTGTCTAAGCTATAGCAAAGTCGAGTTTGGGTTCCTGGATGAAGGATTCCGAAGAGAGAACTTCATGAGTGTCCTTTGCAGGAGAGAGATGATTTGTGGGGTGAGCTGGGGTAAGTCCCTTTCACCTTGTAGTGAATAATGAGGCATCGAAAAGGAGCCTGCAACCGTCAGGCGGTTTGATGTTGCCTTGTGCTCCCCCCAAAAAAAGGGGAGGGGTGGCCTCTTGTTTCATCGGGTCCGGCTGGTCTCTATTCAGATTCGGTTGGGGCGCAGGCCGCGCCGATGATGCCAAGCGCAGCCAGCAGGCCGAGGCCACCGACGGCGTACTGAGCTTCGCGCGGGATGTTGCGGGTCATCGACTCAATCTGCTTCCGGACAGGCTCGAAGCCCGGGATGTTGAACTGCGTGTTGGCAAACCCAAGGAAGGCAACCGGAATGGCGAGGGCTGCGGGGATGGTGAGGCCGAGGGCAGTCGGCAGGCAGTGCTCGCCGGCAGAAGAACCGGAGCTGTGAGTTGGCTTGGTGTCAACCTTGTCGTCATCGTCGGTCTGATCCGGCTCCTCCGACGGAGCCGGCTCCTCAGACGGGTCCGGCTCGTCGGTCGTGGTGCAGTCCTTGAGCTGGTTATCGGTGCGCTTCACCGTCGCAAGGTTAAAGCCCACCTTGACCGGGTCGTGGTCGGAGGAGCGGTAGGGGTTATCGGCCTCAAAGACATCGCCGCCGGTGTAGTTGCGGCGGGAGTATTCCATGGCGATGGGCTCATCGGAGTTGATGTTCCAGGTCTGCGCGGCCTGAGCATCTACGTGCTCGTTGGCCAGGATGTGGTCCAGTGAGCCGAGGCGGCCGGAGAACTGGTAGGAGGCCACGTTCTGCCAGTCCTCTTGCGCGTTGAGCTCTTCCACCGGGATGGTGTAGCCGGCGTTGCGGAAGACGGAGATGGCATCTTCCTTGGAGTAGGTGTTCAAATCACCCATGACAAAGGTGGCCTTCTTCTGCCACTGCGGTTGCTTGGCCAGCCCGTCGAGGACGGCCTGGGCGTGGGCGTTGCGCACGTTGGGGTTGTTGCCTTGGCCGTCGCCGGTATCGGCATCACCGTTCGCTACCGATCCCTTGGATTTGAAATGGTTGGTCACCACCACGAAGGAATCGGGACCTTCAACAGCGCACCTATCGGAAACAGGCTGGAACTCCGCGGCGAGCGGGGTGCGGGCGGTGCCCTTGAAGCGGGCGTCCTCAAGCAAGGTGGCCTCACCCACCGGCTTAACGCGGTCCTTCTTGTAGATGATCGCGGTGCGGATGACGTCCGTATCGGCTGACGCGTTCGCCGGGGCCTTGACGTAGTCCCATTTCTCAGAACCCGCGCGGGAGTTGAGCTCACCCACGAGGTACTTCACGGCGTCATCGTAGGAGCCCCCCACGGTATTCGCGGCGTTCTCGATCTCAGACAGGCCAATGACATCGGCATCAAGGCCCTCCAGCGCGGTGAGGATCTTGCCCTTCTGGTCATTGAACGCGGACTCGGACCACGCACCGCGGAAGGTCCCGCTATCGGAGCCCACGCCGTTGCCAAAGCGGTCCTTGTACGCCTTTGCGCCGTTGTCTTCGCCCAAGTTGATGAAGAAGTTCAGCACGTTAAACGCCGCCACGGTGTAATCGCCAGCCACCTGCGGGGCCTCTGGACGGGCCGGGTCCCACGTAATCGGCAGGTCCGCAGCGGCAGAGTCACCGGTAATCATCGCGGTGGGCTGGAAGCGCCACTGGTTGTGGCCGTAGCCCAGGATCACGCCGGAGTCAGCAAACTCCACCTGGTTGGTGGTGCGGATGGTCTTGACCTCCGAGCCGTTCTGCATGATGTAGGGCAGCTTCGTCGAGGCGCCATCACGGGAGAAGTCGCGGGTGGAGCCGTCGTCCAAAATGACGTACTTCGCCGCGTTAGCAGCCTCCATGTCCTTTTGCTCTTGGGTGCCCGGGGCGACGATGTCAGTGGGCTGACGCAGAGCCTCGGTGCCCGGTGCCAGGCCCAGCTCGCCGTAGCGGTTGAGACCGTAATTGTCGGTCACGGTGTGTACGCCAGGCTTGAGCAGCATGGACTCGAGCTTCTCGCGCTCCTCATCACCTTCCGGCAGGGCATCGATGGTCAGCGGGGTGACGGCGGGGAGGGCGTCGTCAAGCGTGGAGCCGTCGCTCAGGGCAATCTGGGTCTGCCCAAAGTACTCATCAACGGTGCCGGTGACCTCCACAGAATCTCCAATTTCTGGGTAGAAGCCGGTGCCGCCGGTGTAGACGAAGACCGCCTCAGATGCCTCGGTTGGCGCGGTCTGGCCTGTGCCCGGGGTCTGGATGGTGAAGCCGTTGAGGGACTTCTCGCCCTGCCACACCGCGGTCACCACACCTTGGGTGGTGACGTTCTGGCCCTTGAGCGGGGACTCCGCGCCGGTGCCCTGGATCTCCGGGATGGTGACGGTGGAACCCGGCTCGGCCGGGGACGGGTCCGGTTGCGGGGCTGCGCCGCCGGCAGACTTCGGCGTCGGCGCTGCACTGCTGAAGTCAGCAGCGTTGTTATCGGTGTCGGTGCCCTCGGCGTCGCGCTGCGCAGAGGTGGAGTTGTTCAGGGCTTGGGCGGGGGAGCCCTCGCTTAGCGACGCCTCTCCGTACCCCACGAGGTCCACCTCGGCCCCGGAGGCGTCGTAAAGCTTCACCGATCCTTTGGAGCCGGACAGGTTCAGGTTCCCCTCTACATCAGGGGAAGGAAGCGGCTCCCCGGTGTCGCCGCCACCTTCCTGGATGAGGAAGTAGCCCCCAGCCGGGATGGAGCCGGATAGCTCGTGCTTTCCGCCTGAGTTGCCAGAAGCGGATAGGTACTCCACGGACCAGCCAGTGAGGTCGAGGTCAGCGGAGGTGGGGTTATAAAGCTCGATGAAATCCTTAGTAAACGCCGCCCCCTTGTTGCCGCCGCCACCGTAGACCTCAGAGATAACGGCGTTGGAGCCGTCCGCCGCCGCACCGGCCTGAGGTGTGACGATGCAGGTAGAGACAAGAGCAGCGATGGCGAGTGAGCCAATGTGTGTGAGATGCATGAGAGGTTCCTTGGATAGGTGAGAACAGGACAATGCATCTCGTTCTACCCGGGTTTCGCACCGAGTGATACCGGAGCGCACTAGGTGAGCTGGGGGTTAAGGTGGGGTTCCCCAAGAATTCTTCAGCCGTTTGGTTTGAATTCATCACCCCCAAAGATTCCGAATCTTCCTTGCCGGCGGGATAGACTGGCGGGGCACCTATACTCACGCACAGTAAGGCAAAAATTTTCATGGCTCGTGTAGTTGTCAATGTCATGCCCAAGGCCGAGATTTTGGACCCGCAAGGTCAGGCCGTTGTTCGCGCGCTGGGCCGCCTGGGGGTTGCTGGTGTCAGCGACGTGCGCCAGGGCAAGCGCTTTGAAATTGAAGTCGATGACTCGGTCAGCGCCGAGGAGCTGGAGAAGGTGGCTTCCACCCTGCTGGCCAACACCGTGATCGAGGACTACGAGGTCATCCAGTAATGAAGATCGGCGTTATTACCTTCCCCGGCACGCTTGACGACGTCGACGCGGCCCGCGCCGCCCGCACCGCCGGCGCCGAAGTCGTGTCCCTGTGGCATGCGGACGAGGACCTGCGCGGCGTCGATGCCGTCGTGGTTCCCGGCGGTTTTTCCTACGGTGACTACCTGCGCTCCGGCGCGATTTCGGCGCTCGCCCCGGTGATGCGCGCGGTCGTCGATGCCGCTAACAAGGGCATGCCGGTGCTCGGCATCTGCAACGGCTTCCAGATTCTGACGGAGGCTGGCCTGCTGCCCGGCGCCCTGACCCGCAACCAGGGCCTGCATTTCCACTGCGTGGATACCTACCTCGAGGTGGAGAACGCACAGACCTCCTGGACCAGCGAGTTTGCGCAGGGGCAGCGCATCCTCATCCCGGCGAAGCACGGCGAAGGCCGTTTCCAGGCGGATGCGGAGACCGTGGAGCGCTTGGAGGGCGAGGGCCGCGTGGTTTTCCGCTATACCGATAACTTCAACGGCTCCATCAATGGCATTGCCGGCATCACCAACGAGGCCGGCAACGTGGTGGGGTTGATGCCGCACCCGGAGCATGCCATCGATCTTCTCACCGGCCCGTCCACCGACGGTCTGGGTTTGTTTGTGTCCGCCCTCAAGGTCGTCGCTTAACCCGCGCCGACGGTTAAAGGAGAAACAATGACCGTACACAACGACACCGTCGAGCAGGCATCCGCGCAGCCTGAACTGGACCAGCCCTACCGCGAATTGGGCCTGAAGGATGACGAATACGCGCACATCCGCGAGATCCTGGGTCGCCGCCCGACCGATGCCGAGCTGACCATGTACTCGGTGATGTGGTCGGAGCACTGTTCTTATAAGTCCTCCAAGGCGCACCTGCGCTACTTTGGCGAGACCATGACGGAAGAGATGGGCTCCAAGATCCTCGCCGGCATCGGTGAGAACGCCGGCGTGGTGGACATCGGAGACGGCAACGCCGTGACCTTCCGCGTGGAAAGTCACAACCACCCCTCCTACGTGGAGCCGCACCAGGGCGCCGCGACGGGCGTGGGCGGCATCGTCCGCGACATCATGGCCATGGGCGCGCGCCCGATTGCCGTGATGGATCAGCTGCGCTTCGGCCCGGCGGATGCGCCCGACACCAAGCGCGTTCTGCCGGGTGTTGTCGACGGCATTTCGCACTACGGCAATTGCTTGGGCTTGCCCAACATTGGTGGCGAAACCGTTTTTGATGAATCTTATGCTGGTAACCCGTTGGTCAACGCGTTATGCGTGGGCACGCTGAAGGTCGAGGACCTCAAGCTGGCCTTCGCTTCTGGTACCGGAAACAAGGTGATGCTCTTTGGCTCGCGCACCGGCCTCGACGGTATCGGTGGCGTGTCCGTGCTGGCGTCTGACACCTTCGAGGATGGCGCGGAGCGCAAGCTGCCAGCCGTTCAGGTGGGTGACCCGTTCGCGGAGAAGGTTCTCATCGAGTGCTGCCTGGAGCTGTACAAGTCCGGCATCGTGGTGGGCATCCAGGACTTGGGCGGTGCGGGCTTGGCCTGCGCCACCTCCGAGCTGGCTGCGTCCGGCGACGGCGGCATGGAGATCAACCTGGACAACGTCCCGCTGCGTGCGAAGAACATGACCGCAGCAGAGATCCTCGCTTCCGAGTCCCAGGAGCGCATGTGCGCCGTGGTGACCCCGGAGAACGTGGAGAAGTTCAAGGAGATCTGCGCGCACTGGGACGTCACCTGCGCCGAGATCGGTGAGGTCACCACCGGCAAGCACCTCATCATTCGCCACCAGGGCGAGGTCGTCGTCGATGCCCCGGCACACACCATCGCCAACGAGGGCCCGGTGTACGACCGCCCGTACGCACGCCCGGAGTGGCAGGATGCGCTGCAAGAATTCGAGGGCGTCGAAAAGCAGGACATCACTGTGGCGCTCAAGAAGCTCGTGGCCTCCCCGGCACTGTGTTCACGTGATTTCATCACTGAGCAGTATGACCGCTACGTACGCGGCAACACCGTGCAGTCCCACCACGCGAACGCTGGTGTTCTGCGCATTGATGAGGAGACCGGCCGCGGTATCGCGGTGTCGGCTGACGCGTCTGGCCGCTACACCAAGCTGGACCCGAACATGGGCGCACGCCTGGCTCTGGCGGAGGCCTACCGCAACGTCGCCGTCACCGGCGCCCGCCCGGTCGCCATCACCAACTGCCTCAACTATGGCTCCCCGGAAAACCCGGACGTCATGTGGCAGTTCCGCGAGTCCGTGCACGGGCTTGCCGACGGCGCCGTGGAACTCGGCATCCCCGTCTCCGGTGGCAACGTCTCCTTCTACAACCAGACCGGCGAGGAGCCGATCTTGCCGACGCCCGTCGTGGGCGTCCTGGGCGTCATCGATGACGTCCACGCGTCCATTGGCAACGAACTCGGCCTCGTGGAGGAACCGGAGGTGCTCGTTCTGCTGGGTGAGACCAAGGATGAGTTCGGCGGTTCCATCTGGCAGCAGGTGAGCGCTCATGAGCAGGGCCATGAGGCGAAGAACGGGCTCAACGGCTTGCCGCCGCAGGTCGACCTGGCTAATGAGCAGCGCCTCGCTGACTTCTTCGTGGGCAGCGAAGGCTTGACCGCCGCTCACGATATCTCCGAAGGTGGCCTCGCCGTCACCGCGTTCGAGATGGCCAAGCGCAGCGGCGTGGGCTTGAGCCTGGATCTGTCCAAGGTCCATGAGGATGCCTTCGTGGCTGCCTTCTCCGAGTCCGCCTCCCGCGTGCTCGTGGCAACGACCGCTGACCGCGTCGACATGCTGCTGCACCGCGCTGAGGAGTGCGGCGTGCCGGCCGTCGTCATCGGCCAGACCACCGACAATGGCGAGTTTGAGCTCGGCGGCGAGTCCATTGCTGTCTCCGAGCTTCGTGAGGCCTGGGCAGCAACCCTGCCGGACCTCTTTGGCCACGCGGTGGGCGCCAACTCCGTCGTGGAGTAGACCTCACGCACAGTACTGCAACCGGGCAGGGTTCTCGCCAAGGCGAGGCCCTGCCCGCACTGTCTAATTGCTCCAGTCAGCGTTGTAGACTATTAGTAATAGCTGCGTACGGGGGCCGGGGAACAGAGATGGAAGACGTGAAGAGAAAAAGAGCTTTGTATGTTTTTCTCGATGAGTCGGGGGATATGCAGTTTGGTGCAAAAGCCTCCACGCACTTCCTAATCACAGCATTTTGCACTTTCAATCCAGCAGGCACTGCGATAGGACTGCAAGCGCTGAAGTATGAACTTATGGCAGCGGGGAGTAAAGACCTTGAGTTTCATGCAACAGAAAATTCGAAGGGAACGCGAAAGCGGGTAATAGACCGAATTAATGAGCTTGATCGGTGCCGTGTCCACACGATCTGGGTGGATAAGCGAATGACGCATCCGACTTACCAGTCTCCACCGCAGCTTTTAGGGCTCTTTGCTGGTGCAATGGGGAAGTGGATTAATGCGGTGTGGGGAGACTCAGAGGTAAGCGACGTAATCTTAATTTTCGACTCGGTTCTTACTGGCAAGGAAAGATCGGCATTTGAAAAGAGGATAAAGCCTCTGTTGAAAGGCCTACAGCTAAAGTTCCGTGTGCTCTTTCATCCAGTAAAACAGGATTTGAACGGTCAGATTGCTGACTACTTTTCTTGGTCCTGGTTTCAGAAAATGGAACGAGGCAAGGGACAGTACGTTCAAGCACTTTCGCAGCGGCACAATTGGGATCAATTCAATATGTTTTCGGCGGGAAAGACCTATTACTGGAGTGGCCCGGTCCGAAAATAAGCGACCGCCCCACCTACCGGCGTAAGCCGGAAAGCCTTCAGGGGCTCTTTCAGTGGGGCGGAACCTTTCGCCTTGAGTTTAGACCTTCATCGTGTGGGGAGGCAAGGGAGCTATTAGGAAATGCCGAAGGCAGGAGCGAGGGGCCGGCCCCGCCCGCCGTGAGGCGGCAACCTCCTAGGAACCAACCAATTAAGCGCCGATGGTGCGGGCGATGGTCTGGTCCCAGCTCAGCTTCATCTGGTGGGAGAAGAGGTTGAAGGTGTGCGAGCCCTGGGGGCTGAAGTAACGGTTCACTCGCACCCCGGCATTGCGGGCGTTGCGGGTGAATTCCTCTGAGCACTGGTTAGCAACCGTCTCTACCGCGCGGGGTCCGAGCCATTGGCCGGGGTTATTGGTCCCATCGATGGGACCCGGGGTGCCGGAGGCCGAGCCCACGAAGACCTCGACGTCGCGCAGGCGCCCAGGGTTGGCGTTGGGGTCGTGCTCGAACCACTGCGGGGAGCCCGGCAGGCCCCACGCATTGAAGGAGGATCCGCCGCCATAGGCGATCATCGCGGTGGAGGTGGGGAAGCCAATCGCACCGGAGCGCACCGGGCAGCCGGAGTAGGAGGCTGCTGCTTTGTAGCGCTGTGGGGCGTGGCCGGCGATGTCGAGTGCGGCGCCGCCCGTGGAAGAAATGCCGCCGATGGCATCGCGGCCGGTGCCGTGGAATTCGGCGTCGATCAGCGGGGGCAACTCAGCGGTCATGTATGTGTTCCACTTGTTGACACCCAGGATGGGGTCCTCGGCATTCCAATCGGTGTAGAGGGAATAGGCGCCGCCGAGCGGCATAACGACGTTGACGTTCTTGCCCACGGCCCAATTGCGGATATCAGAGTGGGTCATCCAGTTCATGCCGGCCTGGCCGCCTTCCACTCCGGGCAGCAGGTAGAAGGAGGGGCGCGGCTTATCGCCCTCGGGGAGCAGGACGTTATTAGAAATCACCGCACGGTTGGCAGGGGACCACACGTCTACCACCCAGTGGTTGCCACCCATGTGGCGCTTTGAGGTAATGAAGGCCTTGTCACCGAGCCAGGGCTGCGGGTTGGTCACGCGCGAGGAAACCTCGCCGATGGTGCTGGACTGTGCGGAAGCGGAGCCGACGCCTGCCGACGCCGCCCCCAGCGCCACCATGGCAGCTGCGAACAGCGCCGCGGTGCGGCGAGAGCGTGAGACAAAGGAAAGCATAATGTGGGTAGTTTACGTGGCCAGCGCCCTCGAACTGCAAATATTGGAAGAAAAACTGGTGAAAACTGTTGCTCCACCCTTGTCTGCCACAATGCTCGTCCGTATAGTTACGGGTACGTAAGTTTTGGGAGTGAATGCGTTATACGCATGACCCGCATCTCAGGCAAGGCAAGGCCCCCACTATGAACGCACCCAGTGCTCAGAAATCGTCCCCGCAAGAATTTCCAGTTGAAGAAGGCTCTGTGCAGGAAAGCAGCACGATAGAGCAGCTCATCCAGCGCACGTACTGGATGGCGGACCGCGGCCCGCGCCCACTGACGCGCGGCTGGGGCCACTTCTTTGCGGCCATCGCCTCCCTGATTGCATCGACGGTTTTGATTACCTTTGCGTGGATGACACTGCCGTGGTGGCAGGGGCTCGCGGTGACGGTCTACGGCGTCGGCGTGGTGGGTCTCTTTACGGTCTCGGCGTTGTACCACCGCTGGCCGTGGGTGACCATGCGGGCGGTGCAGTGGTGGCGCCGGGCGGACCATGCCACCATTTCCGTCTTTATTGCCGCGACGTACACGCCGCTGTGTGCCATCGTTCTAGAGCCAACGCAGGCGTTATGGATGCTGACCTCGGCGTGGGTGGGCGCCATCATGGGCGTCATCTTGAATCTGGTGTGGATTAATCACCCACGCTGGCTGGACGTGGTGGTTTACCTCGTGCTGGGCTGGCTCATCCTGCCGCTATTGCCGAACCTGTGGCAGTCCGCAGGACCGGCTGTGGTGTGGCTTCTCTTTGCCGGCGGCGTGGTCTATTCAGTGGGTGCGTTGATGTACGGCTTCAAGTGGCCGGGGCGCAACGCGCGCTGGTATGGCTACCACGAGCACTTCCACACCGCGACGATTGCCGCGGCGGTGGTGCACATGGTAGCCATCTGGATGGTTGTTGCGGGCTAGCCGAATACGGGGGCTAGCTTCACGGAATTTATGGGGATGGAGCTTATTCAGCGTCGGTGAGGTCCTCCGCGAGGGGGAATTCGACGACTAGGCCTTGGCACAGCACGCGTGCGTTAGGGTTGCCATCCCACGTGGGATTAAAGCCAACCGCACGCAGCGCTTCGACGAGTAGCTCGCCAACGGCCACAGGTGTGCTGAGCTCGGCATCGGTTCTCATGGTGCCGAAACCAAAGAAGAGGTCTCCGGTGTGGATTAACCTGTCGACGTCCTGCATGTGGCAATAAACATATCCTGCGGCACCGTCTTCTTCCGCCTTTTCGGCGCCGCATTCAGCGCCGTCGGAGGCGTCCCAGCCCTCGTCGAAGCTGAAGGCTAGGTTGCGCTGTTGCAGCTCATCACGGAGGGCGTCGAGGCGCTGTGCGTCTGCGGACTTCTCTGTGACCTTCTGTGCGTACTTAGCGGCAACTTCGTCAATGATGGAATCGAAATCTTCCGGGAAGGGATCCGTGCGCACTGTCGTCCACTCGGAAGGATCGTCGAGAAGCTCAATAAAGTCGTTGTGAATGTCCTGGCGTGAATGGCCGTGGCACAGATGCAGCGAGATGTCGTTGCGAAGGGTTCCGGAGACCAAGATGTCTTCGGAAGGCGGGAAGGAACTGGAGAACATGGAGTGTGGTGTGGTCATGCCTGTGGATGGTAGATGCGTGATGCTGACAGTCGTTGAAAGCAGGGAGGGCACCCCGCCAGGTGGCGGAGGTGCCCTCGAGATGCGTGGCGTGACTACACGTGGAGCGGATCCACACCGGCCTCGGTGAGCATCGGGATGTTGTGCACCTCAGGCGGAACGCCGAAGGCATCCACGAGAACGACGGACCATGGTGCGAGCGAATCGACGAGGTCGTTGATAGCAGCGCGGGCGGCCTTCATGCGGCCGGCCGGAATCAGGTTGTGCTCCTGGTACCAGCCCGCGTGCTGAACCAAGGTGTCGAAGACGAAGAGGTGGCGCAGCTGCTCGAAGACCTGGCGTGCCAGCGAACCTTCCTCAAGGCGCTCTTCTGCCTCAATCATGGCCTGGACCAACAAGGTATCCACGCGGGCCCAGCCGGCGGCGATGAGGTGATCCTGGCACTGATCCACGATGGCGGCGGCCTGCACCTTATCGGCCTTGCGAGCCGGCTGGATGCGGCGCACGAGGGAGAAGAGGATGGACTGGGCGCGATCGTCGATCAGCTTGGCCTGGTAGGTGGCGTCGAAAAGCGAGGCCTCTGAAGGATTCACGCGGTCCACCAGGCCTTGCAGGCGAGTAGTGAACCCGTAGCGGCGGCGAACCACATCGGTGGCGGTGGTAGCCGCGTACTTCACGGTGTCCCACGGGCTCATGTCATTCATCGCGCGACCATAGGCGGTGAGCAGGTTCTTGCCCACCATCTGAATGAGCACAGTGTTATCGCCCTCGAAGGTAGCGAAGACATCGGAATCGGCGCGGTAGGTGGTCAGGCGGTTCTCGGACATGTAGCCGGCGCCACCGCAGGCCTCGCGGCACTCTTGGATAGTGCGGGTGGCGTGCTGGGTCTGCGCGGATTTGATGGCAGCTGCTAGGGATTCCATCTCACGGGAGGCAAACTTCTGCTCTTCGGTCGGCTCCGTCACAGACCAGGTGCCAGCCTCGTGCTGATCGTTTTGCTCCTGGTAGCGCTCCAGAATTTGGTTGTAGAGCAGGTGCAGCGCGTATGTACGGGCCAGCGGAATGAGCAGGCGGCGGCGGTGCTGGCGGTGCTCAATGAGGCGCTTCTCGGCGCCGGTCGCGCCCTCGAACTGACGACGGCGGTTGGCGTAGCGGATGGCGATGTCCAGGGAAGCCTCGGTGGCGGCGCCCGCTGCGCCGGATACGCCGATGCGGCCGCGGATGAGAGTGCCCAGCATGGTGAAGAAGCGAGCATTCTTGGACTCGATGGGGGAGGAGTACTTGCCCTTCTCGTCCACATCGGCGAAGCGGTTGAGTAGGTTCTCGCGCGGCACGCGGACGTTGTCGAAGCGCAAGGTGCCATTATCGACGCCTACCAAACCACCCTTGTGGCCATGATCGCCCAAGGTAACGCCTGGCAGCTCGTTGCCTTCTTCATCGCGGATGGGGACGATGATGGCGTGGACGCCGTGGGAGCGGCCGTCGCTATCTGGGGTGATGAGCTGGGTGAAGACGACTGCGGCGCGGCCATCCTTGGCGGCGTTACCGATGTAGTTCTTCACCGCGGAATCGGAGGGGGTGTTGATGATGAACTCATCGGTCTCCGGGTCGAAGGTGGCGGTGGTCTCGAGGGATTGCACATCGGAACCATGGCCGCGCTCAGTCATGGCGAAACAGCCCGGCAACTCCAGGCTGGCGGCCTTCTCAACCCACTTGAGGTGGCGCTCGGTGCCTAGCTGATCCAGCGCTCCACCCCACAGGCCCCACTGCACACCGGACTTAATCGCCAGCGAACCGTCGACCCACGCCAAGCCTTCGAGGGTGAAGGTGGAGAGATTTGGCTTTCCGGCACCGCCGTTGGCGCGGCGCAGGCCGTGGTTGAATCCGCCGAAGTCACAAACTTTGGAGAGGTTCTCAAAGGTGTGTTGGCGCTGCTCCGCCATGGGCAGATCCGGGTTCGGGAAGAGCGAAGGATCGTTGAGGAAGGTGCGCAGCTCCTGGCGGAAGGCGGCGTGGGGGCCGTCGAGAAGCGCGGCAAGTTCGGTGGCAACAGCAGGCTTCGGGGTGGTGGGCAGGCGGTGTGGGCTGCGGGCCTCGGCCTTGGGGGCGTCGGTGGAGGCCTGGTTGTTGAGCTCCGGGGAGATGGACTTTTTGTCAGCGGAAGACTTGGTCAGTGGCATGGTGAAGGTCCTTTCTGGGAGGCTTTTCTTAACGTTCAACGATGGCCGCGACGCCCTGACCGCCGGCGGCGCAGATGGAAATGAGGGCCCGTCCGCCGCCGTTTTCTTCGAGAATCTTGGCGGTGGTGGCGAGGATTCGGGCGCCGGTGGCGGCGAAGGGGTGGCCGGCGGCCAGGGAGGAGCCCTTGACGTTGAGCTTGGCGCGGTCGATGGGGCCTAGCGCGGACTGTAAACCGAGGCGTTCGCGGCAGTAGGTCTCGTCCTCCCATGCGGACAGGGTGGCCAAGACCTGGGAGGCGAAGGCCTCGTGGATCTCGTAGAAATCGAAATCCTGCAGGCTTAGGTTGTTGCGCTCGAGCAGGCGCGGGACCGCGTAGGTGGGGGCCATGAGCAGGCCGTCGGGACCGTGGACAAAGTCGACGGCCGCGGTCTCTGAGTCCACGAGGAAGGCACGGGGCTCGATGTTGTGCTCGGCCGCCCATTCCTCGGAGCTGAGGAGGGCGACGGAGGCGCCGTCGGTCAGCGGCGTGGAATTGCCTGCGGTCATCGTTGCCTGCGTGCCGTGTTGCTCAGCATCGCGCTTGCCGAAGACCGGCTTGAGCTTGGCCAAGGACTCCAGGGAGGAATCCGGGCGCAGGTTGGTATCGCGGTTGACGCCGAGGAAGCCCGTGGTGAGGTCTTCAAAGAAGCCTTCCTCCCAAGCCTTGTGGAGGTTCTGGTGGGAGGCGAGCGCCAACTCATCTTGGGCCTCGCGGCCGATGTTCAATTCACGGGCGGTGATGGCGGCGTGATCACCCATGGAGAGTCCGGTGCGCGGCTCACCGTTCTGTGGCTGTTCCGGGGCCAGCTGCGAGGGGCGGATAGAGCCGATGAGCTGGGCACGCTGCGCAGCGGTCTTGGCGCGGGTGAGGTTGAGCAGCGTGCGGCGCAGCGTGTCATTGACGGCCAGCGGGGCATCCGAGGTGGTGTCCGTTCCGCCCGCGATGCCGGCGGAGATTCGGCCTTGGGCAATGGCATCACCGACGTGGATAGCTGCCGCAAGAGAAGTGCAGCAGGCCTGTTGTACATCGATGGCGGGGGTCGTGGAGTCGAGGGCGGAGCCTAGAACGACTTCGCGGGTGAGGTTGAAATCGCGGGAGTGCTTGAGCACAGCGCCGGCGGCGACGAGGCCGAGGCGTTCGTCGTGAAGCCCGTAGCGTGCGACGAGTCCATCCAGCGCACTGGTGAGCATGTCTTGGTTGGACGCGTGGGCGTACTGCTTATTGGAACGAGCAAATGGGATGCGGTTGCCACCCAGGATGGCTACGCGGTGCGGGGGTTGGTCATTAAAAAGCTCCTTCGCGAGTGGTCTCGTGCGAATCATCCCAGCGGGAGGGGGTAGCAACCCGGCTGTTCGTTTCGCGTCACAACTAAAGTGATATTGTTAGTTCTATCACTCAATTAACTAACCTTGCAACCAGCTCAACAAAGCTCGCAAGGTTGTGAAGAATCGAGAAAGGAACATGCCAGCCTATGCTGAACGTCACAATTGCTGAGAAGCTCATCAACTCACCGCTCGCCGCCAAAGCAGGAGTACCCCAAGGTCATCCCCTGCGCCGCCACAAGGCTGGGGAACCAGCACTCGATGGCCCCATCGTCATCGGCGGCCAGGGGCGCATCGCTGAGTTTCTGAGTTCTCAGCTAGCCGTGGACTACCAGGTCATCAATGCTTCCGCGGAGGCGAAGCGGGCCGCCCTCGTCTTCGACGCCACCGGCCTGGAGACCCCAGAGCAGCTGCGTGAGCTCTATGACTTCTTCAACCCGCAGATGCGCAACCTCCTGCCGTGCGCGCGCTTGGTGGTCATCGGCACCACCCCGGAAGCTGCGGACACTATCGACGCCCGCATTGCCGCCCGCGCACTCGAAGGGTTCACCCGTTCCCTGGCCAAGGAAATGCGCAAGGGCGGTACCGTGAACCTGGTCTGGGCAGACCCCGCTGCCACCACAGAGGTGGAGTCCACGCTCCGCTTCTTCCTTTCTGGCAAGTCGGCCTTCGTGGACGGGCAGGTTGTGCGCGTCAGTGCCCAGGGGCACGATTCTCCGGCAACCAATGGCGAAGCGCAGAACTGGGAGCAGCCGCTCGACGGGCGGCTGGCGGTGGTGACCGGTGCTGCCCGCGGCATCGGCGCCACCATTGCTGAGGTGCTGGCGCGCGATGGTGCCAGCGTCATCTGCATCGACGTTCCGCAGGCCAGCGAGCATTTGGCCAAGACCGCGAACAAGGTCAAGGGCACCGCGCTGCCTCTCGACGTCACCGACCCCCAGGCCGCAGACAAGATTGCCCAGCACGCGCAGGAGCGCCACGGCCGAGCCATTGACGTCATCGTCCACAACGCCGGAATTACCCGTGACAAGCTGCTGGCCAACATGAATGAAGGCCAGTGGGACTCTGTTCTTGCCGTTAACCTCTTGGCGCCGGTTCGCATTACCGAAAGCCTCTTGGAATCCGGTTCCCTCGCGCCGGGTGCCGCAGTGATTGGTGTGTCCTCTATGGCTGGCATTTCCGGCAACCGCGGTCAGACCAACTACGCCACGACCAAGGCCGGCATCATTGGCCTCGTTGATTCCTTGCGCTCAGTGTTGGCGGAGAACGGCTCCACCATCAACGCCGTGGCGCCGGGCTTTATTGAAACCGCCATGACCGCGGCGATGCCGACCGGGCCGCGCGAGATCGGCCGCCGCCTGAACTCACTGCAACAGGGTGGTTTGCCTGTCGACGTCGCGGAGACCGTCGCCTTCTTCGCCTCGCCGGCCTCCGCGGCGGTGAGCGGCAACACCGTCCGCGTCTGTGGTCAGAACCTCATGGGAGCCTAAATGAACGTCACCACACTCAACGAGATTCCGGACCTTCCCGCCCTGTACCGCAGCCTCATGCTGGGTGCGGTCCCCATCCCCGGGCTGGGGGCGGGCAAGCGAAAGGTTGAGGACTCGCAGACCGCGTACCGCGTCGACAGCGTAGGCGTCGACACCGAGCACCTGGCTCGCTACTGCCAGGCCACGGGCCTGCGGCTGAGCAACGAGCTGCCTGCTACCTATCTCTACGCGCTGGCCTTCCCGCTCGCCATTAAGGTCATGGCAGCACCGGACTTTCCGTTCCCAGCTGTGGGCGTGGTGCATCTGTCCAACCGCATCGAGCAGAAACGCCCGCTGCGCGTCGACGAGCGCTGTGACATCGCGGTGCACGCGGAAAACCTGCGCCCGCACCGCAAAGGGTTGGTCATCGATATGGTGACCACGTACAGCGTTGGCGGCGAGGAGATCTGGCGCCAGACATCAGTCTTCCTCGGCCAGGGGGCGAAGTTTACGAAGGACACCCCGCGCCAAGTGAGAACACGTCCGGAGGCCGAGCGCTTCCTCGACTTCCCCGGCGATGAGGCGGGAACGCCTACGGCAACGCTGCGATTTAGCCCCGAAAGCACCCGCGTCTATGCCGCGGCATCGGGCGATAAGAACCCCATTCACGTGTCCACGGTGGGTGCCAAACTCTTCGGATTCCCCGCGCCCATCGCGCACGGCATGTACACGCACGCTCGCATGCTGTCGGTGCTCGACGGCACCCTCCCCGGTGCTGTGCGCATCAGCGCGGACTTCTACAAGCCCGTCATCCTTCCGGCGACCACGGGAGTGTTTGTGGCTCCGAGCGTCGCCACAAACAGTGAGATCGGAGCCCGCACCGTCACCTTGCGCAAGGCCAAGGACCCAAGCTCCCTCCACGTGGCGTGCCGGGTTGAGCCTCTAGAGTAGGCGCGGCCCGGTGGATGAGCCTCTGGCTCATCCACCGGCTAATCCACGTGTTGGTGCTTTGGTGCCACCACCAGTGGCTTCGGGGAGTACTTGCCGCGCAGGCCGCGAAGGATGCCGGCGTGCTCCCAGAGGCGCTTGTCTTCCTCGGTGCGGGGAGTGAATTGGCGGGCAGCTAGCGGCTGCCAGTCAGCGTCCATCGCCATGTAGGAGACGGTGGCGTGGATGGCGGTCTCCAGTTTTTCGCGGCCGCCGCGCGGGTTGCCCGAGCGCACGTGGACGGACATCTGCATCGAGCGGGTATCCGTGCGCATCATGCGGGCATCCACCTCGATGAGATCTCCAATATGGATTGGCCGGTAGAAGCGGATTCCGCCGGCATAGACCGCGACGGTGTGCTCGCCGGACCACTCCATGGTGCAGGCGGCGCCCGCCTCATCAATCCATTCCATGGCGGTGCCGCCGTGGACGTTGCCGCCCCAGTTGACGTCGGTGGGCTTGGCCAAGAAGCGGTTGACCATGCGGGGAGCGTCAGACGGGCCGTCATAAGTCTGCTTTTCCATCTCTGCTTCGATGGCTTTGCGCAGCTCGATGCGGGATTCCGCGGCCTCCCATACGCGCTGGTGCTCAGTGGAATCCGGAACGAGCGGCGGAACGGCCATCGACTTTCCGGTCTCGGTGTCCTTGGCCACGAAGATGACGAGGCAGTCGCAGGCGCGCGTGAAGATGCCATCGCGCGGGTCAGCGGAGAGCACTTCGTTGACGATGTGCATGGAGGACCGCCCGGTCATCGCGATGCGCGAGCGTACCTCTACCAAGTGGCCCGAAGGGATCGGGCGCGTGAAGTGAATGTGGCCCACGTAGGCCGTCACGCAGTAGGTACCGGACCATTGAACCGCGCACGCATAGGCGGCCTTATCGATCCATTCCAAAACACGCCCGCCGCCGATGCCTTGGGCGCCGGCGATGGTGAGATCTGTCGGGGCGGCCATAAACCGCAGCGTGATTGAGGGAGACTTCCCGGTCGGGACAGGCTTCTTTTCTTCCGAGGAGCTTGGTGGCATGGTTGGTGACATGGATAACAAAGTATCAGGGAGTGTGCATAGCGTATGAAAAAGGCCGTTGATGCCGCCACCACCCGTGCTGCCGTCGAAGCGGTGGCGGAGTGGATCCGTGACCCTGAGAGGACCGAAAAACCAGGTCGCTCTGCTCTGGCAAAGGCCACCCGCACTACGGCCCGCCTGGTGGAGGCGGACGCGCCGGGACATTCCGTGGAGTTGCGGGTCCCCCCATTCGTGGCAGTCCAGTGCATCGCCGGTCCCCGGCATACCCGGGGTACCCCTCCGAATGTGGTGGAGATGGATCCCCTGACATGGTTGCAGCTGGCCACGGGAGTCATTGGCTGGGAGCAGGCGCTTAACGCTGGCCGCGTAGACGCCTCCGGATCCCGCTCCCACGACATTGCAGCCTGTTTGCCCGTGATTCCGTTAGTTTTCACAGGCCCAAACAGCTAGGATTGGCGCCGTGGTAGCTGAACACGTCCAGAGCATGACTAAGCCCTTGTCGACGGATCCCAGCCTGGATCCGGAACCCCGCGAAGAATGCGGAGTCTTCGGTGTTTGGGCACCAGGAGAAGAGGTTTCGAAGCTAACCTACTTCGGGCTTTTCGCCCTCCAACACCGCGGACAGGAGGCCGCCGGTATCGCGGTGGGCGATGATGATCGCATCGTCGTCTTTAAGGATATGGGCCTTGTCTCCAATGTCTTCGATGAATCAATCCTGAGCTCGCTGCATGGAAACGTGGCCGTCGGCCACACGCGTTATTCCACCGCAGGCGGCAAGGAATGGTCGAATGTGCAGCCGATGTTCGGGACGTCGCCCAGCGGCGTTGACATCGCGCTCGGCCACAACGGAAACCTAGTAAATTACCTGGAACTGCGCGCCGAGGCCGTGCGGCGCGGGCTGATTAAGCCACAGGAAGAGTCCGTCTCGGATTCCATGTGCCTGTCCATCTTGTTGGCGGACGGCGTCAACGAGGACAACACCGTCTTTGATTCGGCCCTGCACTTGTTGCCTACCGTACAAGGTGCGTTCTGCCTGACCTTTACGGACGGGCACACTCTCTATGCCGCACGCGATCCGCATGGCGTGCGCCCGCTTGCCCTGGGCAGGCTCAACACGGGCTGGGTGGTAGCCAGCGAGACCTGTGCGCTCGACATCGTCGGCGCGCAGTTTATCCGGGAGATCGAACCGGGCGAGCTCGTTGCCATCGATGAGACCGGAATCCGCTCCGAGCGCTTCGCCGAGACCAAGCGCCATGGTTGTGTCTTCGAATACGTCTACCTAGCTCGGCCCGATACGAATATCAAGGGCCGTTCTGTCAACGCCACGCGCGTGGAAATTGGGCGGCGCCTAGCGCGCCAGTACCCGGCACCCGATGCGGACATGGTGATCCCCGTTCCCGAGTCCGGCAACCCGGCTGCCGTCGGTTATGCCCGCGAATCCGGGCTGACCTTCGCACACGGCTTGGTGAAGAACTCCTATGTGGGCCGCACCTTCATCCAGCCCACGCAGTCCCAGCGCCAGATGGGCATTCGCCTCAAACTCAACCCGCTGCGGGAGGTCATTGAAGGCAAGTCCATCGTCGTGGTGGATGATTCAATCGTGCGTGGTAACACGCAGCGCGCGCTGATCCGGATGTTGCGGGAAGCCGGTGCTGCCGAAGTCCACGTGCGCATCGCCTCCCCGCCGGTGAAGTGGCCGTGCTTCTACGGCATCGACTTCGCCTCCCCGGGCGAGCTCATTGCCAACGCCAACCCTTCGGATGATCCGGAAGAGGTAGCACAGACCATCTGCACCGCGATTGGCGCGGATTCGCTGGGATTTGTCTCCACCGATGAGATGGTGGCGGCTACTCAACAGCCGCGCAACGAACTGTGCTGTGCATGTTTCGACGGTAAGTACCCACTCGGACTGCCTGCCGGAAACCCCAATGCTGAGGCCGTGCGCACCCTGCAGGGCTCGACGACAACTAACGAATAAGGACTAAGTCACTCATGAGCGAGAACACGTATGCTGCCGCCGGCGTCAACATTGAGGAAGGCGACCGCGCAGTAGAGCTAATCACCCCCCACGCCAAGCGCGCCACCCGCCCCGAGGTTATGGGCGGGCTCGGCGGATTCGCCGGCTTATTCAAGCTGGGGGAGTACAAGGAGCCGGTCCTTGCGGCTGGCTCTGATGGCGTAGGCACCAAGCTGGCCGTGGCCCAGGCCATGGACAAACACGACACCATCGGCATCGACCTCGTCGCCATGTGCGTGGACGATCTTGTCGTGTGCGGCGCTGAGCCGCTCTTCCTGCAGGACTACATCGCCGTGGGCGAGGTAGTGCCGGAAAAGGTAGCGGAGATTGTTAAGGGCATTGCTGAGGGCTGCGTCCAGGCTGGTGCAGCGCTCCTCGGCGGCGAGACCGCCGAGCACCCAGGGGTGATGGGTAAGGATGAATACGATGTCTCCGCTACTGCGGTTGGCGTTGTAGAGGCTGATGAGCTGCTCGGCCCGGATAAGGTGCGCGAAGGCGACGTTCTCATCGCCATGAAGTCCTCCGGCCTGCACTCCAACGGTTACTCCTTGGCGCGCTACGTGCTCCTGGAGCAAGCGGGTCTGCCGCTCGACGGCTACATGGAAGACCTAGGCCGCACCCTCGGCGAGGAACTTCTGGAGCCTACCCGCATCTACGCCAAGGACTGTCTGGCGCTGACATCGGAGTGCGCGGTGTCTACCTTCTGCCACGTCACCGGAGGCGGCCTTGCCGGCAACCTGGAGCGCGTCATCCCGGAGGGCCTGAGCGCTGAGGTGAGCCGTTCGACGTGGACTCCGGGCCAGATCTTCAAGACCATTTCTTCGGTGGGCAAGGTTGCCCTCGAGGAGATGGAGAAGACCTTCAACATGGGCGTTGGCATGATCGCCGTCGTTGCGCCGGAGGATCGCGAGCGAGCATTGGCTATGATGACCGCCCGCCACGTGGAGGCGTGGGAACTGGGCACCGTTCGTGCTGCCGAAGAGGGCGAGCCGCGCGTTGTCATGACCGGCGAGCACCCAGGGTTCTAAGTCCTGAGAAAAGGAACAAGGCCGGAGGCGCTTCCCTTTAAGAAGAGGGGGAGACGGCTCCGGCCTTTCGCTTAAGTGATGTACAGGGTGGGACAGTGACTCGCGCGCCTAGCGCGCGTCGGAATCATCCTCATCCCACTCATCCGAGTCCCAGCGATCTGCGTAGTCCTCGTAATCCGCGTACTCCGAGTATTGGTCTTCGTCCTCATCGTGGGAACGCTTGGAGTTCTGTGAGGCGAGCTCACGCTGGAGCGAATCCAGATCCATCTCGGGCGAATTGTACTTCAGCTGGCGTGCAACTTTGGTCTGCTTTGCCTTTGCGCGTCCGCGTCCCATGTGCATGACCCCCTTGAGGTGTGTAGGGCGGTCCAGGGATTCTTGGCCGCCCCATCGTCTTAGTCAGATATGTGTATGTTCCTGTAAGACACCATAGCCTGTGTGAAGAAAAAATTCCGAACTACCCCCCAGTGGTGCGTGGAAAAGTGCGCTAGCCCGCGGCCAACGGGCAGTGTGCATTTCGCCACTATTTTCCGCGCAGCCGGTCCACAGCGGCGCGTCCGGCCTTGGGGCCCTCGTCGGCGGGGATGGAGTCCGGCTCGACCGATGCCGCCACTGGACCAATGCTCAGATCCCCGTGGTTGAGGGCGCTGCGTTTCACTAGACCAAGCGCGATGGGGCCGTAATCGCAATCCTCGACCACGGTGCCGAGCTTGCCGACGCGCCGTCCCCCAAGCGTAATATCCGCTCCGCTTACGGGGAGCTCCGGAGCGGAGCCATCAAGGTACAGCATGACCAACAAGCGCGGAGAGCGCCCGAGGTTTTCTACGCGCGCGACCGTCTCCTGCCCGCGATAGCAGCCCTTCTCCAAATGCACGAACGCGGGGTTATCATTGCTGCGTCGGATCCACTGGGGAACCTCGTGGGCGATGGTTTTCGCATCGAGGTCAGCGGCCAATTCTGGTTCGCGTGCGCGCACTCGTTCGGCGGTGTAGGCCATGAGCCCCGCTAAACTTCCGCCTTGCTTTTCCAACTCTGTGACTGCTGTCTCCAGCTCACCCCGCGGTACGAGGAAATCCTGGCGCGGGCAGCCCGGCCAGTGCACGCAGCGCTCCATCACGGCGCTGGAAGGCTTCTGTAGCGGCTTGCCCAGCACGGTGATGATCGCCGCGTCCGCTTCCTTCACGGTGACCTGGGACCAGAAAATCATGGCGGTGAGGAAGTCCCGCAAAGATTCGAACTGGGCCGGTGGCACATCGAGGTAGAAGGTTTCCCCGTCGAAGGACAGGTCGATGTGGTGTAGGACGTGGCCCTGTATGTCTAGATCAAGGGCGCCGGCAGAGAATCCGGCGTCCGCGTCATCGAGCTTCTGGCTCAGGAGGTTGTGCAGGAAAGCCCGGGCATCGGGCCCGGAAACGGCAATGACCCGGCGTTGGGAACGGTCGATGATGGCGGAACCTGTCTCCACCGCGCGCTGCTCCACGAGGGGGTCGCCGTAGTGCCAGGGGATACCGGAGACGTCGACAAGCGTGGTGCCCTGGAACTCAGCGGCCCCGGGCCGGGAAAGAAGTGGCGAAGTATAACTCACGCCCTCCGATGGTAGGGCATAATCGGGTCTATGAGCCTTCAGCGTAGGAAAGAGCCGGTCATCTACGTCGTGGAACCGTTTGGAGGGTCGGTGCGGCGTCATATGCCGAACCTACCGTTGGTCTATTGGGACGATGCTGCGGTCACACGCGGTGACGGTATCTTCGAGTCCCTCCTCGTGCGTGACGGCAAGGCGGCCAATTTTCATCGCCACGCGGAGCGCTTCCGGCATTCCGCGCGTGCTCTCGATCTTCCGGAGCCACCCATCCACAAGTGGAAAGAAGCCACCGAGCTGGCCATCGCGGACTATTGTGGTCCCGCCGCCGGGGAAGGCGAGGACGGTTTAGCGCGAGAGGCCAAGTGCACGTGGACCTATACCCGCGGGCGGGCCTCGACTGGGGTGCCCACGGCATGGGTGGTGGTTCAGGAGATTCCGGATGACGTTGTGGCGCAGCGTGATACCGGCGTCAAGGTGATGAGCACGCCGCGTCTGTGGCAGGTGGCGGAAGAGCTGCCGGCGAAGACGCTGAATTATGCGGCCACGATGGCCACGCTGCGCCTGGCCCGCGAGCGTGGATTTGATGATGTGATCTTTACCGATCCCGATACGGGGCTGGTCTTGGAAGGGGCCACCTCCACCGTGGTGGCGGTCAAGGGTACAAAGCTGCGCACCCCGGCGGGCAAGGGAATACTGCCTGGCACCACGCAAGCTGCGCTCTTTGAGTATGCCTCTGAACAGGGATATCGCTGCAAGGCGAAGGAGCTGAATCTGCGCTACCTCGAGGAGGCTGACTCAGTGTGGCTCGTCTCCTCGGTGCGCACTGCGGTGCGTGTGACGCGCCTGAATGAAAAGAAGCTCAAGGCGCCGGCGAACGCGGAGAAGATACGCGCGCTGATCGACGCCGCCCTGGCACGCTAACTTCGCCGCACTGCTAATTAGCCAGCCACACGGGTGAGCTCGGCGGACATGTAAGGGCGCATTTCGCCGTCGACAAGCCGCTCATCCACCCAGCCGAGGTTGTTGTTCGGCATGAGGCCATACATGCGCTTGCCGGGGCCGAGGTTGGCGGGGCCGGTTTCGGTGACCATCGTGGACGCAGACTCGAGCTGCCAGGCGCGCTCGTTAAACAGCGAACCATAGAAGATCTCGTTGATGCCGTTGGACGAGGTATAGGTCATCTCAATCTCGTCCTTGAGTGAGATGCGCCAGAACCCGGACTCGCGGACATCGGGGCCAACCGGGTTGCCCTCGGAATCAATCTTCCAGGTGCGGGACGTATAGGTCAGGTAGTTCTCACCGTCGTGGGCGATGATGAGCTGCTGGCCAAAGGCGTACTGTTCACCGTCGGTGCTGTGGGCTTGGCCTTCCCCTTGCCATACACCGACGAGGGGGAGAAGCCCGAGCAGACCATCGTGCAGCGACGGGCCCTGACGCAAGTTCGCCGTCTCATCCGGCAGGGGATTATCTGCTACATCAACGGTGGGAATGTTGCGGGAGGCTGCATCCTTCCATGCCTCCGCTGCCTGGTTGACGGCCGCGTTGCCGTCTACCTTGGTGTTCTCCGGGTGGGTGTTTTCCGTGTTTTTCTCGCTATTTGTCTGTTCGCTCATGCTGCCCCAGCGTAGTCGTGGCAGCGCCGCGGAAACCACTAGGCTCCAGTAGTCTAGGGAGCCATGCGCGCTTTGCTGATTTCAAACCCTAATTCTACGAGCCAGAATGCGGCTCTCTTCCGAGAGGTTTTGCCCGTCATTCGGGAGGTGGATGGGTTGCAGCTGCTCGCTCGCTTCACGCACTACCCGGGCCACGCGGAAGACATGGTGCGCGGTATGACGCGGGAGGACTTTGACGTCATCCTGGTCTTCGGCGGCGATGGCACGGTCAATGAGATCGTCAACGGGTTGCTCGGCCCGGCGAATTCCGCACAGCGTCCTAGCCCCCAGGAGATCCCGGCGCTAGCGGTGATCCCTACTGGTTCAGCAAACGTCTTCGTCCGCGCCCTTGGTTTCCCCAATACCCCTGTCGAGGCGGCGCACGTGCTGGCCCGGATGCTGGAGCGAAATACCCGCCGCACCGTGTCGTTGGGTATGTGGAATGACCGGTGGTTTGCGGTCAATGCTGGTTTCGGGCTGGATGCAGACGTGCTGGCTCGCGTGGACCGTGCACGGGAGATGGGCTTTTCAGCCACCCCGCTGCGCTACCTGGCGGTGGCCTTTCAGGCCTATCAGCGCGCCCGCATCCGCCCACCGCGCATTAATGTGCGTGCGCGCTCGAGCTCGGGCGAAACCTTCGCGGCCGATGACGTTCCCGTCATGTTCACCTCCAACACCAACCCGTGGACCTTCCTGGGACCGCTGCCGGTGGTGACCAATCCGCGCAATTCCTTCGATCAGGGGCTTGGCCTTTTTGGCGTGTCGGATCTTGGCGGGATTGATGGTCTCGTGGGCGTTCTCCACCTGTTCGGCGTGGATCACCGTCACTGGTTGAATAAGGTCACGGATGCCCGCACGCTGCATTTTGAGGATGCCGTTGAGGTGGACTTGGTCTGCCCTAAGCCGCACCGCTTCCAAGCGGACGGGGAGTCGGAAGGCACCTTTACGGAGGTGCACTTGGAGTCGGAAGCAGACGCGCTGGAAGTCTTTGCTCCCATCGACCCGGCACCGCCCATTCACCGCAGCTTCCGCCGAGTCCTGCGAGATCTCATCCGTATTAAGTAGCCGGCGGTAGCAAAAGCCTGCGGTGCGGGTACCGCTGGTGCACCGTCGGCTTAGTTTTGCCTATTTTGACGCCAACTCGGCGGCGTCGTCGGCGCGCTGCCTACTTCGTTTGCGGTGTCTTGCGCTTTTTGCGCGGCATCCTCGACGGCCTTTTCCTCCGAACCGTCGATCTCCAGCGGGGAGAGCTGTGCTGTTTTCAGCGTAATGTTGCGTCGCTGTACCTCGAAGGTGATGGAGCCGCCGTGTAGTTTCACGGAGGTGGCTTGAGAAGGCAACGGGAGTTGGCGCGTGTCCAAGACCAGGCCGAAGGCCTTTTTCAAGCGTTCGTCATCAGTCCCGTAGACACTCATGCGAAATTCTGGGCCGACGAGGCGCAGCGTCACCGTCGCGGTGGACTTGGTGGTATCCCCCGGCAGCGTGCCGGTGAGCTCAGCTTCGGCGGAGGGCCCGCCGGTGGGGGACATATTATCGGGGTTGGCAATGGAGAGGTCAGTAATACCCAGCATGCGGCCCAAGGCCACTCCGTCGAGGCTGATGCTGCGCGTATAGGTGGATACCGGTGAGCCTTCCAGTTCGCCGCTGAAGAGTTGCTCGGGGCTAATTGTGATGTCGCGCAGTGTTGTGGAGGCATTGACCATGCCGAGTTTCGGAACTTCCACGTCGGAGGAGTTGACCTCCAGGTATGGAATCTCTTTGGTTAGCGCGGCAAGGGAGAAGGGGACGCCGCCGATGTAGACATTCGGGGTGTTTTCCAACTGGGAGCTGGCTTTCGCTTTCTGGGCCACGGTATGTTCTGCGTGCATCGCCACCGCTGAATCCGCCAGCCATGCTGTCAGGGCCACACCCGCAACGGCGGCAAGGCGTACGGCAGTGCGGTTGAGGTAGATGACAGTCACCCCTCTATTACTACCGCACGTAGGGTGGGAAGCATGAATATTGAGACCAAGACTCTGCCACAGAACCCAGATGTGGCCCAGCGCGTGGAGGAGCTGGCCACTGCTGCTGAAGCTCACGACGGCGTTGCGCCCCTCTCCGAGCAGTTTCTTTTAGGGCTCAGGGATGAACGCCTTGGGCACCATCATCTTCTCGCAATTGAAGATGGTGCGGTAGCTGGCGTGGCTGCCCTCGATGGGCAGACTGTAGAGCTCTTTGTTGACGTGGAACACCGTGGGCGAGGGGTAGGGCAGGCGCTTGTCGACGCCCTCCCAACCTCCCCCCAAATCTGGGCCTATGGCAATCTTCTCGCTGCGCAAGCGCTGGCGAAGCGCAACGAGATGGACGTCGTCAGGCGCCTGCTTGTCATGGCGATTGAGGGGCAGGACTTGCGCGCGGCCGAGGAAGCGCCGGCAACGGTTGATGGCCTAGAGATTCAGACCTACACCGAGTCAGTGGAGCGCTTCGGGCGCGGGCACGTCGAGGCGGAATGGGTACGCACGAACAATGAAGCCTTCTCGTGGCACCCGGAACAAGGAGGCTGGGATCTGGAGCGCCTGCACCGCGGGATGGAGGCAGAGTGGTTCGATCCGGCCGACGTGCTTTTTCTGTGGGATTCTCCGAATGACTCCCACAGCCACCCGGTAATGGCTGGCTTCCACTGGCTGAAGTGGCACGACGAGGCTACCCCAGCCTTCGGTGAGGTCTATGTTGTGGGATTGGGTGAGGACTATCGCGGGCGCGGGCTCGGTGGACCGCTGCTGAGCGCTGGGCTGCAGCGCATGGCGGCTAAAGGTGCGGACAAGGTCATCTTGTATGTCGAGGCTGATAACGCTCCGGCGGTAAAGGCCTACGAGCGTTTGGGCTTTGGCATCGCTGAGGAACACTGCGTCTGGGCGAAAAGTGGCTAGCCTCACCGGCTTTTGGTACAAGTTCACCGATTGTTCATCTCTTGATCCCTGTGGGGTTAACCCGCCCTGTATAGCTTTACAACCCGTGAGTTAATCGCGCTCGTCTCAAGAAGATTGCTCAAAGAAGAGCAGAGGGCGATTTGCTCGGACAATCATTCTCTTGTATCCGCACCGGAAAGGTTTCCCGTGATCCGCAACTTCAAGCGCACCGCCACTATCTTCGGCATCGTCGCCGCCACCTCCACCGTTCTCGTTGCCTGCTCTGAGTCCAACGAATCTGGCTCCGCTGAAGGCGGCTCCGATGGCGCAGAGGTTTCCGGCGACCTCTCTGGTGAGGGCGCATCCTCCCAGAAGTCCGCTATGTCCGTCTTTGAGAAGGCATTCCTGGAGGCATACCCGGATGCTAACTTCTCCTACACTTCTTCCGGCTCCGGCGCTGGTGTGAAGGCTTTCAACGGCGGCACCGTTGACTTCGCCGGTTCTGACTCCGCTCTGAAGGAAGATAAGGGCGAGGTTGAGGCCGCCAAGGAGCGTTGCGGTGGCAACGACGCATGGCACCTGCCGACGACCATTGGCCCCGTCGCCATCGCCTACAACCTGGGTGACACCGAGGTCAACCTCTCCACCGAAACCCTCGCCAAGATCTTCAAGGGCGAGATCACCAAGTGGAACGATGACGCCATCAAGGCTGAGAACGAGGGCACCGACCTTCCGGACAAGAACATCACCGTTATCTTCCGCTCTGACGAGTCCGGTACCTCCGATAACTTCCAGAAGTTCCTGAAGTCCGCTACCGGCAACTGGGACAGCGAAGGCAAGCAGTTCCCGGATTCTGTTGGTGAGGGTGCTAACGGTTCCTCCGGTGTGGCTGACCAGGTTGCCTCCATCGAGGGTGCTATCACCTACGTTGAGGCTGGCTACGCTCACCAGAAGGAAGCCGATGGCGTCAAGATTGCCAAGATTGACTTCGGCAACGGCCCGGTTGAGCTCAGCTCTGAGTCCGTCGGTGTGGCTCTCGACCACCTCGCTTTCAAGGAGACCAACTCCGAGCACGACATGGTCGTTGACTCCGACAAGCTCTTTGCTTCTAAGGATGAGGGCGCTTACCCGCTCATCCTGACCACCTACAACATCGTCTGCTCCGCTGGCTACGACGAGGAGACCTCCGCTCTGGTGAAGGCCTTCTTCAACACCGTCCTGGACAATCAGTCCGAGGAACTGGAGAAGGCAGGCTTCATCCCGGTTTCCGGTGACCACCTGGAGCGCCTGAAGGCAGCCGTCGAGGCTATCCAGTAAGAGCGCGTTACTACGCGGGCAGCTTTTAAGCCCCGTAGTTTCCGTTTGAATACACACTTCCGCCCCCAACCCGCCCTTCACGAGCGCTTTGGGGGCGGCAGCATGTCCCGTATTTTCATTGTTTCCGTTGAAAAGGATTCCCTAGTCTCATGGCAGACAACAATCTCACCACAGCGTCGTCCGTGAAGGAGGATGCCGTTTCAGCGACTCGCCCTAGCGCGCATGCGTCCGAGGCGGACGCCACCTCTACGCCCGCCGTCAAGTCCGGTGTGAAGCGCCCTGGTGATCGCATTTTTGAATTCCTGTCCACTGCGTCCGCAACGCTGATCACGGTGATGATCGCTGCCATCGCGGCCTTCCTGATCTGGCGTGCGGTTCCTTCTCTGTCCGTCAATGAGGGTGGCATTCTGGGCTTCTTCACCTACGGTGACCGTTGGGAGACCAACGACACCGATGCTATGAAGTTCGGTATCCCGACCATGTTCGGCCACACCGTCTTGATTTCCATCGTGGCTCTCATCATTGCGATGCCGGTCGCGCTCGGTATTGCCATCTTCCTGTCCAACTACGCGCCGGCCAAGCTGGTCAAGCCGTTGGGATTCTTGGTAGACATGCTCGCCGCCGTGCCGTCCATCGTGTACGGCCTGTGGGGCTGGCAGGTGCTCGGCCCTGCACTGTCCGGCTTCTACACCTGGCTGCACTCTTGGGCTGGTGGCTTCTTCCTCTTCAAGGTCTACGACAACTCCCCGAACTTTGCGACGGGCCGCAACGTCCTCACCGGTGGCATTGTTCTGGCGGTGATGATCCTGCCGATCATCGCTGCCACCGCCCGCGAGGTCTTTGTGCAGACCCCTCCCGGTCAGATCGAGTCCGCCTTGGCCCTCGGCGCCACCCGGTGGGAAGTCATCCGCATGACGGTTCTCCCCTTCGGTATGTCCGGCTACATCGCCGGCTCCATGCTGGGTCTGGGCCGCGCGCTGGGTGAGACCATGGCGCTGTACATGGTTGTCTCCCCGCTGGTGGACTTCCGCTTCTCGCTGTTCGACGGCGGTACCACCTTCGCAACGGCCATCGCCCTGGCGGCTGCTGAGTTCGGTAATGAGATGCGTGCCGGTGCGTATATCGCCGCAGGTCTCATGCTGTTCCTTCTGACCTTCTTGGTCAACGCTATTGCCCGTTCCATCGTGAAGAGCAAGTAAGGAGGGCTCAGAGATGACTACGACTACAACTTCCAACTCTGTCCCGGCATCTTCCGGCCCGACCTTCCTGGATATCTCCTCGAGCCGAAAGACCACCAATACTGTTGCCACCGTTCTCGTGTGGGCAACGATGATTATCGCCATGATCCCGCTGTTGTGGGTTCTCTTTGAGCTCATTTCTCGCGGTTCGGGCGCTATCCTGAGTCCCGAATGGTGGACCCACTCCCAGCGCGGAATCCTTGATACCGAGGCTGGCGGCGGTGCGCTCCACGCTATTATCGGTACCTTTGTGCAGACCGTCATCGCGACCGTCATTTCCGTTCCGATCGGCATCTTCACCGCGATTTACCTGGTGGAGTACTCTCGCGGTGGAACGCTGAGCCGCCTTACTACTTTCATGGTGGACATCCTCTCCGGTGTGCCTTCCATTGTTGCGGCCCTGTTCATCTTCGCCATGTGGATTACTCTGTTCGGCTTCAAGCGTTCCGGTATGGCGGTGGCGTTATCGCTTGTGCTCCTGATGATTCCGATTGTGGTCCGCAATACCGAAGAGATGCTCCGCGTGGTCCCGATGGATCTGCGTGAGGCTTCCTATGCTCTCGGTGTGCCGAAGTGGAAAACCATCGCGCGCATCGTTCTGCCGACCGCGCTGTCCGGCATCGTCACCGGCATCATGCTGGCCGTGGCCCGCATCATGGGTGAGTCCGCGCCGGTGCTGGTGTTGGTGGGCTCCACCTCCTCCATCAACTGGGACGCACTCAAGGGTGCGCAGTCCTCGTTGCCGTTGATGATGCTGGATATGTACAAGTCCGGCGCTGATCCGGCCGTCCTAGACAAGCTGTGGGGTGCCGCCCTGACGTTGGTTCTCCTCATCGCGATTCTCAACATTGGCGCGCGCATCGTTTCGGCGAAGTTCTCCGTCAAGAAGTAACCGTACTCACTTTCTACCTACCCCAAAGGAGCACTACTCATGTCCAAGCTTGAGCTCAACGACGTGAACATCTACTACGGTGACTTCCACGCCGTACAGAACGTCAACATGCAGATCCCGGCGAAGGCCGTGACTGCCTTCATCGGCCCTTCCGGCTGTGGTAAGTCCACAGTCCTGCGCACCCTCAACCGCATGCACGAGGTCATCCCTGGTGCTTATGTCAAGGGTGAGATTCTCCTGGACGGCCAGAACATCTACGGGCCGAAGGTCGATCCGGTGTCCGTTCGCAATACCATCGGCATGGTCTTCCAGAAGGCCAACCCGTTCCCGACGATGTCCATTGAGGATAACGTTGTTGCCGGCCTGAAGCTGTCCGGCGAGAAGAACAAGAAGAAGCTGAAGGAAGTCGCCGAGAAGTCCTTGCGCGGCGCCAACCTTTGGGATGAGGTTAAGGACCGCCTGGACAAGCCGGGCGGCGGCCTGTCCGGCGGACAGCAGCAGCGTCTGTGCATTGCTCGCGCGATTGCCGTGGAGCCGGAAGTCCTGCTCATGGACGAGCCCTGCTCGGCGCTCGACCCGATTTCCACCTTGGCCGTGGAGGACCTGATCCATGAGCTGAAGGAAAACTTCACCATCGTTATCGTTACCCACAACATGCAGCAGGCAGCCCGCGTGTCGGACAAGACCGGCTTCTTCTCCCTGGAAGCCACCGGCCGTCCTGGCCACCTGGTGGAGTTCGATGACACCACGAAGATCTTCGAAAACCCCGCCAAGAAGGATACTGAGGATTACATCTCTGGCCGCTTCGGCTAAACACTGACAGCGCCGAAAGCCGGCACCTCTTCTAAAGGTCTAGAAGAGGTGCCGGCTTTGTGCATGCACTGTGCGCTAGGTGTGGCGAGCGGTAGGGGCTAGCGGTGAAACTGGCGCTCCAGCTCCGCCATGCGGGCCTCCAGCTCTGCCTCTCGTAGCTCCTGATCACGCTTGCGCATGTAGCGGTCGGGGTCCAAGCCCGTTGCCAGGTAAATGATGCGGCCGGCAGCTGCTGCGCAATGATCGGCGAAACGCTCGTAGTAGCGCGAAAGCTGCGAGGTTTCCACGGCCTGGCGCACCGTTCCTTTCCACTCGCGCTGCGTCAACATACGAAGCAGGTGTTGGTTGATGTCATCGACGGCGTCGTCGTCCTCGGTCAAACGGAGCGCCAGCTCCGGATCGCGGGTGATGAGGATGTCTTTGAGGCCTAAGGACATGTCGAGAACGAGGCGGGCGTATTCCTCGAAATAGCCCATAATGTCTGGCGGAACAACTGATTCAGGGTGGCGGCGGCGGGCGCTGGTGGCAATGTGCTGAGACAAGCGGCCCATGCGGTAAAAATCTTCCACAATATAGATGGAAGCGATGACCTGGCGCAGATCCTTGGCCATCGGGTTCTCCAAGGCCAGAAGGGACACCGCACGGTCTTCGCAGCGCGAGCGGACTTCATCCAACTCATCGCGCAACGACAAGGCCTCTTCGGCTGGTTGCAGGGAGGATTCGATTAATGCCTGAGAGGCAAGAGTCATCAGCTTATGAACCGCAGTGCTCATGATGATGAGGTCATGGGCAAAGTTGTCCAACTGTTCACGGTAGGCAGCGCGCATGTCACGTACTTTAGCTGAACAATTGGTCTAGTGCCTGTCGAGCGACACAAAAGGGGTTTTCGTGGCTAGCCGCCGGAATGCATAATCTCCGCGCCTTCCGGAACGGTTGCGTCCTCCGGATCGTCGAGCCAGCCCTCGGGAAGGACTACCTTGGCGGGCGAACCCTGGCGGCCGCGGGCGCCATCGGCATCGTCGGCAAGCGCAGGCGAATCCGCCCACGGCTCGAGCAGCTCCCGGAGATCGTCGAGGGAGTTCACGCGGGACAGGCCAGCACGGACCTGACCTCCCACGGGAAAACCGCGCAGGTACCAGCCGATGTGCTTGCGGATATCGCGGCTGGCCTGGTCCTCGCCCTCGTGCTGCGCCAGCAGTTCTGCGTGGCGAATCATGATCTGCGTGACCTCACCCAACGTGGGCTCGGCCGGCACCGGCTCGCCGCGGAGGTGGGCGGAGAGCTCCGCAAAGAGCCAAGGACGGCCCAGACAACCTCGCCCCACGACGACGCCGTCGCAGCCCGTTTGTTCCATCATGGCGTGGGCATCCGTGGCTTTGAAAATATCGCCGTTTCCCAAGACAGGAACACCGGTATGGGCCAAGTGCTCCTTAAGGCGCGCAATTTCATTCCAGTCCGCATGGCCCGAGTAGCGTTGCGCGGCGGTACGTCCGTGGAGCGCGACTGCCGACGCCCCTTCTTCCACCGCAATGCGGCCGGCGTCGAGGTGCGTGTGGTGCTCATCGTCGATGCCCACGCGCATTTTCACGGTGACCGGGATATCGGTGCCCTCTGTGGCCTTGACCGCTGCGGCGACGATGTTGCCAAAGAGGCGGCGCTTATAGGGGAGTGCGGAGCCTCCGCCGCGGCGCGTGACCTTGGGAACCGGGCAGCCAAAGTTCATATCGATGTGGTCAGCCAGATTCTCATCCACGATCATCTTCGCAGCCTTGTAGGTGTACTCCGGATCGACGGTGTACAGCTGCAACGAGCGCGGATTCTCCTGTGGATCGAAAGTGGTCATGTGCAGCGTCTTGGGATTTCGCTCTACCAAGGCGCGGGCGGTAACCATTTCGCAGACATAAAGGCCGGAGACGGTGCCGGTCTTCGCTATCTCTTGCTCGCGACACAGCACGCGAAAGGCCACGTTGGTCACGCCCGCCATGGGGGCGAGGACAACGGGGGAGTTGAGCTGGATTTTTCCGATAGCAAGAGTCACGCCGCCAATTGTGCGCGGAAAGAGCCTGGGGTGGCAAATTCTCACGAGGAAAGTGAGGGGTGCACACAGTTTGGGGCAGAGTGCGGTAAATCCTCCACCGATTCGCTAGTGTGGTGCATGTAACTAACAGGAAAGGACCGTAACGTAGGTCGTTTCTGCACATAAAAGGAGGACTAATGTCTGAGAGAATTGCATACGCACCGTTTGAGAAGCTCGTGATGAGCGCTGACGAGGCCGCAAAGTTCGTCAACCACGGTGACCGTGTGGGAATCTCCGGCTTTACCGGCGCTGGCTACCCTAAGGCGCTGCCGACCGCCATCGCGGAGAAGGCGAAGGCAGCTCATGAGGCGGGCGAGGAGTTCAAGATCGATGTTTTCTCCGGTGCCTCTACCGCTCCGGACTGTGATGGTGTGTTGGCTGAGGCAGACGCCATCCGCTTCCGCTCTCCGTATAACTCTGACCCGGTTTTGCGCGGCCGCTTCAACGACGGCTCCGCCCTGTACCAGGACATCCACCTCTCGCACTCTGGCCAGCAGGTGGAAGAGGGCTTCTACGGTGACTTCCAGGTAGCCATTATTGAGGCCGTTCGTATTGACGAGAACGGAAATATCGTTCCGTCCTCCGCTGTGGGCAACAACCTCGAATACATCGATGCCGCCGACAAGATCATCATTGAGATCAACGAGTGGCAGTCCCTCAACCTCGAGGGCATGCACGATATCTACAAGATCGAGAAGCTGCCGAACCGCCAGCCAATCCCGATTACCAAGCCGGCTGACCGCGTCGGTACCACCTACATCGAGATTCCGGAGGAGAAGGTCGTGGCTGTGGTCAAGACCAATGCCCCGGACCGCAACGCTCCGTTCAAGGCCCCGGATGAGGTTTCTGAGAAGATTGCTGCGAACTTCATCGAGTTCCTCGAGGGTGAGGTTGCTGCCGGCCGCCTAGAGTATGACAAGTTCATCATGCAGTCCGGTGTGGGCAACGTCCCGAACGCCGTGATGGCAGGCCTGTTGGACTCCAAGTTCGAAAACATTCAGGCCTATACCGAGGTTATCCAGGACGGCATGTTGGATCTTATCGACGCCGGCAAGATGACCGTCGCCTCCGCAACCTCCTTCGCCCTGTCCCCGGAGTACGCGGACAAGATGAACGCTGAGGCTGATCGCTACGCCAAGCACATCATCCTGCGCCCGCAGCAGGTATCCAACCACCCGGAGGTTATTCGCCGCGTGGGCCTGATTTCTTCCAACGGCATGATTGAAGGCGATATCTACGGCAACATCAACTCCACCAACGTCTCCGGCTCCCGCATCATGAACGGTACCGGCGGCTCGGGTGACTTCACCCGTAACGCCTACATCTCCACCTTCGTCTCCCCGTCGGTGGCCAAGGGCGGCGCTATCTCCGCTATCGTGCCTTTCGTTTCTCACACCGACCACACCGAGCACGACACCATGGTCATCATCACCGAGTATGGCGTTGCGGACCTGCGCGGTTTGGCCCCGAAGGAGCGCGTGGAGAAGGTCATCGCCGTGGCTCACCCGGATTACCGCCCGATGTTGGAGGAGTATTTCGAGCGCGCCAAGGCTAACAAGTTCCAGCACACCCCGCACGACCTGAAGACGGCCTTCGACTTCCAGGTGAACTTCATGGAGAAGGGTGACATGCGCGGCTAAGTCTTAGACCCGCAAGGCCGTGGCCCTTACCGCTGAAGGTGAGGGCCATTTCCTTTTCTTTGGTGCCACCGGCTAGGATAGGTGAGCGTTGGGCCTTTAGCTCAGTTGGTAGAGCTACGGACTTTTAATCCGCAGGTCGTGGGTTCGATCCCCACAGGGCCCACAAAAAGAGCCGCCTTCGGGCGGCTCTTTTTTGTTTTGGGGCCCAAGCGCAGGGCTGGGTTCAGGCTTAAGGGACATTTCGTGTGGATTTAGGAGCGTCCGGCCCAGCCTTTTCTTATGCCTAAGCTGGGGTTCCACTCGTTGTCGATATGGGTGTCGAATGTGGCAGGTCGCCCGTCTGGGTGGCCGCGTCGTGTGAGCTCTTCTTTCGTCTAGGCCGCGTATGCCGCTTCTCCCCATTGCGTCCAAACTCTTGATGCCTGGCTAGGTCCAGTGGATGTACAGGGGCTTCGGTGCGGACGTCACCATAGGAATTGACCTAACCGCTCCAGCCGCGGCTTACCTACCACAGACCTAGGACTATCCGGTGTTGATTTCACCGATCAGGCTGTTGGAACCAATTTAGAATCAAGATCACTGCATTATCCCAGGCTGCCCCGGGAATCCGTATCGATTTATCCACACGAAATGTCCCTTAAGCCTGGG
>NZ_KV803997.1:157002-162469 GCF_001811255.1 Corynebacterium sp. HMSC068H04
TATCCACACGAAATGTCCCTTAAGCCTGGGTTCAGGGCTAGCTCTTAACGAGCTTCCTGATGGCCCGCATGGCCTCCTCGAGCTTCTCTGTGGCTACTTGCCCGTCTTCGGCGGCTGCTCCCGCCACACAGTGTTCTATGTGGTCCTCCAAGAGCGCTAGGGAAACGTTCTCGAGCGCTGAAGTAACCGCTGAGATCTGCGTGATGATGTCGATGCAATATTGGTCCTCCGCGATCATGCGGTGGATGCCTCGGGTTTGGCCTTCGATGCGCTTGAGGCGAGCCAAGTACTTTGCTTTCTGCTCATCATCGGAGTTGTAGCCGTGCACACCCGGCTCGTGACAGGAACAGGTATCCCGCTGGTCAGCCATGGTTTTCTGCCTTTCTGCCAGGACGATTTGGTTAAGTGAGGATGTCTCCAGTATATTTTTACAAAGTTGCCTCAAGGCAACGGGCCCCCATCGTCTAGCGGCCTAGGACACCGCCCTTTCACGGCGGCGGCACGGGTTCGAATCCCGTTGGGGGTACCAACACTTTTGTGTTGGTGCACAAGAAAATACTTATGGCCCTGTGGCGCAGTTGGTTAGCGCGCCGCCCTGTCACGGCGGAGGTCGCGGGTTCAAGTCCCGTCAGGGTCGCCATATTTCAGCCTCGGAGCATTGTTTATAGAACATATGCCTCGGGGCTTGTGTCGTTTTATGGTGGTGTGTGGAGGCTCCTGCAACGTCGCAAATGGCGCATAGATCTGTATAGGTCTAGGCGCTGTGGTGACAGTGTGTATTGAGGGGCTGCATCACCGTGAAAACGGTGAATGACATGCTGATTTGGTGTGCTTATCTAGCTTTGTGTAGAGTACTTATTCGTGCCCAGCGCACAACAGATAATTGAAAATGGCCCTGTGGCGCAGTTGGTTAGCGCGCCGCCCTGTCACGGCGGAGGTCGCGGGTTCAAGTCCCGTCAGGGTCGCCGAAGTCCTCGTGGCTTCTGGCCAGATAGCTCAGTCGGTAGAGCACACGCCTGAAAAGTGTGGGGTCGCCAGTTCGATCCTGGCTCTGGCCACAAGACAGCCCCTTCCATTGGAAGGGGCTTTTTTGTTGCTCTTTTTGGTTTAATGGGCGGCATGACTACTTCAGTTGCGCACCAAACCGATCAATCCCGTTTCGTCATCACCGTTGATGGGGAAGAAGCAGGCTTCGCCGAATACAGTGATTCCGCTACCACACGCGAATTCACGCACACGGAAATCTTCGAGTCATTTCAGGGCCAAGGGCTGTCCAAGCCGCTTATTAAAGCGGTACTGGATGATGACTCAACGGCCGGCCGCCAAGTCATTCCAACGTGCAGCGCCGTGGCGCGCTTCATTGAGAAGAATCCCGATTACCAGCGGCTGACTGCCCGTGAAGGCAGCCTGTAAAGGCACGGTCTTTTAGATGTAGTAGTCCGGGTCCACCAGCTTGATGCGCTCATCCTTCTTGCGCGGGCGGTTGGTGGCCGGGATACCGATGGCAATGTGCTCCGGTGGCACGTCCTTTGTCACCACGGCGTTGGCACCTACAGCGGAGCCGTGGCCGATGGTAATCGGGCCGAGCACTTTGGCGCCCGCGCCAATGGTGACGTTGTCCTCAATTGTTGGGTGGCGCTTTGTCTGTGTCAGCACCTGACCACCGAGCGTGACGCCGTGGTAAAGCATGACGCCATCGCCAATTTCGGCGGTTTCACCGATGACGATCCCCATGCCGTGGTCAATGAAGAAGCGCCGGCCAATGGTAGCGCCGGGGTGAATCTCGATTCCGGTGAAGAAGCGGTTAAGCTGCGCCAAAATACGGGCTGGCCCACGCCATCCACGTTTCCACATGCGGTGGGCGATTCGGTGCGCCCAAATGGCGTGAAGGCCGGAGTAGACCACGGCATTTTCGACGTCGCCGCGCGCGGCCGGATCGTGCTCGCGCGCGTTGGCGAGGTCTTCACGAATCATCTTCAAGATGTGCATGCGAACCATCCTATCTAGAAAGAAAAAGCGCCCCCTAGCACAGAGGGCGCTTTTATTCGGAGGGCTCACCACGGCGCCGTGCTTGGCGACGTCCCGTGGAAAGCCACGTTAGCGTTTTCCTTAGGCCTCGCGAATGTCCTCGAAGAGGATGGTGGAGACATAGCGCTCACCGAAGTCCGGGGCGACGACGACGATGGTCTTTCCCTTGAACTCTTCGCGCGCAGCCAGCTTGAGTGCCGCAGAGACGTTGGCACCGGAGGAAATGCCGACGAGCAGTCCTTCTTCGGTGGCCAGCTTGCGGGCAGTGGAAACGGATTCCTCGGTGGTTGCGGTGAGCACCTCATTGAGGATCTCGCGGTCCAGAACCTCTGGGACAAAGTTGGCGCCGATGCCCTGGATCTTGTGGGGGCCAGCGTGTCCCTCGGAGAGGACGGGGGAGTCAGCGGGCTCAACGGCGACCAGGTAGGTGTCGGGGTTCTGGGAACGCAGGTAGCGGCCCACGCCGGTGACGGTTCCGCCGGTGCCGACGCCAGCGACGAAAGCGTCGACCTTGCCCTCAGCGTCGTCCCAGATCTCGCGGCCCGTGGTTGCCTCGTGAATCTTCGGGTTTGCCTCGTTAGCGAACTGCGAAGCCAGGATGGCGTTGGGGGTCTTAGCGATAATTTCGTTGGCCTTCTCGACAGCACCCTTCATGCCGGCAGCGCCCGGGGTGAGGACGATTTCAGCGCCATAGGCACGCAGCAGTACCTTGCGCTCGTTGGACATGGTCTCCGGCATGGTGAGGATGACCTTGTAACCCTGGGCGGCACCGACGAGTGCCAAGCCGATGCCGGTGTTGCCGGAGGTGGCCTCAACGATGGTGCCGCCTGGCTTTAGCTCGCCGGACTCTACGGCGGTGTCGACAATTGCCTTGGCAATGCGATCCTTGACGGAATTAGCGGGGTTGAAAGACTCAACCTTCACCAGTACCTCGGCGCCGAGGCCTTCGGTCAGGCGGTTGAGGCGGACAAGCGGGGTACCGCCGATGGTGTCGAGAATATTGTTGTATACAGCCACGATGTGGACTCCTTGAAAATAAGTTCTGATGTACAGCAGACACTCTACACCGTGGCAATAGACCAAGTGGTATATAGATTCTGAACAGATCATTCGGGCATGGCATGTGGGATTTGAGGCGTCTCATGAGGGCGAGGCGTGATTTAGAATTACCCCCGTCGGCCGGTTATACTTCGCAAATAGTGTTCGCCTACCCCCGTTTCAGGCGGGAAATGTGGGTGCACCTGCTGGTTACCCCCGAGTAAGAGAGAGTCTCATGGAGCCGCACCGACTCAAGGATGACGACGAAGCCGTACGCGCAGCGCTCTCGTCACTAAAGACCGCAACGGGAATCCCCGTCACGATGTACGGGACCTTGCTGCCGGACAATCGCCTGCAGATTACCCAGTGGGTAGGGCTGCGGACCCCGGCCTTGCAGAATTTGGTGATTGACGCGAACGTGGGCGTCGGCGGGCGCGTTGTCAGCACTCGCCGCGCGGTTGGTGTGTCCGACTACACTCGTGCCACCACAATTAGCCATGAGAATGATCGCCATATCCAGGATGAGGGACTGCATTCGATCGTGGCGGTGCCGGTCACCGTTCAGCGTGAAATCCGCGGTGTCCTCTACGTTGGCGTCCATTCGCCGGTGCGCTTGGGCGACAAGGTAATCGAGGAAGTCACCATGACCGCTCGGTGCCTCGAGCAGGATCTGGCCGTTAATTCCGCGTTGCGTCGTGCCGACGGAGGCAAGGGCGGCGCTGCTCGCGGTCACGTGATGAACGGGGCTGAGTGGGAGCAGGTGCGCTCAACGCACTCCAAGCTCCGCATGTTGGCTAACCGAGTCAACGATGAAGACCTCCGTAAGGAACTAGAGGCTCTTTGCGACCAGATGGTCTCCCCGGTGCGCGTTAAGCAGTCCACCAAGCTTTCTGCTCGCGAGTTGGATGTTCTTTCCTGCGTGGCGTTGGGGCATACCAATGTCGAGGCGGCCGAGGAAATGGGTATTGGCGCCGAAACGGTGAAGTCCTATTTGCGCTCTGTCATGCGCAAACTGGGTGCACATACTCGCTATGAGGCGGTTAATGCGGCCCGTCGTATAGGCGCGTTGCCCTGATCGTAGGTAAGTTGGGTGGGCGTGAAAGACCAATTTATTGTCTCCGGTGGGGCGCGCCTGCAGGGCACCGTCAAGGTGGACGGTGCCAAGAACAGTGTGCTGAAGCTGATGGCTGCGGCACTGTTGGCGGAGGGCACCACCACGCTGACCAACTGTCCTAAAATCCTTGATGTTCCACTGATGCGAAAGGTCCTTGAAGGCCTTGGCTGTTCAGTGGAAATCGATGGCCACACCGTGCAGATCACCACGCCGGCCACGTTGCATTCCAATGCAGACTTCGATGCGGTGCGCCAATTCCGCGCGTCGGTGTGTGTATTGGGGCCGCTGACGGCGCGTTGTGGTCACGCAAAGGTAGCTTTGCCAGGTGGCGACGCCATTGGTTCCCGCCCATTGGACATGCACCAATCTGGGCTAGAGAAGATGGGCGCTAGCACGCGCATCGAACACGGCGCCGTTGTGGCGGAGGCGGATCAACTCCATGGCGCGAACATCAAGCTCGATTTTCCTTCGGTAGGCGCTACCGAAAATATTCTCACTGCTGCAGTCCTTGCGGATGGCGAAACTCAACTCCACAATGCGGCCCGCGAACCGGAAATTGTGGACCTGTGCACGATGCTCAAGGAAATGGGCGCCGACATCTCTGGGGAGGGGACATCCACCATCACCATTCGGGGAGTGGACAAGCTGCAACCGACGGAGCACGAGGTTATCGGTGACCGCATTGTTGCGGGTACGTGGGCATATGCTGCCGTAATGACTCGCGGGGATATCACGGTGGGTGGTATTGCTCCCAAGCACCTGCACCTGCCGTTGGAGAAGCTTAAGTCCGCCGGTGCGGATATCGAGGACTATGTCAATGGTTTCCGCGTGCGCATGGACCGGCGTCCAACTGCTGTGGACTACCAAACGCTGCCGTACCCCGGCTTCCCCACGGATCTTCAGCCGATTGCCATCGGGCTCTCCGCGGTCGCGGAAGGTACATCCATCATCACGGAAAATGTCTTTGAGTCGCGTTTCCGGTTCGTCGATGAGATGCTCCGCCTTGGCGCTGATGCCCAGGTGGATGGACACCACGTAGTTATCCGCGGTCAAGAGCGCCTGTCCTCGACGCATGTCTGGAGCTCCGATATCCGCGCAGGTGCCGGATTGGTCCTCTCCGCTTTGTGTGCGGATGAGACGACCACCGTGCACGATGTCTTTCACATCGACCGCGGCTATCCCAACTTTGTAGAGAACCTGCAGGCCTTGGGCGCCACCATTGAGCGCACTCAAGAGGAGGAGCTCTACTAAGGAACATTGCTTGGCGACGTCCCTATGTGGCGCACC
>NZ_KV803998.1:0-46869 GCF_001811255.1 Corynebacterium sp. HMSC068H04
AAGAAGGTCGCACGCATCATGAAATCCATGGGACTTAAAGGCTTTACCAAGCGCCGCCGATGTGTCACTACCAGGCGCAAGCCTGGCCACCGTGTCATGCCGGACTTAGTAGGACGTACATTCACAGCCAACGAGCCGAACCGCGTTTATCTTGGCGACATTACCTACCCGCCCTGTAAGGGTGGCAAGAACATGTATTTGGCCACAGTCATTGACACGTATTCACGGAAACTTGCAGGTTATGCGATCGCAGACCACATGCGAGTGTCACTGGTCGTCGATGCACTAGCCCACGCGCACGGTGTGCGTGGCAGTCTTGACGGGGCTGTATTCCATTCCGATCACGGCAGTGTGTACACCTCACAAGCCTTTAGGGACCACTGCACCCAGCTTGGTGTTCGCCAATCCATGGGAGCAGTGGGAACGAGTGCCGATAATGCCCTGGCAGAATCATTTAACGCCACCTTAAAGCGTGAAGTCCTGCGTGATCGGAAAGTCTTTGACAATCCCATCGTCTGCCGCCAAGAAGTCTTTCGATGGTGCATGCGCTACAACACGCGCAGACGACATTCCTGGTGCAACCTTCTAGCCCCCGATGACTTCGAAGCACTCACATCAGCTACACTGACCCAAGCAGCATAGCTAACCCCCGACGTGTCCACTGTCCGGGGGTCAGGCCCGTCTCCACCTCGTACGCCTCAATCCCATCATCACGCGCAGCGAGCTCGTGGAGGCCACCGGACTGTCCCAGCCCACCATCACCCGCGCCACCGCCGCTCTCCTCAAGGCCGGCCTCATCCAAGAGCGCACGGACCTCACCCGCTCCCAAGGTCGCGGCCGCCCCACGGTTCCGCTCGAGGCCTCCGATAACGGCTGGCTCCTTTCCGGCATCGCGGTCGGCACCACCTCGACGTATATCGGCCTCTACGACACCCGCGGCCGCATTATCCGCGAAGACAACGTTCCCACCCCGGTCTCGAAGCTCAGCCCCGATGACTTCGTCGAGCACGTCATCGCTGGCGTCAACCGGCTCACCACCGGTGTCGACCGCACACTCGTTTCCGTCGGCGTGACCACCTCCGGCTCCGTCGACGAAGAAGGCAAGGTCCACGCGGCCAACCTCGGCTGGGACGGCATGGATATCGCAGGACGCCTCGACTTCCAGTTCGGCGTCCCCGTCACTGTCACCCCGGCCGTGCCCGCCATCCTCGCTTCGGAGACGCAGGCCGCTCCTCTCGGCGACGAAGCCCGCACGCTCGTCCTCTTCGCGGATGACTCGATTGGCGCCGCCCTGTCCGATGAGGACGGCGTTGCCTCCATCGAGCTCCCACAGTTCGACGGCGCCGACCCACGCGACACCCTCGTCAACGCCGCGCTTGCGCCCCGTCTCGCTGAGGCTGCCGATGCCCCCTCGGTCCTTGCCCAGCGCGCCTCCGACCTCGGCCGCCTTACGGCCCAGCTTATCGATGCCCACCGCCCCGACACCGTGGTCATCGCCGGCTCCGCCTTCTACGACGTGCCCACCGCGCCGAAGCTCTTTGCCTCGGCCGCACGCGGCGAGCTCGACCCCGATCTCGCGTCCGCGACGGAGCTGCGCATGATCCCCAACCACAAGGAGATCGTCCGCTCCATCGCCCGCGCCGTCGCGCTCGACCCGCTCCTGCGCACGCCGCTTGAGCTGAACACCGCGAAGGTGCGCGCCGCCTAGGCCAGCCCGCACTCCGCACGCAGTTCGGCAAGGTTGCCGTCGTAGAGATACCCGCGCAGCCCTGCCGCCCGTGCTGCGTCGACGTTGCCCTGGGTGTCATCAATAAAGAGTGTGTCTTTCGCACTCGCACCCAACGCGTCCATCGCCACGTCGAAGGCCCGCTTGTCGGGCTTGACCACGCCAATCTCGCCACTGAGCACCACGGCGGTGAATTCCTTGAGTCACGAGTCGTTGCGCTCGCGCACCATACGACCGAGTCCCACCGGAATATTGGACAGCACGCCCACCGCATTGCCCGCGCCAAGCAACTCCTGGGCGACCCCACGACGTCGAGGTCCGGCGCCGTACACGGCTCGAAGTCCTGAGCGACGGCCTCAGAGATATCGAAGTCCGGAAGGCCTAGGCGCACCTGCATCTGGCGCCACCAGCGTTCGTCGCTCACCACGCCCGCGTCATAGGCCGGGCGCAATTCGTTATACGCCGTCCAAAAAGCGGCCGGATCCTCGGCACCGACGAGACGTAGCAGCGCCTCCTTCGGCTCCGGTGGGCGATGACGGAGCAAGACTCCGTAGAAATCGAAAAGATACGTCGACATACATCCAGACTACGGAAAGCCGCGCAGACTCGTCCCAAAACGACAGAGTTCTAGAAACGGAACAAGCGTCCGGGCAGCCCCGTGGGCACGAGCAGCACCGCCACGGCACCCAGCGCCGCGCCTCCTGCATACAGCGGCACAATGGCGTCCGGAATGATGCCGAGCGGCGTGAAGATCACCAAGCCCACGGCGGCAAGCACGAGCGCGCCGCCGACTGACGCAATGGACTTCTGCGGCAGGCTCACCGCGATGAGCGCAGCAAAAAGAAAGAGACCCGCCCCCGCGAAGGGCCCCAGCATGAGTGCCGCACCAAGCAGAAAAGTGCCGAGCGCAACGTGCGTACTGCTCAACGCCATGCCGACGCCCAAGGCGACGGCGAGCGCGAGGAGCACGACCACGGTCCAGGTTTTCTGCTTCATAGACATATAAAACGCAGTCTCCCACCAACCATGGGGTTGGTGGGAGATATTAGGACAATCTTGATGGGTTTGTTACCGCATGGTCACTGTCCCTTGACCTTTGTGTATTAGCTAGGCCTTGATGGCCACGCGTGACTACTTTGCGCGGGAGCCCAGAGTGGCGTCGATGCGCAGGAGGCCGGAGCCATCGTTGCCCACGAGCTTGATCTGGTCAATAATCTCGGTGACGGTGTCCTCTTCCTCAATCTGCTCGTCGAGGAACCAGTTCACGATCTGGCGGGACTCAAGGTCCTTCACCTCATCAGCGGTACGAGCGATCTCGCGGATCTGCTCGGAGACCTTCTGCTCGTGTGCGTAGGCAGCCTCGAAAGCGTCGAGCGGGGTCGCGGCCTTCACAGACGGAACCGGGACATCGGTGAGCTCCACGCGGTAACCGCGTGCGAGGAGGTGGTTGGCAAACTTCTGAGCGTGCTCGCGCTCCTCCGCAGCCTGAGCGTAGAACCAGTCACGCATGCCCGGGAAGGAAAGATCATCCATCTCGTAGGCCAGCTGGGTGTAGATGAGGGCGGCGCCGTGCTCGTTAATAACCTGTGCGTTCAGCAGGCTCTGCAGCTTCTCGTTCATTGAATATCCTTGCCTTTCGGTACCTGTTCAATAGGTAAATTTCTGTCTTTTCCGACGGCTATCCAACGGGTTTCCGGCGGTATAGTCTCCCATAATACAGATATTCAAAAATGCCGCTAGCTAGGTTAGGGTTCCCAAACATGCAGGCCAAAGACAATTTTGGTCACGGTAACCTAAGTTACCGCAACCTGATCAACGCCCGAATCCACACAAACGGAAGCAATCGAACTAGAGTCGGATGCCCGCCCGCTTGAGCGCATCAAGCACCAAAGGCATCCCTGCCACCGCGGTACCCACGAGCGCCACAACGCCCGCAATCACCCCCACGAGGATGCCGATACCCTCGCTCGACGGTTCCTCCGAGCTCAGCGTTCCCAACTGCGCGGAAGCCCGGGCAAGTCCCGTCGACTTATGCCCCTCGACTACCCCGGCGTCCTTGCCATCAGCGAAGTCCAGCACGAGATCAACGTCGCCGCCCTCAAGTATCTGACCTTCCTTATAGCGCAGTAGCGAGCCCTCCAGGCCTGCACCCGCGGTGGCCTGGCGATCCTGCGCGCTCACATCGGTCCCAACCGCGATGGGGGCATCGAGGGTGAACGTGACCAGCACGTCATCATCGCCATCCCTGTCGACCTGCGCGCCCTTATCGCCCGGATCCCCGGACAAAACGTAGTCTCCAACGAGCTCGACCTTCGTGCCTTGCACCTGCAGCTTGAGATCTGAGTAGGTGAGATCGAGGCCGGCCGAGCCGCCCGCGCCCAGGCCTTTGTAGGCCACGATATGCGCCGAACCGTCAAGGACGATGGTGCCGTTGCCGTCCGCATCTAACGTCGTCTCAGCGACGTTGACCGGAAAGAGCAGCTGATTGTCCTTATACGTCGCCCCATCCGTGGTCGTCCAACGGCCAGCTGCCATTGGGCCAGCAAGATGCTCCATAAATGAGGTCTTGATGGGCCAGGCGAATGTACCCGCCGTCAGGTCCTGCGTTGCAGCAGTAGCCGGAACAGCCATTGCAGAGACGATAAGAGCAGATGCGAGAGAAGCAGAAGAGATTTTCTTCACGCGACAGACCTCCAGGTCACTTTAGAAATACAGATAAAACAAGAAGGGGGAAGAGAGGAAATAGTGAACCCGGCGCTACGCTGCGCCCGGATACAGCTTCGCTAGCTCGGCGAAGACTGCCGAGTTACACGCGAAGGCGGCCTGTGCCTCGGCGATGAGAGCGGCACGCTGGGCATCAGAAAGCGCGAGCTCGTCGAGCGCCTTGCGGTACGCGCTGCGGTAGGGCGGAATCTTGCCAATCGCCGCGAAGTTATAGAAATTGAGCGCATCCGGGTCGATACCGTAGAGAGCCCCCAGGCGCGCGGCAATAACCTGCCCACCCGAGATATCGCCAAGGTAGCGCACGTAGTGGTGAGCAACGACCCGGGGCTCCGATCCCGGCGTATCGAGCGATTCCAGGCGCGCGACGTAGCGTGCGGTGGCGGGAAGGATACGCACCTCGTCGCGCCACTGCGGGCCGTACATTTCCGCGAGGTCGAGTTCCAGCGCATCGCGGCGTTCCAACCGGGGGTCGGCCACCGCTCCGGCGATGCGAGTATCCGCTACCGTGCGGACCGCGCGCTCAAGCGCCTCATAGATAAACCACAACTGCCCAGTAAAGGTGGCGAGTGCCTCTGCGCTGAGCTCACCCGCCATCAAGCGGGTCATAAAATCTGAGCCCTCTGCGCTGGCGTGCGCTCGCGCGGTTTCCTCACGCAGCATCTGCGAAAGCGGCGTCGTGGTCATGGCAACGGTCATGGCCAAATTCCTCCTGATTAAGTAACGCTTGCCTAACCTTAATGTGGATAGTCTAAACAAGGCAAGCCTTACATATCAAGACCTATGCCATACTTCATGCCCACAGTGACGCATATTCGACCGAAAGTATGACTAATCGTCGCACCCCCATGCTCAGCGCACATCTCTCCCCCAGGTTTTAGTCCCCCAAATTGCCCGAGAGCCGGTCGAGGCGCTGCTGACTGACCGGATCAAGACCCCGAATATCCACGGTCACGCCGCGCTGCGCGTATTTCTCACGCACCGCATCCAGCGTCGCCACAGTCGAGGCATCCCATACCTGCGCAGCCGACATGTCGATATCGACCTCAGAGACTCCCAGCGTGTAGTCAAAGGAATAGACAAGGTCGTTGGACGAAGCAAAGAAAAGCTGGCCGGTGACGCGGTACGCGGCGCGGGTGGCATCGGAAGCAACGAGCTCGACCTGGGTGAGGTGCGCGACGCGACGCGCGAACGCAATCATGGCCGTGAGCACGCCGGCGATGACGCCGACCGCCAGGTTGTGAGTAACCAATGTCCCCACAACCGTCACGAGCATGACCAGCGTTTCCGACAGCGGCATGCGGTGGATGGTGCGCACCGAGTGCCAATCCACCGTGTCCGCGGCGACGAGGATCATGACGGCGACAAGCGCAGTCATGGGAATCGCACCCACGGTATCGCCCAACACAAGGATGAGAATGAGGAGGAAGATGCCAGCGAGCAGGCTCGACAGGCGCGTGCGAGCACCAGAAGCTTTGACGCCAATCATCGTCTGGCCAATCATCGCACACACGCCCATGCCGCCGATGCTCGCCGCAAGGACGTTGCCAATACCCTGACCGAGGGACTCGCGCGTTTTATCCGAGTGGCTGTCCGTAATGTCGTCGACAAGTTTGGCTGTGAGCAGCGACTCCATGAGGCCGACGAGGGCCACGCCTACCGCGTACGGGCCGATGAGCGTGAGCGTGTCGAGCGTGAGCGGCACGTCAGGGAAAACGAAGCCCGGCAGGCTCGTGGGTAGCTCGCCTTGGTCCGCGACGTCCGGAATGTCCCAGCGGAAGACGACGACGAGCACTGTGATGACGAGGATCGTGATGAGCGGGGCGGGGACGACCTCCGTGAGCCTCGGCCACAGAAGCATGATGACCACACCGAGCGCCACGAGGGGATAGACGATCCACGGGACGTGCATGAGGTGCGGCAGCTGCGCGGTAAACATCATGATGCCCAACGCGTTGACGAAGCCAGTCATAACGGAGCGCGGGATAAAACGCATGAGCTTGGCGACCCCGAGGAAAGCGAGAACGATCTGCAGGACTCCCGCCAGCAGCACCGCCGCGAGGACGTACTGCAGACCGTGGGAGGCAGACAAGGGAGCAATGACCAACGCGACCGAGCCGGCCGCGGCGGAGATCATGGCAGGACGACCACCAGTAAAGGAGATGGAGATTGCCATGATGACGGACGCGAAGAGTCCAACGCGTGGATCCAGCCCCGCCAGGATCGAAAAGCTTAAGACCTCGGGGATAAGCGCGAGGGCGACGGCGAGGCCGCCGAAGACTTCCATGCGCAGGCGCGCGGGGGAAGAAAAGACGTAGCGAAAGCTCGCGAGCACGCCGGTAGGCGCAGGAATTTGGGCTCGTCCCCCAACTACCACTTCCAGAGATAAACGAAGGCCCGTCAGCTGCGCGCTGACGGGCCTTCTCCCCATGACTAATCTTTCGGCACTTACCGTGAGAAGGAAGTGGAGCGCGACCTTCCTAGTAAGCAACCGCCCGTGATTAGGCAAGGCTTAGTTTATAAACCTTTAGTTGGATGGTCAAGGGGGAACGAGAACTTTCTCCCGCGATCCCGCGAAATATCACCGTTACCACTAATAATTCCGAAAAATTAATGTATCGCGGCACGAAATAGGATGAGAGTTATGGCAACAGATTCGTTCAAAGAACCGCTCAAAGAACTCGAAACCCTCATCTCCGAGGGACTCGGGCGGTTCTGGCGTTCAGACCCGACTCCCCCTTCCGTCAGCTACGACGCCACCGAAGGCCTGCCGGAGACACCGGCGGCGGAACAAGTTTCAGACTCTCCGCGCCACGGCATTACCACCCCTGCGCCCGCTAACGCCTTGCGCGAGGAAGTGGCCGACGAAATCGCCGAGCTATTGCGTGCCGAGCGCCGCAGCTTCTTCGACCTCGACTTTCGCCATCCACGCGGGTCCGCAGGCGACGACCACGAGGCAGAGACCGCGGCACGCCTGGCATCGCTACCGCTCGGCGCACGCCTGAAGCCACGCGGCGTTTTCGAAGACGACTGGGCAGCGCGCCCGGATGAAGACCACCCATGGCCCATCATTCTCATCCACGGGACGACGGATACGAAAGGCGTATGGCAGCTGCTCGGCTCCGAGCTGCGCGAGGACGGCTGGACCGTGTTCGCACCGGACTATGGCGCCCGCGCCACCGGCCCCATCGCCGCCTCCGCCGATCAGGTCGGCGCGTATATCGACGCGGTCCAAGCCGTCACCGGCGCGGAACAGGTCGTGCTCATCGGACACTCTCAAGTCGGTATCGTCGCCCGCTACTGGATGCATAACCACGATGCGGTGGACCGCGTGCGCCACATCATCTGCCTGTCGGCGCCCAACCACGGCACCACCCAAGGTGGAATCGTCAGCTCGTTGATTTCCAGCCGCCGCCAAGAACACGTCATGCGCTCCATCATCGACGCTTACTTCGGCCCAGCCGGCATGGAACAAATCGTGGGCAGCGCGACGCTGGAGGAGCTCAACCGCAACGGTGACCTGGCCCCCGGTGTGAGCTACACGTGCGTGGCCACTAAGCAAGACTCCATCGTCGTGCCGCCGGAAACCTGTTTCTTGGATCCCGGCGACACTCCCGACGGAACGGTGCGCAATGTCTATGTGCAAGACGTCGACAAACGCGCCGTCGTCTCACACATGGATATGCCCATGGACAAGCGCGTGCGCGCCATCGTGCGCACGGTGCTCAAACAGCTCTCCCCCACCCTGGACAATCCTCACGACGCCCAAAGCCACGCCCTTGCCAACGCGGGTCACGCCGACTCGGAATAGACCCGTGCAGGTTCGCTAACGCAGGCGCGCCAGCAGGGGATTAAGAACGCCGGACTGCACGATGGCGCCGCCGATGACCGCAAACATGCCGCCCAGAGCGGTCAGCGCCAACACGATATTCCACACGTTGGAAAAAGAAGAGCCTTCTTCGCCCTTGTTATCCGTGCCGCCTTGGTTCTGATCCCGCCCCTTTTCCGGCTTCTTCTCTGGGTCCTTCTCAGGAGTCTTTCCTTGGTCTCCTGCCTGGTCCTTGCCCTGCTCGTCGCGGCCCGGCTCGTCCTGCTCCCCTGGGGTGGTCTCGGTGCCCTCATCGGCAGGACCCACACACTCGGACGCGGTCTTCAAGGTCACCTGTGCATCATCAAGTTCCGGCTTGTAGCTCTCGTTGTACATGCCCATGAAGATCACGTCGATACCCTCGATGTGCTGGATCTTCGACTCGCGATCGTAGTAGGTACCCGCCTTCGGCTTGTACGTCACGTCGGTCGCATTCAGCGTGAGCATATCGCCGTCCTTCGACCATGCGGCATTGCCCTCAGCGAAGGTATCCGTGCCCGACTTCTTGTTTTCTTCCGTGCGGTCCTCCGGGGTGTATTCCGTCATGCCCTTGCCCGGCACGTAGTAGCCCTCGTAGGACGTGCCCGCCTTTGCCTGCCCTGCCTCCGTGAGGACATAAGGCGAGAGCATCTTGGTGTACAGCGCACCGTGGTGGCCCTCAAACTCCAGCGTCGAATCCTTGGTTCGAATATCGGCTTTCGTGACGGTGCCGTCTTCGCCCAGGCTCACCGAGGACGCAGAAGGATCCACCTCGAAGTGGAACTGAAAGTCTGCTCCGCCTTTGTTACCCTCGTCCTGCGTTACCGCGCCGGACGTGGTCCACCCACCCCTCGCGATGGGGCCGGTGATGTAGTTGCGGAAAGATTCCTTGATGCCCCAATTCACAGTTCCGGAGACAATGCGGGTCTCCAGGGTCTGGCCAGGGGCGCAGGTGGGGGCATCGGCAGCAAAGGCTGCCGGAACGGTCAGCGCCGAGGCGGTCAGCGCCAGCGCGAGAGAAGAAGAGACAATACGCATGAGTTAAGACTCCTTAAGTAGATCGACAAAAGACTGCTCGGGATCGGCGACCTGACATCGCGCGGGATGGACTGAGATGTGGCCGTCTGCCTTGCTCACCTGGATGGGCCAGCGATAGACCTGCGACAAAATCTCGTCGGTGTAGACCTCGCGCACCGGGCCGGCGGCGGCAACTGCCCCGTCTGCTAGGCACACGATGTGATCGCAATAGGCCGCAGCGGCGCCCAAATCGTGGAGTACCACCAGCACCGCCACTCCAGCCTGCGCCGCGATCGAGCGCACCAATCCCAAGACTTGTTCTTGGTGGCGGATGTCCAGCGCCGCAGTCGGCTCATCGAGAAGAATCACCGGGGTCTGCTGCGCCAGTACACGGGCCAACGCCACACGCGCACGCTCCCCGCCAGAGAGCGTGGCAATATCGCGGCCGGCCAAGTGCGTCGCATCCACCGCCGCAAGCGCTGCGTCGATGATCGCGTCGTCCTCGGCCTGCCTGGCGGTGCCCTCCCAAGGGCGCCGGCCCATGGCCACTACATCACGCACGAGAAACTGGAAGGACACAGTAACGTCCTGCAGCATCACCGCACGCGCACGGGCCAACGCCCCTGGGGAGGACACCGCCGGATCCTGCCCCACGAGGGAAACGGAACCGGTGTAATCAATATCGCCGGCGATGGCCGCCAGCAGCGTGGACTTGCCCGCACCATTCGGGCCGATGAGGCCGGTGACCTCCCCTGGGCGGGCGACAAAGGAGACATCGGAAAGCAGGTTCCGCTCGCCGATCGAAACGGAAAGATTCGCAACGTTAATCATCAATGCATTCCCTTCTTCATCATCCGGCGCAACAGCACGAAGAAGGTGGGGCCACCCACGAGCGCGGTAAAGATACCGATGGGAAGGTCGGCGAAAGGAATGAGCGTGCGCGCAGCGACGTCGGCAAAGCCAATGAGTACGGCGCCCGCCACCGCAGAGGCCGGCAGCAAGACCCTGTTTTCTGGGCCGATGATCGTACGCAGCAGGTGCGGCACGATAAGGCCGACGAACCCAATAAGTCCGGCGAAAGCAACTGCGCCGGCGGTAAGGATCGCCGAGGCAGCGATGGCGATAATGCGCAGTCGCTTGACGTCGACGCCAGTGTGTTCCGCGGCGCGCTCGCCCAGCGCGAGCACATCTAGCTGGCGGCCAAGACGCAGCGCAATGGCCATCCCGAGGAGGGCGATGGGGAGGCCCACCCACACGTGTTTCCACTGGGAACCGTTGAGCGAACCCATTTGCCAAAAGATGATTTGCTCGCGGTTCGCGGTAGGCGCCAGGTACATCATGAAGGAGATGATGGCGTTGCACACCGCGTTGATAGCAATGCCGGTCAGGATCAGATTGACCACCGCCACACGCCCTCGTGAGCGCGCCAACTGGTAGATCAGCGCGGTAACCAGCAGCGCCGTAGCAAACGCCGCGAGCGGCACCGTGAAGGTACCCAGGACGGAGATATTAAAGACGATTACCACGGCCGCGCCTACACCGGCACCGGAGGTCACGCCCACGATGGAGGGCTCAGCCAGCGGGTTGGCGAACACGGCCTGCATGAGCGTGCCCGCCACTCCCAAGCACGCGCCGACCAAGAAACCGAGCAGAATGCGCGGCAGGCGGATCTGCCACACGACGTTGGCCGTCAAGCCACCGCCAGGGCCCGCGGCCATAATCTGCACCAAGTCACCCAGCGCGACGTAGTACTGCCCCAGCGCAAGCGACAGGATGAAGGCGACACCAAGCAGCACCCCAAGCGATACGAATACACCAACCCGCAGGCGGGAGCGCCGAGCGAAAACCTCCGTGGGGGCCGCCGGTTTAAGCATTGTCTGGGTCATAGATTGCCTGCGCAAGTTTGAGAAGGGTCTGTCCGGTCAAGGGCCCGAAGGCGAGCGATTGCCCGTCTGGGATGGTCACGATCCGCTGCTTTTGGCCCGCGGTGGTTTGTGCAATGCCGGGGCGCTCGAGGAGGCCTTCGACGCCGCCGGTCGACTCCAGGCCGCCCGTCATCATGATGATGACCTCAGGGTTAATCTTTGCCAAAGATTCGGCGTTGGCAGGTTCGGCGTAAGAGAGGTGGTATTCGGTGCCGAGGTCTACGCCGCCCACACCCTCAATGAGGTCCTTGGCACCCGTGCCTTCTCCCATGATGAAGAAGATGCCGCCGTTGCCGCGCGCGTAGAGGAACGCCATGCGCATTGGCTCCTCCGGCACGATGTCTGCGATGGCCGCCTTATCTTTTTCGATTTCTTCGACGGAGCGGTTGGCCAGCGTTTCGCCTTCGTCTGGCAGACCCACGACCGCGGCCAGGTTTGTGATGTCCTCGGCCACCGAGTCAATGGTGCGTTTCGGCTCCATGACCACGGTGGTCACCCCTGCGGCGCGAATCTGGTCGATGGCGTCGCGTGGGCCGATCGAATGATCGACGATGACCAGCGTGGGCCGGAGTTCGAGCACGGCTTCCACGTTGATGTTGTGTCCGCCCTGGGTCACGACGGGGCGATCGGCGATAGCGTTTTCCGTCGACGACACCGTGCGACCCACGATATTGTCCGTAAGCCCTAGGCCCTCGAGGGTTTTCGTATACGTACCGTAGAGATCCAATGCCACGATTCGGGACACATCCGTAACGGAGACGTCGTAGCCGTCAGCATCCGTGAGCTCTACCGGCAGCGCGGGAGTAGGCGACTCCGCCACCGCGACGACATCCTCGAAGTCCGTCACATTCGACACACCCGTAAACGAGCGCGGGTCTTTGGCCGACTGCGCGTCTGGGAGGGCGTCGCGCAGCTGCGCGTCTTGAGATTCATAGGCGCCTTGGACGCCGCACCCTGTGAGGGCGAAGACACACGCCAACGCCACCAAAAGTCGTTTCATGCGAAACGTATCCTTTCTCAAGTCTTGGGTAACAAGGGGTGCGCTACGCCGGGTTGCGCAGGACGACGGAGCCCATGGAACCGCCGGCGATGGCGAGGCCTGCGATAAGCAGCAGGAGCCACGTGCTCGCCTCCGGCGAGGAGCCCGCGGCCGCGGCCTTCTTGATCTGGAAGTTGCCGCTGCCGTCTTCATAACCAGACGTGCTCGTGCCGGCCGCGGCCTGCGGGCCGTCTCCCGCAGAGCTTTCCGATGCCGCCCGCTTTGCCGCCGCAGCGCTCTGACCGCCGGAGGTCGTCGCCGCACCAGTGTGTGCCGTAGTTCCGCTCGCCCCGGCGCAGTCCCCGGATCCGCCAAGTTGTGCATGCAACGAAAGCGGATCAAGGGTCGTGCCCGGCTCATAGAAATTCGCGAACGCATCATTGCCCGCTGCGGTCAGCGTGACGGTGGCTTCGCCGTCGACGGCGGAGTCACTCACGTCGAGCAGGCTAAACGACACGTCTCCGAGCACCGTGCGTCCAAAGTCCTTGCGCTCGCCCTCCATGTTGGAGGAACGCACGTCGGCGATGAGTTGACCGCTCGTCCCGTTGAACCGGACTTCCAGGTTCGCGATATTGAGATCGAGGACTCCGTTGTGGCCGGTAAAATGCATAGCGCCGCCGTAGCGGATGGAACCTGACTGCGCCGCAGTATCCACATCTCCGCCGGTGCCCGTGAACTGGAAACGCGAGTTGTCGTACCCTACGCCGTCGAGCGTCCAGGCGCCCTTGGCGATGGAGCCGGTGATATACGACTGGAAGGACTTCTTGACACCCCACTCGGCGGTCGCAGCCTGCACGCCCGTGGCTACGCAGGTTTCTGACTGCCCATCACTAGCCGCGGACCCGGGGTCCTGTGGCCGCGCGGTTCTTGTGGTTCCAGTAGCACCAGTAGTGCCGGAAGTACCCGAAGTACTGCCCGAAGTACTACCCGAAGTGCTCGAAGTACTACCCGAAGCACCCGAAGGGCTCGCGGTGCCCGAAGTGTTGGCTCCCGACGCGCCTGAACCACTCGTGGTGCTAGTGGTAGTGCTGGTGGTCGTGCCCGTGGCGGCTTCCGTGCGAGAACGGAAGGATTCTAGCTGGTCTAGGAAGGACTCCGTGTTGCCCATGAAGGTGGTCAGGCCATTCATGGTGTCGTTCGTTTCCTTCAGAATCGCCATGGCTTCTGCATTGCGACCAGTAAACGTGCCCGAGATTGTCCCCAAGGACTTCGAACCGCTGCCTGAACCGCCAGAGGACCCGCCGCAGCTGCCATCCGTGGCCACGGTCCCTGACGAGGGGTCCATCGACTGTCCCGACTCATAGGCAATGAAGAGTTTGTGTCCTTCGTCGGTGAGCGTGACGTCGCCGGAAAGGTCGAGCGTGTGCGCGGACGCGTCGACGGGTTGATCTAGATCGATCCCCGCGATGACCACGTTATCGCCGGTAATCTGCGGGCCGCGTGCGGACTTATCCACCATGTCAGATTCATAAGAGACGTAATCCACCACGATCGCCGCCCGGTTGCCGGAGGCCTGAATCTGCCAGTCTGTCAGCGTCATATCCAACAGATCGTCGCCGCCGTAGTTGTGTCCAGTGAAGTGGATGACGCCGCCGAAGGGGACGGTGACGGTATCGCCGTTTACGGAAGCCTTGCCCGGAGTGAAGGTAAAAGCACCGTCTGCGCCGGTTTCGGAACCGGTAAAACCAATGCCGTCCGTTTCCCACTGGCCCTTGGCGACTTGGCCTTGGATATAGCTTCGGTAGGACTGCTTAATGCCCCAATTCCAGGAGCAAGTGCCGGCAGCCGAGGCGACAGGAGCGTTGAGCGCGACCGAAGGGAGTGCGATGAGAGTACTGGCAGCAAGAGTGCCCAATATTCGACGGAGAATCACGGAGAGAGTCCTCATGAAGTATTGATGCGATGAACAAAAAGAATCAGAAGTTAGGCTACACATACCTAAGCAGTTTTGTATAGGCTATACTAACCTAGATTAGGTAAGCAACCCCCAACAAAGGACACCCTCATTCGGTCATGACATCGTCGTCTACCAGCGCCTTCAAAAATCTGTATCCCGACGTAGACCCCACGCGTGGGCTACCTCTCAGCGTCTCCGAGCGCCTTGCGCTGTCTCTCGCGCTCGCGATTGCAGCTTATGGAGCCGTCACCGCAGACATGCTCGTTGCAGGCGCCGGCGTGGCCTTCACCCTCATCGCCTCGGTGCTGCAACAGCACAAGACCGCGCGTCGGATTCGCTCCGAAGCGCGCACTCGCTTCCCCGGCGAAGACTGGGCCGAATACCGCGCCACGCGGCGGCTCAACCTCGGCGTCCTAGTCCCCTTGTGGGTCTGCATCATCATCGCCTTGTGCGCGGCCGGATACTGGTTCGTGCCGCTCGAATATGCAACTCCCGCCGCCATCGTCATCGCGGTTCTCGTTGCCCTGCTCGCCTGGTTCATGCCAGGCATCAGCCCCCTGTGGCGAGGCAAGCAGACCGATCCCCCGGCACCAGAGAAAAACACCGACACCGCAGTCATGTACTTCGAGAAGCTTTAGGCCTGCCGTACCCCAGCCTTACACATCAAGCAGATCCAGTAGCTCATCAAAAGCCGGCGCTACCTGCGTGCGCCACAGCGTCGTCGCCTTCGGGTCGCCGCGTCCGGGGCCGCCGTTCACCACAGAGACCTCTTTGCCCTGCTTGAGCGCGTCGAGCATGAAGCGATAGCCACTCATCACGGCGAGCGACGAACCGGCGACAAGCAGCGAGCGCGAGTCCGCAAGCAGCGCACGCGCGGCGTCCCGCCGCTCCACCGGAACCGGCTCGCCGAAGTAGACGACGTCCGGCTTGAGCAGCTCCGAACCGCAGCGGACGCACGGCGCCATCACGAACTCGTCGACCGCCTGCTGCGACAGCGCGACGTCGCCGTCCGGGTTAACTTCATCCGCGCGCACGACCCAGCGCTCCAGATAGCCCGGATTCGCGGCTCGTTGTTGAAGTCTGCCCAGTGGAAGAAGTAGTCCGGGTTGAACTTGCCTGCGCCCGGGTTGGCGAAGTAGATCGTCTCTTCTGGGGTCATGGCGACGAAGATTTGCACCAGTGAGAAGATTCCCTGGTAGACGCCCTCGTGGGCGTACTTGGCTATCTGGTTCGTACCTTGGGAGACCGGCACGCCGGAGCGCTTCAGCTCGATGTGGAAGACCGGCATACCGTTAATGAGCAGCATCAAGTCGCCACGTCGGGTGGGCAGCAGCTCATTGGCGGTCTGGAAGCGCGGCTGGACGGCAATCTGGTAGCGCGACTGGCCACCGGCAATCTCTAGGCGATCGTAGATTTTCAGGCTAACCTCAGAGCCGAAGTTGGCGGCCTGCGGTGCATCTCGGGTAATGGTCACGGTGCTACCGTTGATGAACTCGTTGAGCGCCAGCGGCGTACGCAGGTTGTTGACCTGCTCGATGATTTGCGCCATCTCGCCCTCGGTGAGCGGCACGTCGCCAAGCAGGTTACGGCCCCGGTTGTTGGCGTAAAGAATGTTCGCCCAGTTGTCGATGAGCTGCTGCTCTGTCGGGAAGCGCAGCAACTCCTTGCTCCAGCCGTGGCGGGTTAGCAGGTCGATGAGTACCGCCTCGAACTCAGCCTCAGAACGAAATGGTGTGGTCATAGCTGCTCCTTAGATGAACATCCGTTGCAGCAGCGCCGCCTTGGCCTGCTTAAGGGACTCGATGTACTTGGCCTCGGTAGCAATGAGCGTGTCCAGCCGTGTGAACACTGCACCGATGGCCTGTTGTTCTTCAAGGGTGGGTGGAATGGTAGCCGCCGCCTCTGCCAAGTGACGGGCGTTCAGTGACGGCAAAGCACCGCTCTGAGTGAATCGGGTCAGGTCCACCGTCTTGAGGTAGGTATCGGCAAACTGAACATCCCAAGATTTGGTGTCCAAGGAAAACGCCATGAGATTGTTGTCGAGGAGGAATGTATCGGTAGCGAGTCTTTTGCGCCCTAGGAAGACAGCAGCACCAACCTTGGCGAACAGAATCGCAGGTACAGCTGTTACAGGCACCCAGTGATTACGAACAATCTGTTCCTCCGTCACATAGTGGTTGGCGGAGCGCAGTTGCAGCTCATTCCCTGGTGCGGAGAGGTCCGATACCTTGTAGAAAGGTAGGCCTGCTTCCCCGCCTTGTTCACGTTCCGGGAATCCGACGCCTGACTTGAACGAGCCGAGTTCACCCAGTGTTGTCGTCTTCCACTCACCGTCGAAGCCCTCCAGCCGCAACTCCGGCACCGTCTGCCCCTCCTCCTGCGGGAACATCCGTTGCATGAGAGCAGTTTTGGCCTGCTGCAGGGCCTGGTGCTTCTTGGTGTGCTGGTTGATGGCATCGTCGAGGTTGGTGAAGATAGCGCCGATGGCCTACTGTTCTTCGAGAGCGGGCGGGAAATAAACAGCCTGATTGAACAGCTCAGTCTTCGTGATACCTTTGATGGTGCTACCCTGCAGCTGGTCAGCGAGTCCCTCCATACGCCGCTTAACAGTAAGAGCGATGTATTCAGGGTCACCGGAAAGGTCTGATAGCGATACAAAGTCCTGGCTGGTGGCGTAAGGGAACGGCATAAAAGAGACCTTGCCAACGCCAACACGAGTGACGACTGCAACAGAGTCGGCAGGAATCTGCATAGCAGCAGAGCGTGAAATAGCTTCCTCGGTGATGTGCTTACGAGGGGCGACCGGGGCGACCCCCTGCTCCGCAACATCAGAGGATTGAATCCAAGGGATGTCCCCGGACCAGTAGCCCGGTTCATCGCTAGATGGCGTACCGCCACCGTAAGTCCTTTCGCTGAGGTCTCCAATGGCTTTCAATTCCCACTCACCATCGAAGCCCTCCAGGCGCAGTGCGGGCACGTTGTGACTATGCATCGCGACCACCGCCCAGCAGCTCCTGGAGTGCAGCCACGGCCTGCATGTCGGCGGCGTTGCCGGTAAGCCCGCTCAGTAGGCCAGCGAGTTCTTGCTCCGTCTCGCGAATCTTCACGTCGAGGTCGGTCAGCGCGACGGCGTACTTGTCGTGCAGCGCCTGGACGCGGCCGGCCAGGCCTGCAAGCACGTGACCAGGGATTTCGCGCAGGTCATCCATAAGTGAAGTAATCCACTTGGCGGTGAGCACCTCATCGACCTGCGCTTCGGTAAGCGCTTCAATGGTCGCGTAGGTGTCTTTCTCCAACTGCTCTTGCGCAGCCTTGAGGTTCTTCTTGAGCTTGTCCCGCTGGGCGATAAGTGCCTTGGCGCTGAGCATGGCAGCCTCAGTGCTGTCCTCCGGCCAGGTCTCGCCCTTGGCCAGCTTCGGCAGGTCCTTGATGGCCTTGTTCAGCTCGGTCTTCTTGAAGGCGTCCTGCTTGTCGTTAAGTATCTCGGTCAGGTCGGTCTTGTCGACTTCGCTTAAGCCCTCGACAAGCTGTGTTAGCTCAGATACAGCTGTGTCCACGTCGCGACTTAGCTGCGTTACCTGGTCCTTCTGTTGCGCCAGGTAGAAGGTCTGCACCAACTCGTTGGGAGCAACGCGCCCGTCCCATCCGATTTGGACATAGACCTTTTTCTTTTCCTTGGTCTTCCACTCCATCACGGGGTGGTTGACCCGCAGGGCATCGAAGCCTTCGGTCTGGATGACTTCTAGGTCACCGGCGGTTTTGACCCAGCTGTCATGCAGTACCTGGTAGCCCTCGTAGGCATCAACCAACGGTACAGGGTCGAGTCGGTCGAACAGGTCTGCCTTAAGCTGGTCCTCGGTGGTGGTAATGGGCACGGTGGCCGCGCCGTCCACCAGCAGCGCGTGCAGCTTCTCCGGGAGGTCGGATAGTGCAGCGTCAACCTGGTTACGCAGTGCCTGGGCTGCAGGGTGCTTGTCGATGGTCTCGCGCAGGTTGGCGGTCTTCAGCTCCGCGTAGCCTTCTACCTTCTCGGTGAACAGCGCCTCACGCAGTCCCGGTAGGGCGGTCCAGTAGTGCTCCAAGGCGGCAATCTCACTGGTGGGGATGCCGCCGTGCATGGTGGCGTACAGGTCTACAGACTCTGGCGGCAGGGTGGCGGACACGTAGCGCGGGATGTTGAGGTTGTGGTCGTTGGCACGAATCTCGTCGCGGGTCACGACCTTAGCGAAGTGTGGCACGTCAACGCGGTTGCGGACGGCATCGACGATGCGCTGGATGTCGCGGGCACGCAGGTGGTTGTACTTACCCTGCTTGATGAAGCCCTGCGAGGCGTCGATGAACAGCACGTCATCGCGGTCACGTTCTTGCTTGAGCACCATGATGATGGTCGCGATACCGGTGCCGTAGAAGATGTTGGAAGGCAGGCCGATAATGGCATCGATGTGGTTGGCCTCGATGAGATTGCGGCGGATGTCGGCCTCCGAGCTGCCACGGAACAGCACGCCGTGCGGCAGGACGATGGTGAGGATACCGTCGGGTTTGACGTGGAACAGCTCATGCAGCAAGAAGGCGTAGTCGGCCTTGGTCTTCGGAGCTAGACCAAACCGTGCGAATCGCGGGTCAGCCTCGTTGTCTTCGGGTTCCCACTTCTGGGAGTAGGGCGGGTCGGAGACTACGGCGTCCACATAGAGCGGCTGGTAGGTCTGTACCGGGTCGAACTCGTCGAACATCGGCCAGTCATGGGCCAAGCTGTCACCGTTGCGGGCGACGATGTTGTCCGCCTTCACGCCGCGCATGACCAGGTTCATGCGGGTGAGGTTGTAGGTGTTCTCGCGCAGCTCCTGGGCGAAGTACTTAATACGGTCTGGGTCCCCCATGCGCTTGGCGACGGCATGGCCGATGTTAAGCAGCAGGGAGCCAGAGCCGGAGGTCGGGTCGTAAATCTGAATCTCGTCGCGGTCCTTGAGGTGGTCAGCGACGATGTTGCTCATGATGAGCGAGACCTCATGCGGGGTGTAGAACTCGCCTGCCTTCTTGCCCGCGTTAGCCGCGAACTTCTCGATGAGGTACTCGTAGATGTATCCCAGCACGTCATAGCCCTGCTTGCCATCAGTGGGGATGTCATCGATAAGGTCCAGTAGCTTCTTGATGGCTGAGGTACGGGCAGCGTCGGTTGTGCCCAGCTTCGACAGGCTGGTGTCCAGGGTGTTAAGGATGCCCTCGAAGACGTGCTTGTGCTCCGGGGCGATGTTGCGCTTGAAGGTAGCCAGGCCGTCGCGCACGTGAGCGATGGAAAAGTCGTTACCCATGTCCCGCCACGTCGAGTACAGGTTCTCGTAAGTGAGGAAGTAGCCCAAGTTGTTACGCACCAGGGCCACGGTGTCAGTGTCGGTCTCAACGAGCGCATCGGGCAGGTCTTCCGGTTCAGCGTCGTTATTGAGCATGAACTGCTCTACTTGGTCGGACAGGAACTTATAGAAGATGAAGCCGAGAATGTAGTCCTTGTAATCCTGCGCTTCGATCTTTGAGCGTACCGACGATACCGTACAGCGAGAAGATTTTACTTTCTAAGTGCATGGCTTGGGGGGAGCGGCGAAGTCCTACGTGGTGCAGGATTCAAAGCCCCAAATGGCGATTCCAGCACAAAACAGAAAAGGCCCCTACCGGTGTTTCCACTGGTAGGGGCGGGAAGTTGGTAGCGGGGGCAGGATTCGAACCTACGACCTCTGGGTTATGAGCCCAGCGAGCTACCGAGCTGCTCCACCCCGCGTCGAGATGTACTTCCGAACATCAAGCGCTTCAGCACACTGTGGTTAATCACTGGGATTGTTACCCCGTGTGCCGGCGACTCATGTAACTATACAGACGCCATGGCGCCTACCCAAATCCCCTGGGCAGGCGCCATTTTTCTGGACTATGCGGAGCTACTACTGAGACTGCAGCGAGCGGTACTCCTCCACTGCCTTGTCCAGCTCGTCCAAGGCCTTGCCGTACTCCTCAAAGGAACCGTTCTTAGCCTTGTCCACGCCATCGAGAGCCTTGTTGATGGCGTCGATAGCCTCGCCTTCACTCGATGCCTTCGGAGCGGAGGCCGGTGCGGAAGCGTCGGAGTCCTTGGAGTCAGCCGCATCCTTCTTGTCACCGCCAGCGTTTCCGGCCTGGTCACCGTCCTTGCCGGTATCGCCTTCGATCTCCGTAATGTTCTGAGCGGCCTTCGGGTCGATTCCAACCTGGTCGAGGGCCTCACCGATGGTCGGGGCATAGCCCACACGGCCCTTGTAAGAGACCAGCACGCGCAACAGCTTCGGGAACGCGGACTCTTGGCCCTTACGTTGCGAGTAAATCGGCTCGAGGTAGAGGATCTCCCCATCCCCCACCGGCAGCGCCAAGAGGTTACCGTTCTTCAGGTCATTCGACCCCTGCCACAGCGTGCGGTCACGCGCCACCTGGTCGGAAGACATCATCGCGTCCTGTGCCTGCTTCGGGCCCTGGGTCTGGGTATTCGTCGGCAGCACACGCACGGTGATGTTGCCGTAATTGTCCGGGTCCGAGGACACCGCCATGTGTGCGGAGAGGAACTGACGGTTCAGGCCACGGTAGGAAGTGATGAGCTGGAAGCTCGGCTTCTTGGTCTCCGGATCGGCAGCCAGCACGTAGTACGGTGGCTGGTTCAGACCCTGGGATTCACCGGCGGTGGGGTCCTCCGGCACGGACCAGAAGGCATCGTTGTTGAAGAAGACGCCCGGGTCATCCACGTGGTACTTGGCCAGCAGATTGCGCTGCACCTTGAACATGTCCTCCGGGTAGCGCAGGTGCTGGCGCAGTTCGTCGGAGATCTCCGACTCTGGCTTGACGACGCCCGGGAACACACCCTCCCACGCCTTGAGCACGGGGTCTTCGGTGTCGAACTCGTAGAGATCGACGGTGCCATCGTAGGCGTCGACAGTCGCTTTGACCGAGTTGCGGATGTAGCCCACCTGGTCGTTGACCAAGCGCTGCGTCGTGCCCGTCGGGTTCTGAGTGTCCTGGGTGGTCTCCGTCAGGGAGGTGCGCTGCGAGTACGGCAAGGAATCCAGTGTGGTGTAACCGTCCACGACCCACTTGACGCGGCCGTCGATAACCGCCGGGTAGGTGGAGGAATCCGTGGTCAGCCATGGGGCGACCTTCTCCACGCGCTCGCGCGGATCGCGGTCATAGAGCAGCTTGGATTCCGAGCCAACACGGTCCGAGAGTAGGAAGTTTAGCTCCTGGTATTTCAGGGCGTAGGCGGTGCGGTCGACGATGTTTCCGATGTCTACGCCGCCCTTACCGTCGTAGGTGTAAGTGGAGGTATCGGTATCGTATTCCACCGGTTTATCGCCGGTCTTGCCCACGATGGCGTAGTCCATGCCATCCTGTGCGCTAGCGATCACAGGGCCGAAGTAGGTGCGCGGCTGGTCAACCTTGATGCCGAGGGATTCCTCAGCGTTCTTGGTCTCGCCCTCGCCTTCGGCGTCCTTGCCCGCCTGGGTCTGCAGGTCAGCAACAGTGAAGATGGGGAAACCACCGCGGGCGGAGCCGGCGTCACGAGCCACCTCATCGACGGTATTTGCCTGCGCGGCGATAAAGCCGTTGCCGTGGGTGTACACGGTGTGGCGGTTGATCCAGTTTTGCTGGTTCTCCTGCAGCTCGTTGGGGTCCAGCTCGCGCGCGGCAACCACGAAGTCACGCAGCTCGCCGTCGATTTCATAGCGATCCATGGCTAGCGTTTCTGGGAAGCCGTAGAAGTTCTTCAGCTGCTGCATCTGGGTGAACGTCGGCGCCAAAATGTCCGGGTCCAGCAGGCGCAGGTTGGAGATGGTGGAGTCATCGGAGGCGACCTTGTCATCGGAGACGTCGTCAGCACCCCAGTTCTCTTCGTAGGTCACCTTGTCATCGGTGAGGCCATAAGCAAAACGCGTGGACTCAATGTTGCGGGAGATGGACTCCGCCTCTTTTGCCTGGCGGTTCGGGTTCACGGAGAAGCGCTCCATGATGAGCGGCCAGCCCTGACCAATAACCAGGGAGGACAGCACCATGAGCACCACAGCGAGGCCCGGGATGCGCAGGTCCTTAATCACCACTGCGGAGAAAATTGCCACGGCCACGAACACGCCGATGATCATCAGAATGATCTTCGCCGGCAGGTAGGCGTTGATATCCGTGTAGGAGCCACCCGTAAACAGCGAGTGCTGGTTATACAACAACTCATAGCGGCCCAGCCAGTATCCAGCCACCTGAAGCAGCATCCAGATTCCGGCGGTCACAGCAAGTTGAGTGCGCGCCGACTTAGACAGCGAACCACGCACACCCGCGGCGCGGTTACCCAGGCGAATGCCACCGAGGATGTAGTGCCCCACCAGTGCGATAAGGAAGCACACAGCGACCAGCATGGAGAAAGCATTGACCAACATCGACCACACCGGCAGGCGGAAGGCGTAGAAGCCGAGATCGTGGTTGAACTGCGGGTCAGCCACCCCAAAGTCATGGGAGTTCAGGAAGAGCATGACGGTGCGCCAATTTGCCTGGCCCAGCAGGCCAGAGACAACGCCGACGAGGACTGGGATGACCTTGAGGAAGACCCTCATCGTGCTTTCAATGGATTTGCGATATTGATAAACCGGGGAATTGAAATCCGCCATGTCCATCGAATCGCCGCGCCCGCGCCAGACAATCAGCCCTGCTACGTAGGTGACGGCCGCCGCCACTAGTCCGAAGAAGATGAAGAGCACGATGCGCGTGATCAGGGTCTTGGTGAAGACCCCGCGGTACTCAATCGCGCCGAACCACTTCCAATCCGTGTAGAAGCCCACGAGCATGGGGCCAATGAACAAGAGGACCGCGATGATGGCGACAACCCACGAGAGAAACTTGGGCGGACGTTTCATCGGGGCGGTGGGTCGGTTGAGTCCGGAAGCCAACTCCAGCTCCAATCAAGTGTCGTGCGAATATAGAGGTATCAAGCTTCTAGTCTAGAGAAGCACTATGACCGTCAACGAACAAGGACGCTTATGAGTTCCCAACCTTCCTCCCAGCCCGCTGTACACCGCGCGCTCAACAAGGCCATGCGCGAGGCCGTGGATTTCATCCACGCCGAGGGTTGGGATGCACCTCCTACCCTTTTTGCTCTCGTCCCCACTGAGCTGGTGGCCGCACAGCTCGGTGACGTCGATGACTCCTCTCCCCTCACCCTCGTGGTGCAGGAATTGCCGGAGGGCATCGAGCCGGGCTCGGAGCACCTCGCGGACTACGTCTCGCGGCTGGCGTGGCCGCGGGAGATCGCCGGCGTCATCCTGGCACAGGAGATCATGTTCAAGGACACCGCGGACGCCGCGCTTGGCGACGCCCGCCCCGCGCGCCTCTTCTCCGGAGTCCTGCGGGCTACCGCCATGGCCGGCAGTTCCACAGCCGATTCGGAGGATATCGACGAGGACGGCGCCGAACTCACGCTTCTTCAGCTGCGCCCCACGGAGGAGGAACTGGCAGAAGCTGGCCCCTTCGCGCAGGACGATATTCAGCTGCGCGGCGGCCCGAACGTGGCACCGGGGGTCATCGCCGCCCTGCGCTACGGATTGGAGCAAGATCCGGAGGAGATGCTCTAATCGGCTCAACCTCTCATCGACTAAACTCAGTCTGCAGTGGCCATTAACGCTCAGCTCTCGGGGCTGGGCACGGAATCGATAGAGGAGTCTCTCGTGCGCTTGACATCTCGCTTCACCGCCGCAGCATCGGCCGTGCTTGCCACCGGCTGCCTGCTCACCGCATGTGGGAAGGACGATGCGCCCTCCCCCGAGCCGGCTCCTGCAAGCGAAGAAACCACTGCAGCCGCGGAGAAATCCAGCGCGCCGGCCCCGGCAACCACTGCCGAGGAATCCGAGACGCTCTCTCCTGCCGCATCCGAGACTGAGACCAGCTCGGACGCGGAGGAAGAATCCTCAACCCGCAGCTCCGCCGACCGAAAAGACAAAGACAAGGACTCCAGCGAGTCCGCTGAGCCCAGTGGCAAGTTCACCGACTCTGTGGAGCAGGCTTATGAGATCTTCGGTGGGCTCGTCCCGGAGGAGATCTTCGCTCAATTCGACCGCTGCGATCCCAACGGCGTGACGGATTCCTTCAACTGCTCCGGTTCCGAGGTGGGACAGTTCCAGTTCTTCAAGTCCAAGACCAAAGCTTCCCAGACCACTCAAGTTCTCACCGAGCTGCGCAGCTCCCGCGTCATCGAGGACAGTGGCAACCGCGTGGTGGGCTGGTCCATGCTGGGCAACACGGCCATCCTCACCGTCGTGGACAACGACGAAGGCCTCATCATGCAGCAGATGATCTCCACGGACCAGGACGATCCGGAAGAGCGCCTCAAGGAGCTTGGCTTGGTCTAGGACCGCAACTTCCTTTAGGGCTAGCCTTCGCAGGTCTCGACGGGCTTGCCCTCTGCAAAGTCGTGCATGGCTGTGATGGCGTCATCCAGCGTGTGGACCTTGGCCACCACCATGTCGCCGGTGCCACGGCTGACCGCCTCCGCGCAATTATCTGCAGGTGCGAGGAAGAGCTCGGCGCCCGCTTCCTGCGCGGCGTGTACCTTGTGGACGATGCCACCAATGGGGCCGACCTCGCCGTCCTCACCGATGGTGCCCGTGCCGGCAACAAACCGGCCGCCGGTGAGATCCTCATCGGACAACTTGTCGATCACCGCCAACGTAAACATCATTCCGGCCGACGGTCCACCGATGTCCTGTAGGTTGTAATCCACGGTGATGTCTTCGGTGGGCACTGAGGTCATGAGGATGCCCAGCAAAGCTACGTCGTCGTGCTCTGGGTGTGCGCCGAGGGTCACCGGGACTGTCTTTTCCTCGCCCTTGCGAATAATCCCCAGCTTCACCTCATCGCCGGGCTTAAGAGCGCGGATCTTCTCCTGTATCTGGCCAGGCTCCGTGACCTTGTCGCCGTTGACGGCAGTGATGATGTCGGCGTCGTCAAGCGCGCCCGCAGCGGGACTGTCGTCGAGCACCTGTGCTACCTCGATACGCACGGGCTTGTGCAGGTAGTCCATGGCTGCGACGGTGGCCGCTGACTCAGACTGGGTAAAAGCCTGTTGATTGGCTTCCTGAACTTCCTCATCCGTCTTGCCTTGCGGGATGACGCTGCCGATGGGGACGATGGTGTCATCGGTGAAAAGCCACCGCCCCAAAGCTTGAGCCAACGTCATGTTGGTGCGAACAGAGACCGTCGTCATGTTGAGATGCCCCTGCGGCTGGAACGTTTCCGGGGCCTCGACGTTGACCACCGGCTCCCCTTCCACTTCACCCAAGGTGTCCAGGGTAGGACCTGGTCCTTCGGCGGCGTACGGCACCGACAGGGTGATATCGGTGCCGGGGATGTGGTCGACGCTGAGCAGGGTTCCCGTCAACACCACCGGAATGGCTCCCCACGTCAAGGTGGACAGGCGGCGGGTTCGGGGGTTCTGCGAAGATTTCACGGAGGATCAGCCTACAGCCTCGTGATGCTTGTTCGCTCTCAGCGTTGCCGTGGTCCTAGAATCCGCACTAGGAAACCTAGTAGATTAGGCCCCATGAGCAACGGATTCGGTTTTTCCTTCCCCAATAACGACGATGACGATGATAACGATCGTCGCGACCAGAACCCGTTCGGCGCCTTCGGCTTCAGCGCGGGCAACGGTGGCCTAGGAGACTTGTTGAATCAGTTTGGCCAGATGCTCTCCGGCATGGGTTCCTCCATGAATTCCCCGGAGGGTGCCGGCCCGGTCAACTATGACCTGGCCAAGCGCATCGCGCACCAGCAGATCTCCGGCGATAAAGAGATCAATGATAAAGACCGCACTGCAGTGCAGGAAGCCGTGCGGTTGGCGGAACTGTGGCTGGATGATGCCACGATTCTGCCCACTGCCTCCGGCACCGTGACCGCGTGGAATTCTGCGCAATGGTTGGATGAGACTCTGCCGATGTGGCAGCGCATGGTCACCCCGGTGGCGGAGCACATGAACTCCGCGCAGCTGGAATCCCTGCCGGAAGAAGCCCGCGAGATGATGGGGCCGATGACCTCGATGATGAACTCGATGTCCGGCATGAACTTCGGTATGAAGCTAGGCCACGCCCTGGGTGACTTGGCCGCACAGGCTCTTACCGGTTCTGACTTCGGCTTGCCGGTCTCCCCCGCAGGCACCACCGCACTCTTGCCACACAATATTCAGGCCATCGCACGCGATCTCAATGTTCCGGGCCAAGAAGTGTTGGTCTATATCGGCGCCCGCGAGGCCGCCCGCCAGCGCCTGTTCAAGCACGTGCCGTGGTTGGTTGAGCGCCTCGTCTCCTCCGTGGAGGAATACGCCATGGGCTTGGTCATCGACACTTCTCACATCGAGGAAGCCACACGCGAGCTCAACCTAGAGTCCGGTGACCCGCAGGCCATCCAAGATGCGATGAACAAGCTGCAGGGCATGGACCTGTCCCCGCGGATCACCTCCCGCAACGCGGGCGCGGCTTCCCGCTTGGAGACTCTCCTGGCGCTCGTCGAGGGCTGGGTCGAGCACGTAGTGACCGAGGCCCTGGGTGAGCGCATCCCGTCCACGAAGGCGATGAATGAGGCGTGGGCTCACCGCCGCTCCACCGGTGGTTCTGCGGAGAAGGCCTTCTCCCAGGTCGTTGGCATTGAGCTAAACGCGCCGAAGGTAGAGGCGGCAGCTGAGCTGTGGCGCCGCGCCACCGTCGCAGTGGGCGCCGATAAGCGTGACTCCGCCTGGGACCACCCGGACCTGCTGCCTACCGCAGAGCACCTAGAGAACCCGGCTTCCTTCATCGACGGTTTGCTCGATGACACCCCCGACGAGGGCTTTGAAGAAGAGTTTTCCAAGCTGGAGGAGATGCTCCGCCAGCAGGACGCCAGCGCCAGCGATGCTGCTGGCGAGGACAAGAACACGGACGCTGGCGAGGATAAAGAAAACAAAAAGGACAAGCCGGAAGACGAGAACTAGCGGAAGCGCTGGTAGGCCTCGAGGTATCCCTTCGCGCGCTCGGCTTTGGGGGCTCGATCGGCCCACTCCCAAAACTCCGGGCCATGGCCCGGGATGAAGGTGTGTGTTAGCTCGTGGATGATGACGGCGTCGAGGACGTAGTCGGGAACATCCTGCAGCCGGTCAGAAATCCGAATATCTCCCGTTGAGGTAGTGCAACTACCCCAGCGGGATTTTTGGTTACTCACCCACCGGATGGATCCCACCGTGGCGCGGCCCTCCAGAAAGCGGGCGTTCAGGGTACGGGCGCGGGAAGACAAGGAGTCGTCGGAAAGCTGCGAAGAACTGTGCTTCTTGCGGACCTTCGCCACGATGCCATCCACTGCTTCGCGCTCCTCCGCCGCCGACATCCAGGCGGGGATACGCACCTCCACGACGCCATCAACGACGCGGGCTTGGACAGTGCGGCGGCGCCGGGCGGAGCGAATAACGCGCACCTCGGGATTGCTCGACATGACAGGGCATTCTACCTGTGGTGCAATGGTGGCTAAACACAACTGGGGTGGGTTAAAGAACGGGGAGGAAAACATGAGTGCTAAGACGTACATGTTGGCGCCAGAAACCGTGGTCATTGAACGCGAGCCTGGAATTCTCCAGTGTGGGATGGATGCCACGCGCGTCGGGGTCTTCGAAGCCCACCCGCAGCTGGCGGGGCTGCTCAACCGGCTGCGCACTCCGCTGACCCGGCAGACCATTGAAAAGTCCATCGAGAACACAGGCGTTAGCGCCTCCGCTGCTCGCAGTCTGGTCGATGATCTGATTAGCTATCGCGTTCTGTGGCCGGCTCCCCGTCCCCAGCGCGTGGCGGTTTTGGGAACCTCGGCCCTGGCCAATGAGCTGCGCGACGTCCTGCTTAGCGATTCCTTCCAACCCCGTTCCCCTCTCCACAGCGAAACCCCCGCCGAGTACATCGCGAACGTGGCCGGGCACCTGCCTATCGTAGCCGTCGATATGTTGGATGGCGCCACGGAATGGGCACAGGCACTGAGTAATTCCCCGGCGACCTGGCTGCCAGTGTCCATGCTCGATGCCCGCGGCATCATCGGACCGGTCCGCGTAGCTGGGGCAGGCCCCTGCCCGATGTGCGCGCACCTGCATCGCATCGAAGCCGACGAGCAGTGGCACGAGGTGGCTCACCGCGCCGCGGCGGTGGAGCCACCGGGTGATCCCATCGTGCGCACGGCGATAGTGATGCATGCGGTGGTGACCATTCGCCGGCTCTTGGGAAGACCCGCCCCACCCGGGGCACCCGGCGGTAAACCGCTAGCAGGTGAGCTCACGGAGATAGACCTCTACGGCATGGAGCAACGCCGCCTGCTCATTGAGCACCCGCGCTGCGCGTACTGCGCCGGTGTTTAACCGCGGGCAGACGCGATGATCTGCAGCACCTCCGCGCCATAGCGCTCCAGCTTGGAAGGGCCTACCCCGGAGATATCGAGCAGCTCCGCCTCGTTTGTGGGAAGCGCCTCCGAGATCGCTTGCAGGGTGGCGTCAGAGAACACGACATAAGCAGGTACCTGAGCGTCCTTCGCCACGGATGCACGCCACGCGCGCAGTGCGTTGAAGACATCCTCATCGCCCTCGTATTCACACCACTCGTGGCGGCCTAAGACCTTTTCCGCTGGGCTGCTGAGCTGGCCCGAGCACACCCGGCAGCGGCGCGGGCGATAGCGGCGGTTGGAGGACTGGCTTTCTTCGATTCCTGGCACCACGCCATCCAAGAAACGAGTGCGCTCACGCGAGGCCCGCGAGCCGGTGGTCTTTGCCAACGCCCACGACAGGGCTAGGTGTTCGCGGGCACGAGTAATGCCGACATAAAACAGGCGGCGCTCCTCCTCCACGTGCTCATCGCCGGCCTTGATGGCGTGGTTGATGGGTAGCAGTTTTTCGGTGAGGCCAACGAGGAAGACCGCATCCCACTCCAAGCCCTTGGCCGCGTGGATAGTGGCCAAGGTAACGCCCTCCATCGTGGGGTTGTGCTTATTTTCGGAACGGCGGTGCAGCTCACCGAGCACGCCGGGAAGATCGATGCCCTCGTGGTCCTCCACGATTTGTGCGATAAGATCCACCAGTGCGGTGAGCGACTGCCAGCGCTCACGGGCCTGCGCGCCCTGCGGCTCCGTGGCGGACAGTCCCAGCTCCACGAAGGCCGCGCGCGCCACGGCCACCGGATCGTTCGGCAGATCATCGCGGCGCGTGGCGGCGATGAGCACGCGGATGGCCTCCAAGATCTCTGGGCGGCGGAAGAAGCCTTCGCCGCCGCGGACCTGGTAGACCACTCCGGCGTCGGCAAGCGCCTGCTCAAACTGCTCCGACTGCGCGTTGATGCGGTAGAGGATCGCAATCTCCGAGGCCTTAACTCCCTGGTTGAGCAAGGTCAGAACCTGGCCCGCGACCTCCTTGGCCTCAATCTCCTCAGACTCATAGGCCTTAAACGTGGGCTCGGGCCCTGGCTCGCGCATACCCTGCAGCTCCAGACGGGTTCCCGCAGCGCGGCCCGAAGCCTTCGAGATAACTTCGTTGGCCAAGTCCGTCACCTGCGGGGTGGAGCGGTAGTCTCGCTGCAGCTTCACCACGGTGGCCTGCGGGTAAGTGCGGGAAAAATTCAGCAAGTACTCCGGGGAAGCCCCGTTGAAGGAGTAAATGGTCTGGTTAGCATCGCCCACAACCGTCAGGTCATCGCGCTCCCCCAACCACGCCTCCAATACTCGCTGCTGCAGCGGCGTGACGTCCTGGTACTCATCCACCACGAAGGTGCGGTACTGCTCACGGAATACCTCAGCCACCGAAGGAACGTTCTCGATGGCACCGGCGATGTGCATGAGCAAATCATCGAAATCGAGGTACATGAGATCCGGGGTGGCCTTCATGTCCTCATAGCGGCGGAAGACCTCCGCCACCTTGGCTGGGTCCCCCGGTGCCTCGCGGTCCGTGGATTCGATGATTCCGGGATAGCCCTCGGGGCTGATCAGCGAGGACTTTGCCCACTCGATTTCCCCCAGGAAGTCACGGATGGTGTCCTTGTTGTTGTCCAATCCGAGTGAGCGCACCGCGCGCCCCACGAGGCTGAACTTGTTGTCGATGAGCTGCCAAGGCAGATCCCCCGCAACCTGCGGCCAAAAGTACTTCAGCTGACGGCGCGCCGCGGCGTGAAAGGTTTGGGCCTGCACTCCCCCGACGCCCATGTGATTGAGACGCTCACGCATTTCGCTTGCGGCACGAGTAGTAAACGTGACGGCCAGAACGCGTTGCGGGTTGACGAAGCCCTGGTCCACCATGTGGGCAATGCGATAGGTAATCGTGCGCGTTTTGCCCGTACCGGCACCCGCGAGGATGCAGACCGGACCGCGCGGCGCCGTGGCTGCGGCCCGCTGGTCTTCATCAAGCAGGGACAGATCCGGTCTCATCACCGTGGAACCACTCCATAATCATCGTGTGTGCAATTGAGCCCTTGCGGGCAATGGTCAGTTCTGGCAGTTCAGCGCGGGACACCCACCGCACTTCCGCGAGCTCTCCGTCAGTATCGCACACGGGCCGGACATCCTCCGTGACCGCGGAAAAGCCCACCATCAGCGAACCGCTCGGTGGCCAGGGTTGCGAGCCCCAGTAGGTAACTGATTCAACGCGGCGACCGGTTTCTTCCAAAGCCTCGCGGACCATGGCTTCTTCGAGGGTCTCGCCGGGATCGACATAACCGGCAATGAGTGAAAAGAACCCTGAACGGTGCCGGTTGCGAGCCAGAAGAATACGGTCTGTTTCCGGGTGGTGGATGATGCCGATGACTGCCGGATCGAGGCGCGGGAAAACGAGGCGCTCGCCGTCGTGGCCCACGGCCCCCGGGGCAGGATAGAACAGCTCACGCCCAGTGCGCGGATCAAAGCGCGCTTCACGACGGTTACGAATCAGGTGCAGCGCTTTGAGGATATCGCGCTGCCCGTTGAAAAAGGTGGCATCGCGCAACGTCCCGAGCCGCTCGGCGGACTCAGTGTCCACGAGGAAAGCGTGAATAGCCCCGGCTGTCACCACGATATCCCCGGCCGGCTCAGCCAGGTAAACAGGTTGCCCTTGCGGCGTTACCGGAACGCGGCCGGCTTCGGTGACGGGCAGGAACATTAGTTGCCTTCGTCCTCATCTTCATCGGTATCTTCCGCGGCTTGCTGCATCTCGTGCTTGATGTAGAGCAGGCGGTCACCGGGCTTGAGCGCGTAGGCATCTGCCGTGTCGACGCGGTGCAGCTCGTTGTTGCGCAGGACGGCCAGGACAATGTCCGCGAGGTGGCGCGGGTTAGAGCCCACCTCGAATTCGCGTACAGCGCGCTCGGCCACGGAGAAGCCCTCATTCGGAGAGAGGAGGTCCTCCATCATCTCCACCACCGTCGGCGTCACGGTGGCAAGGCCCAGGAGGCGGCCGGCCGTTTCCGCGGAGGTGACCACCGAGTCGGCACCGGACTGCAGGAGAAGGTGGCGGTTTTCGGATTCGCGCACAGACGCGACAACCTTGGCCTTCGGGTTGAGCTCGCGCACAGACAACGTGCACAGCACCGCGGTATCGTCCGTGGACGGCGTCACCACCACGGAAGAGGCGTGCTGCGCGCCGGCGATGCGCAGGACATCCTGTTTGGTTCCGGAGCCATAGATGGTGACAAGGCCATGGTGCTCGGCGCTGGCTAGGGCCGCACGGTTATTGTCTACGACCACGATTTGGGAGGCTGGGACGTCATCGGCGATAAGCGCGGCGACCGCACCGGCGCCCTTGGTGCCATAGCCGATGACGACGGTGTGGTTACGCAATTGCTTTCTCCAATTCTGGATTTCAAACGTGCGACGGGCTCGATCCGTCAGAACCGACAAGGTAGCACCGACCAACAAAACAAGGAAGAGCAGGCGGGCCGGAGTAACAATAACGAGGTTGATAAAGCGCGCCGTGGGGGTCACAGGGACGATATCGCCGTAGCCCACAGTGGTCAACGACACCGCTGAATAATAGGCGGCATCGAGGAAGGACAGGTCTTCGCTGTAGCCATCGCCGTCGAAAAAGACGACGATGGTGACGAAGACCAACAGCCCCATGGCCCAAATAACGCGGCTTGCCAGCTGTTTCCACGGGCTGGTGCTCTGCGTGCGCGGAATCGTGATGACGTCGATCAGCGCATGATCTGGCTGCGAGGTCAGCTCAACCTGCGACAAGAAACGCGATGTAAAGCGTTTACCTAAGTGCTTGGGCACGAAGTGCCAACCTCCCTAGACAGTGCGGATTTCCTCGTGAGACTACCTTAGACTCAACCCCGGTGGCGTGGAAACTGCGGAGCTTAAAAGCTCAGCCAACCGTGCTCCGGTGGGCAAGTCATCTGGCTCCAAGAGATAGTTTTCATGCACATAGAAGAACGCCGCGCGGACGGTCTCCACGCCGTGGATGCGCCGCCATGCTTCTGCGTAGACAGCCAGCTGAATCTGCGCCGAGGCCAATGCGGCGCCCTGCGGACGGCGGCCGGTCTTCCAGTCCACGATGAGCCAGGAGCCATCCGGCTGTTGAAATACCGCGTCCATGCGGCCGCGGACAACCGAGTCCCCAATGGTGATCTCGAAGGGGGCCTCGACATAAGCGGGAGTGCGCTGTGCCCACTCGGAGGCCAGGAAAGACTCCTTGAGGGATTCCAAGTCATGGTCCGGTTCGTCGTGCGAGCCTGGCAGCTCGTCCTCCCCCAGCAAGGCTGGGGAACCGAAACGATCCTCCAGCCAGGCGTGGAAAGCTGTGCCGCGCTTGGCATAGGAATTGGGCTTGAAGGGAATGGGGCGACGCTGGCGGCGCGCGAATTGGGTGGGATCCGCCGACATAGCCACCATGTCGGAGGCCGTCAGCTCGCCAGGCAGTTCAACATCGACCACGGGGGCCTGCAGGGCCTTGTGTTCTTCGATGAGCGCACTCGCCTCCTGCTCCCAGAGCCCGAAGACTTCGCCATCACGCAGCGCCGGTAAATCCTCCATCGCCGTGCGCACCGCGTCTGCTGCTTTCAGCGCTTCCGCTTGCGGGGTCAGCGAGGGGAAAGACGCCTCGTTAATCGCGCCTTCTACTTCTTCTTCCGGAACCTCGGGGACCTCCCAATGGACCACCAGATCTGGGTGCTTATCCGCCAGCAACTGCAGGTAGGAATAAGGTCCCTTCTTGTTCTTGCCCTTCATCCTGTTGGTGCCGGAGCCCGTCACCGTCAACGTGGACTCGGTGCGGGTCATGGCCACGTAGAAAAGACGCGCTGCTTCCTCTGCTTGGAACTCGCGGTTTTGCTCCTTGAATGCTGTGCACGCCTTATCGAAGTCGGTGCGTGTCACCGCATCCTCGGGGACATCAATGACGTCCTCATCGCCTGGGGCTTTCTCGATCTTGGTCAGGAAGGTTTCCGCCTGCGCCTTGTAGCTCGAGGAATCCGCATGTGCCACGCAGACGTGCTCCCATTCCAAGCCCTTGGCCTTGTGCACCGTCATAATCTGCACGCGGTTGCGCACGAGCGGGACCTCTCCCAGCTCGAGTCCATCTTCCTTCTCCTTGGCCAGCTCAAGGTAGTCCAAGAGGCCCGCCAGGCCATCCCCGTGGAAGCCCGCGACGAAGTCAGCGAAAGCGTCGAGGTGCGTAGTCCCACCAGCCTTGCCGGAGGCGAGGACTTCGGTGCGCAGGCCGAAGAGTAGCTCAATGTCGGCGATGATGTCATTCAATGACTTCCCCAGGGAATAGGTGCGCAAGTAACGCAGCTTGGAGGAGACCTCCTCCATGCGTTCCAATCCTTCGGCGCTGTAGCGATCGCGTTCGCCGAGGTCTGCGAGGGCGTCGGCAAGCCCCAGCACCTGGTCCGGGCCCTCCGCAGTGATCTCTTCGACCTGGATAGCCAGGTGCTCCAAAGGATCACCGCCCTCCCACCGAGTGCGGCCCTCGGTGGCGCCTGCGAGGTTGCGCTGACGCGAATGCAGCGCCTGGATATCGGCGATGCCCAAGCCGCACATCGGACCGGTCAGCACACGCAGTGCCGCCGCGCTGTCCTGTGGACGCACCAAGAGCGTAGCCACTGCCACGAGGTCTTGGATCTCTGGCTGCCAGAGCAGGCCGCCCAGGCCGAAGATCTCATTGGGCACGCCAGCCTCATCCAAGGCGGCGGCGATCAAAGGCGATTGCCTATTGGTGCGCACGAGCACGGCGGCGCTGAAATCCTCGCCTTCCGGCGTGGACTCATAGAGCTGACGAAGGTGATCAGCGATGAAGGCGCGCTCCTCGTCCTCAGATGCGAAGTAACCCAGCTCAACCGTGCCAGCCGGTGCCGTGGGCTTGGGCGACAGCTCATCCACGGGGCGCTCGCCGGGGCTTGAGGAGAAGAGCTCCGAAGCCACGTCATTGGCCAGCCCCAGCACCGTCGACGGGTTGCGCCAAGAGGTGGTGAGCTGATCCTTCGGCGCCGGGGTGCCATCCGGCTGCGGAAAGTCCGTGACAAAAGCCTCCAGGTTTTCGGCCGTCGCGCCACGCCAGCCATAGATGGACTGCATGGGGTCACCGACCGCAGTAACGGATAGTCCCTCTCGCTCGCCGCCAAAGAGGGAGCGCAATAGGATGCGCTGCGCGTGGGAGGTGTCCTGGTACTCATCCAACATGATGACGCGGTAGCGCGCGCTTTGTTGCTCACCCAAAAGCGGGAACTTTTTGGCCAGGGTGGCGGCGATGGACATCTGCTCACCGAAGGTGATCACTCCGCGCTCCGCTTGCTCTTTCTTGAGAGCTTCCACCAAGGGCAGGTACTCCAAGCGCAGGCGCTGGATATCCAAGTACTTCTGCAAGTCTTTGCCGAACTCACCTTTAGTCCGGTTGCTCTTTTCTAGATCCTCAGCGGTCTTTCGGAAGATGTCCTCGTGCTCATAGAGATCCTGCGGATCTTTGAGCTCCCCGTCCATCGTTTCCGCGAGCTTGAGCAAGGTCGCGGTCACCGTGGCCACCGCGTTATCGGTGCTCAGCGAGCCCGTGTAGTTGCTGACCACCTCATGAGCGATGGCGTAGCGTTCCGCCTCCGTGATGATGCGGGCATTCGGCTCCACCGGCATGAGCAAGCCATACTCGCGGACGAGATCGCCTGCATAGGAGTCATACGTGGACACGTTGGGGGCGATATTCTCCACGGCCTCAGCCGCCGGGCTGCCCGAGGCAAGGATTCCAGAAGAACGCAGCGTCAACAGCTGGCGGCGGATGCGCTGCTCCAGTTGCTGGGCCGCCTTGCGGGTAAAGGTGAGGCCGAGGACCTGCTCGGGCCTCACCAGACCATTCGCCACGAGCGAGACCACGCGTGAGGCCATCGTTTCCGTCTTACCGGCGCCAGCGCCGGCCACGACGAGTTTCGGACCGAGCGGGCCATCGATAACAGCGGCCTGTTCCGGGGTGGGAGGAAAAGGCTTGCCCAGCGCGGCAGCAAGCTCCTCAGGGCTGAAGTGTTGAGCCGGATTCTTAGGCATTGGTCACCAGACCTCCTTCATTCATCACGGGGCAAATAGAGCGGATTGGGCAGCGATCACAATCGGCATTTTCGCGCGCGGTCAGATCCGGTCCGCGCAGCTCAGCCACGAGTGCGGGCAGCATTTGTGCAAATTCTGCAAGCTCTTCCGGAGGCTTGGTGGCTTGTTCCCGGGTGGACACGGAGGCAGCGCTCGACCGCGGGTACACCAGAACACCACCGCCGCGCGGCAGGCCATCACCGGTCCGGATGGACACGTCATGAGATTCGCTACCTGGTTCTGCTTCAGCCCCGACGAGCTGGCCGTGTGCTAGCGCCAACTGATACGTCATGAGCTGAGTATTGTCCTGGGCACTGCTGGCCGACGGGACTGTTGTCCCCGTCTTGAGATCCACCACGACATAGTCCTCGCCGGCTTTTGCCAGCCGGTCGATGAACCCACGGATGGTGACATCGGGGCCAATATCCACGGTGACGGGGACCTCGACGCCCACGGGCTCGAGTGAGACTGAGCTCGAGAGCACCCAGCCATGGGTGCGGTCGATGAGGCGTTCAAAGTCCGCACGTTCAGCTTCCCGGTGCCACGCGGGGCCTTCGAGGAGCGAGTCGAAGGCATCCAGCACCAGCTGCTTTGCAGGCTCAGCGGCCGCGCCGCGGCCTAAAGCCTCCAAGAAGGCATGCGCCAGGTTGCCCCGCACGAGGTTGATGTTCGAGGAATCATCCTCCGCCAGCTGCCCCAACACGGCGTTGAGCGGGCACGTGAGCAGGGCATCGACCCGGGACGGCGATACTGTGCTCGACCCACGCAGCGGAAGTTCGGAGGCCACGCCGCGCGCGGCCCACCAGTGATCCGGATGCGCCCCTGGAACCCCGGCCTTTGCCAAACGTGCCAACTGCCGTACCGCTTGGGAGCGCTCCGCCTCTCCTGTTTCCGGATCGGTAGCGCGGCGGCGCAGCTGCGCCACGAAGGAGGGCACTGACAACACCGAGACATCGAGGGGATCCACTTCCTCATCCCCACGTGAACCGCTATGCAGTGTGACCGGGCTCGGATCCGGAACCTCAAGGCCCAACTCGCGCGGCCAAGCCTGGCGCGCCAAGCGCTTGCCGGCCTCCCGGCGCGCTTGTGCCCCGGGAACATCGACTCCGCGTGCAGAAAGGAATTCGTCGATGAAGCGGGAGGGCTCCTCCACCACATCGCCCTCCGGCGAATCCACCGCCACGATGAGCAGGCGGCTCAAGTGGCGGGTGGTAGCCACGTGGAAGAGGCGGCGCTCCTCCGCTAAGCGCCCGGACACGTGACTCACCGGTGTGCCGGGCGTGATGTCGCGGTCGATGAGATCGATGAGGTCTTCTTGCCCAAAGAGGGAGCCGGTCTCCCCCACCGAGGGCCATGTGCCCTCTTGAACGCCCGCCACAATGACGGTGTCCCACTCGCGCCCCACCGCGCCGTGCGCAGTGAGGATCTCTACAGCATCGGGCAAGGCAGCGCGGCGATCGCGCACGCCGGTAGGCAGCTCCTGCTCCGTGATGTGCAGGATGAAGGACTCCAACGATGCCGCCGGACGGCGCTCGGCGTAATCACCGGCAGCGTCGAACAGCGCCATCATCGCATCCAGGTCGCGGTCTGCCTGCGAGCCCGCGGCACCACCGCGCAGAGCCGCTGCCTGCAGGCGCGTGTCCAAACCGGTGGCCTGCCACACCTCCCAGAGGACTTCCTCAACGGCAGCTCCCGCGCGCAGGGCCGCACGCCCAGCAGACAGCACACCGCGAATGCGCGCCAGAATCGCTTCCTCGCGCTCCGTGAGGAGGTTGTTAAAGTCCGGCAATTCACCGTCCAGCAACTCACGCAGCGATTCCATTCCGCGCTGCTCCGGCTTCCAACGGCGCAGGCCGCGGATGAGTCGGCGCAATGTTACCGGGTCAGCTCCACCGACAGGCCCGGTAATTAGCTCCTCGAGCTCTGCAGGATCGAGTTCGTTCTCCAAGGCGCGCAACGCCAGGAGCACTGCTTTGACCAAGCGCTGCTCCGCAAGCACGACGTCTGTGGGATTGATATGTACCGGCACACCAGCGCTAAGCAGTGTGCGACGGGCGGGACCAATATCCCCGGTGGAGCGCACTATCACCGCGATATCGCGCCATTGCACCCCGTCTTCGAGGTGGCGGCGGCGAACCGTATTAGCCAAAACATCGCGCAAAGTACCGCGGGAATCCACAACGCTGACGCACGCCGGGGAAGGCGTGCGGTGCGTAGAGTTCAGACGCAGCTCGTTCTCTGCTTCCCAAGTGGTGAGGAATTCCGAGTTGGCACCGCGGAAGGCAAAGACCGCTTGGTCGGGGTCACCACCAATCACTGTGAGTCGAGCGGTCTTCGCCAGCTCAGCAATCAATTGCCCTGAGGTCGGGTCCAGCAGCTGGGCATCATCAACCACGATGGTGTGCCATGGATGCTCACGCAGCAGCTCCGGGCGCAGAAGAACCTGGCTAACCAGCTCCGCAGCGGAGTAGGAATGCGAACCCGCCAGCGCCTGGGTGCGCTCATATTCGCGCAGGAACTCGCCCGCGGCTGCCCACATGGGCCGGGAGTAGCGCTGTCCCAGCTCTTCCAAATCTGAAGGCCCCAGGCCGCGTTCGATGGAGCGCAGCAACAGGTCACGCAGTTGGCGCGCAAACCCCACGTACTCAAGGGCTGGGCGCATCTCCTCCGGCCACGCGCCCCTGCCATCGGCAGCATGCCCCTGGAGCAATTCACGGATCACCGCATCCTGCTCAGCACCGGTAATGAGGCGCAGCTCTTCCTCGCTGCCTTGGCGCAGGAGCGCAAAAGCCAGCGAGTGTACCGAGCGCACCATCGAGGTCTGTGCGGCGTAGTCATCGAGGTTTTCAGCTAACTCGCGGCGCAGCAACGAGCCGGATTCCTTGGACGGGGCAACGACAAGGATGCCGGAGGCATCGGCGCCGGCGTTCAGTTGTGCCAAGACAACGTCGATAAGCAGGCTCGATACTCCCGATCCCGCCGCTCCCAGGACTCGCCACGTGCCCTGTTGCGGCAATGGCACGTCCCACGTGCGCGTGGCGGCACGACGTCTTCGGGGAATAAGGCGGACATCCGGCGAGGGGGGAAGCGTGACGCCGGTACGTGTGGGGGATTCGCTGCTGTACTTCACGCCCTACAGTCTGTCAGATGTTGCGGACACGAGGGCCGCTTCTACCCTTTCGATGTTCGAACGCACGGTCGCCTTTGACCGCGGGTGCAGGATATTGACGTAACGGCGGTATGCCACAGCACGCAAGAGCAACTGCTGTATACCGGGCACTGACGCAAAGCGAGCACAAATCTCATCGTCCACCGCCCCCGCAATGAGGCCATCCACCATGACCACCGCGGCGGACCAGCCCACCGGGCGCGGGGCCGCGGAAGGCACAATATCAGTCAGCGCCGGCGGGTTAGCCCCGGAGAACACCGTGGTCCCCAGGACATCCACGTGCGCGGTGACCAGCGGAAGCCCTGCAAGCTCAGTATCGGAATAGGCCTCACCGCTCTCCTCCCAGGCAGCCCTCTCCGCCCGCGCAAAAACATCTTCGCGCCTATCCATCGTGGGCAGCGGCGCCAGATCTAGGGCCTCATCGAGCCGCAGCGCCAACTGGGCAGTCTCATCAATGCGCCCGCGCAACTGCCCCTCCACGAACTGCGTGGCCTTCCACCCGGCAGCTGTGTAGCGCCCATCCGCCGTCAGCACCGGACGGGCAATGCGCGCTCCCGGCAGGCTTAGCTTCTCACGCACCTTGGCGGACCAGCTGGTCCACGCGCGAGCTTCGGCAAAGACAATATCCCCGACGCGAATCCCGTTATCCCAGGCAGGCCCCACGAGCTCTCCCTGCGTTCTGCGGGGATGGAACTCAGCGTTAAAGGCTGCAAGAACGGGCTCAGGAGGCAGTGGCATTGGGGAAACAGTCCTTTTTAGCTTTGGGCCGATTTACTCGGGTTTAGTGTGATCGGAACTTGCGGGAGTCGGATAGGGCCAGGGGTTCGGCTCACAGGTGACATCCTCATCCGGATAGATCTCGTTTGGCTCTTTCTCAAAGAGCTGCGCGTTGTTCAAGCTCAGCGTCTGCTGCATCATGACCGGTGCGAGCTTACCGGCGCCGCCGCAGGGCTGGTGCGCGGCGAATCCGATGGCGTGACCAAACTCGTGGTTGATCAAGTACTGGCGGTAATTGCCCACATCCCCCTCAAATGGTGCAGCGCCCCGGACCCAGCGAGACTCGTTGAGGTTCACCGTGGACTCCCCGGTAATAGTGGTGTGGCACGAGGTTTCTGATTCCAACTGCGCGCCGCACAACTTCGCCGTAGTCCCCAGCGAGGTGAGGCGGATGTGCGTATCGGGATTGTCATCAGCCTTGACGTGGATGAACTCAAAGTCGCCGTTGGCGGTCCACCCGCGGGGATCGGCCAGGGTGGCGTCGACCAGCGCTACGACGGCCCTATCGCCGCCATAGGCGGAGGTGTCCACACCATTTTCGATTTCGACTGAGAACCGGATGGTCTGTTTTCCGCCCTTGCCCGCGTGCATAGTAGAAGGGCCGGCATCGCGGTAGGTTTCATCACCTTGCTCCGTGAAGTCACCGCCGGCGGGCAAGCCATCCTTGGCCGCGGCAACTGCACTGGCATTGGCGGGATCAGGCCCCTTGGGGGAGGGTGCGTCAGCAGCCGCAGTGCTTGCCGACGTCTCCCCTGCCGCCGACACCTCCGCATCCTGGGCTGGGGAACGAAAAACATCAACCAGCACCCACACCGTGATGACGACCATGACGGGGATCGCCACCACTCGCCACCAGCCGTACTCGCGAGCGAAACGCTCCACCGCCGAGACGAACTGTGGGCGCTGCTTAAGTTCCGCGGGATTATCCATGGCCATTTAGGCTACCCGCTGAGGCAGCGAGCGCGTACTTAGCCTGCGAATCCAACGGTGTGGGCGCGCACGGTGCCGATTTCCACGTAGACCACACGCTCGGTCCGCACGATATAGGTGCGGCCCTTGGTGTCCTTCAATTCGAGAGTGGAGTTCTCCCCCAAGGCGTTGTTGATGGTCTGGGTCAGCTCTTCTCGCTCACCATCCGCGTGAATGACCAGTTCGCGGGCGGTATCGGCGAAGCCAAATTTGATGTCCATGTGGTGTCTACTCCCTTAAATCGTGTTCTTTAGTCCGTGCCATGAGGCCTGCGCCCCCGGCGCTCTAATGGCCCCACTATAGCCACGTCCTCTACTATCAAGGTGTGCTTGCCCCGAAATCATCCCGCGATTCCCGCGAATCCCCTACCTTTGCCGAGCTCGGCGTCGCCGTAGAGATCTGTGATGCCCTCGCTGAGAACGGGATTACGCACACCTTCGCCATCCAAGAGCTCACCCTGCCCATCGCCCTGAATGGCCACGACCTCATTGGCCAAGCGCGCACCGGCATGGGCAAGACCTATGGTTTCGGCGTGCCGTTGCTGGATCGCGTTTTCGATGACGCCGACATCCCGGAGCTCGACGGCACTCCCCGTGCACTGGTCATCGCGCCGACCCGTGAGCTGGCCATCCAGGTCAGCGGGGACCTCAAGGTTGCTGCCGCTAATCTTCCGCTCAGCATCGTCACCCTGTGTGGCGGACGTCCCTATGAAGAGCAGATCACACACATCAAGAGGGGCGCGGACGTCGTCGTGGGCACTCCGGGCCGCCTGCTCGATCTCTGCCAGAAGAAGCACCTGTCCTTCGACCAGGTCAGCGTTCTGGTTCTGGATGAGGCCGATGAGATGCTGGACTTGGGCTTCCTGCCGGATATTGAGAAGATTCTCTCCCTCCTGCACGGCAACCCGCACCAGACCATGCTCTTTTCCGCCACCATGCCCGGGCCCATCGTGACGCTGGCCCGCACCTTCCTCAACAAGCCGGTCCACATCCGCGCCGAGTCCGGCGACGCCCAACAAACCCACTCCTCCACGCGCAAGGTCACCTTCCAGGCACACCGCATGGACAAAATCGCGGTCTTGGGAAAGATCCTGCAGGCAGAAGGCCGCGGGCGCACCATCATTTTCACGCGCACCAAGCGCTCGGCAGCCGCCGTCGCAGACGAGCTAGCGCAGCGCGGCTTTAGCGTGGGCGCGGTCCACGGCGATTTGGATCAAAAGGCTCGCGAGCGCTCGCTCTCCGCCTTCCGCGAAGGCACCGTGGAGATTCTGGTGGCCACGGATGTCGCCGCTCGCGGCATCGACGTCGATGATGTCACCCATGTCATCAACTATCAGGTGCCGGATGACCCCATGACCTTTGTCCACCGCATTGGCCGCACCGGTCGCGCTGGCCACACCGGCACGGCGGTAACGCTCGTTGGCTACGATGAGCTGAGCAAATGGCAGGTTATCAACGATGAGCTTTCTCTGGACCAGCCCGAGCCGCCACAGTGGTTCAGCACCTCTCCTGAGCTTGCGCAAGCGCTCGATATTCCCGAGGGCGTTTCTGACACCGTTGGTCCGCCCACCAAGGTGCTGGGCGCAGCGAAGCGTTCGGGCTCGCGCGGGGAATCGCCGCGTGGAGGCTCCTCGCGTTCCTCGGCGGCTTCCACCCGCGCCTCTCGCCGCACCCGTTCCCGCAAACGCAATCCCCGTCAAGGAGGGCATCGATGAGCACCGAGCACACCCAGGAAGCCCAGCTGGATAAGGCCCGGGCAAAGGTCGACTCGTCGAAGAAGGCTCCCATCCTGCGCTCCACGAAGGCGGACTGGATTGCCGTGGGCGCCATCAGTGCGGTCTGCGCCATCGCCATCGGCGGCGCGGTCATCACCGCACCCATTCATAAGGCGGAGCTCACCCCGGCGGTAGACGCCGCGTCCGACGATGAACCGGCGCTTCTCGATGCCATCCCGAGCTCCCTCACCGAAGCCTTCAGCCTTCCCAACACTCTCGTGCCGGGACAGGCTCGCGCGGTATCCTCCAACGGCCTGTTAATCACCCATGACGGCGATATGCTCAGCGCCTCGAACGCCTCCGGCGACGAAGTCTGGACCTATCAACGCCGCGATGCCGACCTGTGTTCGCTCACCACAGCGTGGAACAAAATTGTGGCTTCCTATGACGCAGGCAATGGTTGCGGCGATGTAGTGGCGATCGATGCCGCCACCGGCCAATACTCCGATACCCGCAGCGCCCGCAATTCCGAGGAGGTGGTCCCCATCATGTCGAATGACCGCGTGGGCACCGTTTCCGCAGAGCGCGTAGAGCTCTGGCGCTCGGATCTTGTGCGCTCGGTTGAGTACGGTGACGTCGACGCCAAACAGGAGCCGAACCTACAGCCCCACGAGGACTGCGCCATCACCTCAGCGCTGACCCGCACCGAAACACTGGGTGTCACTGAAACCTGCCCAGATTCCCCGGACTCCACGTGGCTGCGCATCCAAAATGCCACTCCTGAGGATTCCCGTTCTCCGGAAATTACAAAGGACATCGAAATTGAGGATCCTGGTGCGCGCCTCATCGCCTACGGCCAGGAGGCGGCCGCAGTCTTCCTCCCTGGCGATTCACCGCGCATCGTCTCTTATAGCTTCGAAGGTGAAACACTGTCTTCCACGGACGTTGAGCCTTCGAAGTCCATCACCAACGCCGCGTCCCCCTTTGCGCCCGCGATTGCGGATCTGCCGCACCACATGTCGTGGTTCGACGGCGAGCGTCTCTACCTCTTTACCCCTACAGAGCTCAAGGTGGATCACATTCTCGAGCAAGCGGTGGGAACCGGCGTCGCAGTCGACGAACGCCTACTCGTCCCCACTGAGGAGGGGATCGACGTGGTGAACTGGTCTACCGGGAAAACCGAGAAAACCATTCCCGTTGACCGTGACGGCTATTCCGGCCCGATTTCGCTAACGCTAGCGGGCACGGTCATCGTTGAGCAGCGCGGCGACACCGCTGTGGCGCTCACCGCCGCCTAGGCATGCCCTACTAAAAGTGGCTTTCAGCCCACTGCGCCGTCTCGGGCCGCGCCATGAGCAGGTATAGGACGAGCCCGGCGCTTGCCAAGGTCACGATGCCTAGCAGCGCTGAGCCGCCGTTAAACATCTGAAAAGCCATGGCGCCCAGGATGAATTCCACCAGCACGATGGCTCCGCGGCCCCAGCGTTTGCCTTTGACGAAGGCCCACGAGCCGACGATGACAAAGCCGAACACGATAAAGATGAAGATGGCAGTGCCCAGGCCCACGAAGCTCGATGCGCCGGAATCGGACACCATGGAGCCGTTCTCAGCGCCAGCAACCTCACGGACGATGAGGAAGATGCCGAAAATGATAACCGCGATGGATTGGACCACGGCGATGCCGGCAGCCGCCATCACCGCACGCGGTGCACGGTTTCCGGCAGCTCGGTCGGGTGTAGTTGAGGGCTGGTTCTTCTTCTTATTCACGGGCGTTTAGTCTACTTCCCTGCCCCATGGTTTAGGCAGTCTCCACGCCAAAGCTTCACCCACTGCCAATTCAATTGCCCAATTCAATTGCCGCAGTACTCGCACTTCCTGTACTCAGCTTCGACTTTCCTCCTGCTGTGTTTTCGGGGGCAGCGAGGAGGTTGATGGATTTGACGCGATCCAGGTCACCACACTCACCCCAATCTCCCCGTCACCGCAGGTAGAGACGCTACTGACAGGCTTCTTACAGCCGCCCACCCATTAGAAAAGTGCAAATTGGAAGAATTTATTTAGTGACGTTGGACACTTTTAGCCCTTTACCCCTAGCGGACTTTGAGTAAACGTGTCATTATTCTCAGGTAGCAAAACAACGAGCTGTTAAATCAGTTCTTAACTCGGAGAATCCTTCGAGTTAACAGAAAGTGAACCACGGCGGCGTCGACGCTGGCCCTAACTCGAGACAGGGCCCCACTGACCGCAGACCAGTCCACTTACACCCAGTAGCACTCAGTTCAGTTCACCACCGTGGACTGCCCTTGGTGCGCCTACTTCACCCACTGCTGTCAAAAATTTGTTAGGAGATTTCAATCATGGATTGGCGCCACGAAGCCGTTTGCCGCGACGAGGACCCGGAGCTCTTCTTCCCTGTCGGTAACTCCGGCCCCGCACTCACCCAGATCGCTAAGGCCAAGCTGGTCTGCAACCGCTGCCCAGTTGCCTCTTCCTGCCTCAAGTGGGCCCTCGAGTCCGGCCAGGATGCCGGCGTGTGGGGCGGCCTTTCTGAGGAGGAGCGCCGCGCTATCAAGCGCCGCAACCGCAGCCGCGGCCGTGCCCGCGTATCTGCCTAAACAGACACACCCCCGATTAACACCCAGGCATACCCTGCCGCTACAGTTGAATAAGTTCATTCACCCTTAACAGAAGGAGTACGCGATGAGCAAGCGTGGCCGTAAGCGCAAGGATCGCCGCAAGAAGTCCGCTAACCGCGGCAAGCGTCCTAACGCATAACGTCAGCATTCAGGGCTCGTTCCTCACCCCACCACCGTGGGCGGGAACGAGCCCTTTGCTTATCCCCAGGTAATTTCAGTCCTCGTAATCTGCACGCTAATGCGCTGGCGCAGCGACTGCGGCGCGGCCTGTCCCCCACAGCACTTGCGTACGAGTGCCCGAACTACTTCCTCGCTCTCAAGGCGTTGCTGGCAGGCATCGCACTGCGCAAGATGCTCGCGGATTGCCATAGCTCGCGCGTAGCTCGTCGATTCATCGAACAGCTCCCTAAAGAGCGCTTCAACCTCCGGAGAGTTACACGCACCGCAATTGCGTCCTGTTGCGCGTTCCATTACTTCTCCTCCATCTCTGGGTGGTTGCGACCAATGCCTTTTTCACGTGCTACGTCCTTCAACGCCGCGCGGAGCAGTTTTCTTCCGCGGTGGAGGCGGCTCATCACGGTTCCCAACGGTGTGCCCATCACGTCCGCAATTTCCTTATAGGCCAGACCCACTACATCCGCGTAGTACACCACCATGCGGTAGTCCTCCGGTAGGTCATTCATGGCCTCGGAAATCTCCGAATCCGGCATCTGCTTGAGGGCCTCGACCTCCGCCGATTCCAGGCCCGTGGAGTCATGCCCGGCCGTGGTGTAGAGCTGAAAATCACTCAGCTCATCCGCTGAGGATTCCACCGGACGGCGCTTGGCCTTCCGGTAGGAGTTGATGTAGGTATTCGTCATGATGCGATACAGCCAGGCCTTGAGATTCGTCCCCTGTTTGAAGGAATCAAAATTGCTATAGGCCTTGAGGTAGGTCTCCTGGATGAGATCCTCTGCATCCTGGGGGTTGCGCGTTAGGCGCATCGCTCCGCCATACAGTTGATCCAGCAAGGGCAAGGCTTGCTCCTCAAACAATCGCTGTTTCTGAAGCGTCTCGCTCGTCGTTTCGGTGGCCATGCTCACCATCCTAGCGCTCCGGACTAGGGTGGATTCTATGGCCAAGAAGACCCCGCACGCCGCTACCCCCGCTCTCAAAATCCTCGAAGAGGCAGGAATCGACCACAGTGTCTCCACCTTCGACGGTGGCCGCGAGCACTTCGGCGACGCGGCCGCGGCGGCGCTCGACGTCGAGCCTGAGCGCATCTTCAAAACCCTCGTCATCGACCTGAGCGCCGGCAAAGGCCCCAAGCGCCAGCTCGCCGTGTGCGTCCTTCCGGTTACCTACCAGCTCAGTCTCAAGAAGGCCGCCGCTGCCTTCGGCGCTTCTAAGGCCACGATGGCCACGCCTGCCGACGCCTCCAAATCCTCCGGCTACATCCCCGGCGGCATCTCCCCGCTGGGACACAAGCACATCCTCCCGACAGTGGTTGATGAAACGGCGCTGCTTTTCGACACCATCTTTTTCTCCGGTGGCAAGCGGGGACTCGACATCGAGATGAACCCGGAGGATCTCCCCCGTGTGCTCGACCTTTCCTTCGCTGACGTGCTCGCCGCCTAAACCTCACGCGCTAGAACTGTGATGTCTAGTGGCTTTTTGGACGTTTACGACGGTGGAATAGCCGTACTAGTCAAGAATCTTGACATCACGGGGACGTGCCACCTATAGTCAGAGTCAGAAAGTAAGGACATGGTCCCTTGCTATGATTAAAAAGGGTCTTCTGGACGTATGCGCCAGATGGCTCTTTTTTATTGACCAGGACGCTTATTAAATACCTTTGATACCGGCCTAAACGACAAAACGTGTTGTTTTCC
>NZ_KV803999.1:0-830 GCF_001811255.1 Corynebacterium sp. HMSC068H04
GATTGAAAGGAGCGCCAGAAATGGCCACCACCATCATCTCCAACCGCGAGAACTACCTCGACCGCATTGCCCGCCGCGAGTTCGCGCCCTCCAAGTCCAACCCGATTGCCCTGAGCGTCCTAGCTGAAAGCATTGAGCACCCGCTCATCCGTGATCTGTACTTCGACCGTACCCCCAACGAGTACGAGCAGCGCGCCTGGATTAACGTAGCGGACCTTGCAGAGTCGAACTACGCGACAGCTAACGCATGGTGCCTGGCAGCATTCCACTCTACCAACGAGCAGGACATCAACTACTGCATCAACAAGGCGCTCGATGCGGACCCGACTCACAAGCTGGCTGGCCAATTCTTGGACGCGATCAACTTAGGACTCGCAGACCGCCTTCAACAGGCCACAGCCAAAGGCGGTCACAAAGCCCGCACAATCTACGAAGCAAAGACTGAGCTTCTAACCATCGAGCGCTAAACCGCCAATAGGGGAGGGGGGACCTGGCCCCCGTTAGGTAGACACCTGATATCCAGCCCGGTTGGGTTGGGAAGAAAGGTAATCTACCACCATGCCTAGGTACTCCGAACAGTTCAAACGTGATGCTGTGGCCCTCTACGAAAACAATGAGGACCTCTCACTTCACACGGCTTCAGCAGAGCTAGGAATCAATCGTTCTTCACTTTATTCCTGGCTTAAGCAGTACGGCACCGGCAAGCGTGCCCACTCGAAAAACATGCGTGATAAAGCTCAGGCGACGACTGATTCTGAGCGGATCCGCCAGCTAGAAAACGAAAACGCAAAGCTGCGTGAAGAACGCGACATCCTGCGCAAGGCTGCTAA
>NZ_KV803999.1:930-1337 GCF_001811255.1 Corynebacterium sp. HMSC068H04
GTGTTAAAGCTCAATCGCTCCTCGTTTTATAAGTGGGTGCAAACCCGCGAAAAACGCAGGTTAAAGATGTGTTCCGATGCCCTTATTGGGGCGAGAATCAAGACCATCTTCGATGATGAGCACGGGCTTTATGGTGCTAAACGCATCGCTGCGAGCCTCAACAGTGATACGGATTTCGGCCCGATCAATCACAAGAAGGTCGCACGCATCATGAAATCCATGGGGCTGAAAGGCTTTAGTAAACGGCGTCGATGCATCACCACCAGGCGTAAGCCTGGTCACCGCGTCATGCCAGATTTAGTGGGCCGCAAATTCACCGCTGACAGGCCGAACCACGTCTATGTTGGCGACATTACGTACCTGCCGTGTAAGGGTGGCAAGAACATGTACCTAGCCACGGTCATCGA
>NZ_KV804000.1:0-217 GCF_001811255.1 Corynebacterium sp. HMSC068H04
TCGTCGAAATCTTCGGCTTGCCAGACTCATCACCTGGCTTACCCGGAGTCGTCGATTCAGACGGCTCAGTGGTCTTCTCAGTCGTCTTCGGAGTGGTCGACTCGCCCGGGTTCTCCGGAGTCGTGGACTCATCCGGATTCTCCGGAGTCGTAGACTCAGACGGCTCAGACGTCTTCGGAGTCGTAGACTCATCCGGGTTCTCCGGAGTCGTAGACTC
>NZ_KV804001.1:0-593 GCF_001811255.1 Corynebacterium sp. HMSC068H04
ATAGGGTGTCCACTAAACGAGGGTAACCTCAAACTTTCGAGACAACCTCGAAGCAATCCTAGAGCGCCTAGAAGCCCAAGAGACCACCTCTCCACTAGAACTTGGTGCCTCCATCATGCAGGCCTACAGTCACACCCGATTCAACTACACCTACCCCACTGCCCCTGCTTCCACAGCGCAAGAAAGCAACCTGCATGACTCCCACACCTGGAGCCGTTTCCTAGACTCGACTGCTGCCTATCCGGGCTGGGACAAAGAGGAGATAGAACGCCTCGCACAGTCTTCTATCCCACTCAATGCCGACAGTATGAATGCCAAAGGCTTAGCCTCCCACCGCTACCGCGTGAGCGCTAAGCGCCCTGATACGCGCCAGCGGCTACTAGAGACCATGCTGGAGCAACTCGACGACTCAAACCTCGTAGACGTTCACCTCACCCACACCGTAGGCACATACCTCACCGCAGAAAATACGAAGACCCGCTTCCGCATACTCCCCCAAGACGAAAACACCAGCCCGCGCTACCGACTGACCATCAACACCACGGAACCCGCGAATTTAAATTGAGGTTACCCTCGTTTAGTGGACACCCTAT
>NZ_KV804002.1:0-818 GCF_001811255.1 Corynebacterium sp. HMSC068H04
ATAGCCAAACCAGGCGTGCGCATCACCTACCGCACGCAAGGCCCTAACACCCTTTCCATTACCGATGACGCCACCACGATTGCCAACATGCGCGGCGTCTTAGAATCCACCAACACCACCGACCTGCTTCAAGCCGCCAACGACATCTTCTTCAACAAAGAAACAGGCGGTTCCAAACCCGCGGTGCGCACCCAAGTCATCGTCACCCTGAACGAGTTGGACCAGATCATTAACGGCGACGGGGACGAAATAGAGCTCAACTTGACTAACGGTGGGCGCATGACCGGGGCGGAATTCCTCACCCACAAGTTTGCCGAAATAGGCTATGCCACCATCGTGCACCCTATTGAAGGACCCATCGACACCTGGCGGCTAGAGCGTGGAGCAAACTTCAAACAGCGCCTCACCCTGCACGCTGAATTCCACACGTGTGCAAGACCAGGCTGTAATAAGCCCGCTGATTACTGCCAGGTCCATCACCTCATCCCCTGGCAGGCAGGCGGCTACACCAACATCAAGAACCTGACCTTCCTGTGCGCCTACCACAACGGTATTAACGATGATGACCCGCAAAGGCCTACCGGACGCGGCTACATGTACCGGCTCAACACCGGGGTCAGCTTCATCCCACCCTGGGGCACACCAATCACCGCAATGCCCGAATACCAAGAAGCAGTAGCCAGACTCGCCGCCGAACAAGCAGGACAACCACCAGAGGAACCACCCGACTGCAGCTAACACCCACAACCACCACACGCAGCAACAGCAGAAAGGACACCGCCAGCCACCGATCCCGCCAACCCAAAGATGGTTGACGG
>NZ_KV804002.1:918-43115 GCF_001811255.1 Corynebacterium sp. HMSC068H04
GATCCCGCCAACCCAAAGATGGTTGACGGGCAGATCGGTGATCCTTGATAACACTTCAAATACCGGCAGGAACAACGTGCATTTAAGCCCTTAAAGAACGAGACCCACCAACCGGATGAGGGTTGACGGGCCACTTGGGGTGGGTGAAGCGTCGTCAAGCGCGTGCGGCGCCGAAGATAGCTAGGCATTCACCGACGAACCACCCAGAGCCGAGTCAAGGATTCCCGCACCCACGAGATAGTTGGCCAAATCATTCAAGTCCGCTTCGTCCCCGTTGGCATCATAGCCGTCCATGACGTACTCGATAACCGCATTGCCATCCTCAAGCACTTCAGCTATCACATACTCATCTTCCTCACTAAAAGCACCAATCTGGGAGCCGCGGGCCGAGGTGAAATCCTCGACGGTGCCGGCCAGCCCAACGCTTTCAGTATCGCGTATAGCATCCTTGTTCTCTGTGTACTGAGCCACGAATTCTCTGTCCGGACCATAGATGCAAGAAATCGTCGGAACCCACTGAACATCTAGGCCCAGATAGTCCGCCTGCCCGAAGAATGACGTGTCCTCATAGCACTCGTCCGAAAGGTCAATGAGCGGAGCGGGCACCGGGGCAGAAACCTCGGAGGCGCGGATCCTGTCAACCTCATCGGAGTCATATGTGCTGTTCCAATAGGCATTGTCGGAAGCACTTGCGTCTTGTGGCGCATCATCAAAATCGGCAGCAACATCTTTGAAGAAAGAAACTGCAGCAATAATAGCGACGACTGCGATGATGGCGAATACAAGAACAACCGCCAGAACGATCCACAATGCTTTCTTCGAGCTTGGCTTCTTTTCGGGCGCCTGTGGCATCGCCGGTCCGCCGGCGTGAGCACCTTGATTTTGATTGATAAAGCCAGGCGGTGCTTGGTTGTGCTGCGGGTTCTGGCCAAATCCACGGGGCTGCTGCTGCGGGCTACTGAAAGGGTTCGTCATGCCGATCAATTTAGCAGAGACCTACATCACATTACTGCCAACAGTGCAGGATGCGAGGCCCATTCCCCGCACTGGCTTTTCTATCTGGCAGCGAACCGAACTAGACTTCCTCCCGATGAATACTTTCGCCGACCTCGGCCTCCCCCGCGATGTTGTCCGCGTCCTCGACAAACAGGGCATCACGACCCCCTTCCCTATCCAAGAAGCCGCGATTCCCGACGCCCTCTCCGGCAAGGACGTCCTAGGCCGCGGCCCCACGGGCTCGGGAAAAACCTTCACGTTCGGCCTTCCCATGCTCACTCGACTTGCCGAATCCGGGGTCTCCCGACCGGCGCACCCCCGCGGTCTCGTGTTAGCACCAACGCGTGAGCTGGCAACGCAGATCCAACAACGCCTGGATGAACCCGCAGCCGCGCTGGGACTGCGTGTGTTGGCAGTTGTCGGTGGTGTCAACATCAACAACCACATTCGCTCATTGGCCCGCCCGGTTGATCTACTTGTTGCTACGCCGGGCCGCGCACTGGATCTCATCGACCAAGGCAAGCTTTTCTTCGACCAGATCACCATCACTGCGCTCGACGAGGCCGACCAGATGGCGGACATGGGCTTCCTTCCCCAGGTACGCAAACTGCTCAATCTCACCCCACCAGACGGCCAACGCTTACTCTTCTCCGCCACCCTCGACGGTGAGGTCAACAAGTTGGTTAAGCAGTTCATGCACGACCCCGTAACCCACTCCACAGCCCCCGTCGAGGCCGCCGTGGACACGATGGAGCACCACCTCATTTTCATCGGCACGCGCGAGGCACGCAACGACGTCGTCCTGCGGCTCGGTGCGCGCAAGGGCAAGACCATCATGTTCATGCGGACCAAGCACGGAGTCGACAGGCAGGCGAAGAAGCTGCGCAGAGTCGGTATTAACGCACTGCCGCTTCACGGCGATAAGGGCCAAGGTTCACGTACCAAGGCGATTGAGGGATTCGCCGACGGGAGCGTACCCGTGCTCGTCGCCACGGACATCGCCGCGCGCGGTATCGACATTGCGGATGTCTCCCTCGTCGTCCACGTAGATCCACCCGCCGAGCACAAGGCTTACCTACACCGTTCCGGCCGCACCGCCCGCGGCGGTGAGTCAGGAACCGTCGTCACACTCGTTACCGACGAGCAGCGCGACGAGGTGGCCAAGCTCATTGCAAAGGCCGGAGTGGACCACACCGACCTCGACATCAGTGACCGCGCCAACCCCGCCAGCAGCCCCGAACTTGCCCAGATGACCGGTGCGCGCAAGCCGAAGGGCGAGCCGCTCGGGCCACCGAACCAACAGCAGCCTAAGCAGGAAGCACCGGGGCACCGCCGCCGCGGCCGTAACAACCGCCGCCGTCGAGGCAGTGCTGGACAACGATGATTCTCGCGCCCAAGGATTGGCAAGCCCGGATGCGACAGCACGAGGAGGAAGCAAATGAGTTCCTCGCTCGCTATCGCCACCCAGGCTCGTATCACCCTGTCTACGACTTCCTTTTCGAGTACTACCCCGTCCGCCCCTCTCATCTGCGCCGTTGGCACCCAGGCGTAGGGGTCACCCTGGAAGGGAACGCTCCGCACAGCGAATGGCGCTACTACCGCCGCACTGCCGAGGGCATCACGATGGACACCGAGGCCTTCCTCGAACGCCGCGGCGGAACCGTGCGCTACATCCTGGAACTTCTGGAAAAGACGGCGCACAATCCCACCCAATTTGATTGTTTTGGCCTGCATGAATGGGCCATGGTGTACCACACCGATTCCCCTCGCCATGACCTGCCGCTGCGGTTGGGAGCGGAAGGGACGAACGCAGTCGTCGACAAGCACCGCATCAAGTGCACGCACTACGATGCCTTCCGTTTCTTTACTGAGCCCGCCCGCCCGCTTAACCTCACGGTGCTGACCCGTGAGGACCAACCGGACAACGACCAGGCTGGCTGCGTCCATGCGACTATGGATTTATATAAATGGGCGTGGAAATTGGGCCCGTTGGTGCCAGGTGACTTGTTCCTCGATACCTTCCGGTTGGCGGTGGCCGCGCGCACGCTCGACATGGAAGCCTCGCCATATGACTGCCGCGAGTGGGGCTTTGGGGTTGTCCCCATCGAAACGCCAGAGGGAAAGTCTGAGTATGTGCGGCGCCAACGCGCGCTTGCCGACGCCTCCGAGCCGCTCCGCGCGCGGCTTGTCTCCCAAATTAGAGCAGCGCTGAGCGCTACAATGAGAGACCATTGATGTGACCCATCGGGGCGCCCTCTACTGCCCCGAGACCCCAGCGCGGAAGGAAAACGATGGCCCGGCACTCGGATGGAAAGAATAACTATGCAATCGCACCGTGGGTCATCATCGTGGCCGTCCTCGCGGTTTTGGCGTTGGTTATCGGCGCATTCTTCCTCTTTCGCGGAGGGGAATCCGATTCGAGCGAGCCAGTAGCGGCGGATAAAACCACTGAGTCATCGGCCGTACAGAAACCAACGAGTGAAAGCACTAGCGCTACGTCTGCATCGACCACGCCCTCGAAGTCAGAACAGCCGTCCAAATCGGTATCAGCCGCGCCCAGCACTGAAAACAAGGAAGATCAAGGGGTGGCGCCGAATACGTTGTTCCTTCTTGATACCTCCGACAACCTTGCGCCGTACTTCAATGAGGTAACCGAGGGCGTGGCGGAGGCGGCGTCGGCAGTCGGCGCGGAGGGAAGCCAGGTGGCTCTCTGGAACTATTCCTCACCCATTTCAGCCACGGCCACCGTGGGCTTCCGTCAGAATGTAGCCTATGGCGACGCCGAGAACGTGGCCTTCGCAGTACAGCAATTCGGCACTGGTGGCGTTCCTCAAACTCGCAGCGCCGTGGTTGCGGCACTGGATAACGCCACGGACCAAGAGGCAGAAACGGGCAAAGACGCCCGCGTCGTGCTCGTTACTACCGGGACCCAACAAGATATGGATGACGCAAGCTTTACAGAGGCAGTCAAAGCTGCGCGCGGTCAGGGCGTTAGCTTGAGCGTGGTGCATATCGGTGAAGGTGAAAAGGACGCCGAGCTCGAAAAGCTCGCTGACTCCTACAAGACCATCTCGGACCCTTCAAATGCCCAAGAGGGCAAGAAGGCCATCGCCAACGCCGCCGGGGCACGATAACCGGGACACTTCAGGCGCATCGACGCCGCACATCAAAAAAGCCGCCGCTTCCTCTAGAGCACTGACGTGAGCTGCAGTGACTAAGAGGAGCGGCGGCGGATGGCTTCCTTAGGAGGTTTTGCGCTTGCGCCGAGCAGCCAGTTCGTCGAGGCCAAATACAACGTCGACTTCTTCGTCCTCCACAACGCGCTCGGCCGGGAAGGAAGTGATGGTTCCGGAAAGCTCCTTCAGGATGCCTGGGACAGCGATGCCAAACACGCCCTGTCCACCGGCAAGAAGGTCGATGACTTCGTCGTTCGAGCGGCACTCATAAACCGTGGTGCCGTCGGAGACGAGGGTGAGCTCAGCAAGATCATTAACTCCGCGATCCCTCAGGGATTCCACCGCGAGGCGAATATTCTGCAAAGAAATGCCGGTGTCCAAAAGGCGCTTGACAATCTTGAGAACCAGCACGTCCTTAAAGGAGTACAGGCGCTGGGAACCAGAGCCGCGAGCAGTGCGAATCGAGGGCTTCACCAGGTCCGTGCGCGCCCAGTAGTCCAACTGGCGGTAGGTAATGCCGGCTACCTGACAAGCGATGGGCACGCGGTAGCCCAGCTCCTCGTCGGGCCCGACATCAAAAAGGGATTCCTGAACGTAGTCGTTGGCTGCGAAATCTTCGAGCGGCAGTGCGCTGGACTCGGGACGGTTATTCTTACTGCTCACGTAATTACTCCAGTGATACTTGAGGGGAGTTCTATTTTTCTATTAAAGGGCACGTCAGCGACCGCGTCAAGAGTCGTCCTCCGTGAACCTCTAGTAGAACTTTAGACTTTTTGAGTCACTTTGTCATCATTAGTCACACGCGTGTCATTAAAAAATTCAGTGGTAGCACGACTAAAGCGACGCCACAGAGGGCGCCGCTTCTAATGTCTAGCTGGGATCAGGGCTTAGGGCTGAATTATGTGGAAGGGAGCTTAAACTCCCCTTTTACTCCTCTTCACCATCTTTGCCGCCGAGCAAATCTTCCTCGGAGATTCCGGAATCACGCATCATCTGCTCGAAGTCATCGTCCTCCAGCGCGCTTTGCTGGGAATGGCGCTCCTTAAACTCGCGCATGCGCTTCTCCGGGAACGTCTCCAGGGATTCTGCCTCGCGTTCTAGGCCGTAATATTCTTTAAGGTCCTCATCGCTAATGTAAATGGCTACCTCGTCGAGCACATCCTTCTCAAAATGAATGGGCAACCCATAGTGATCTGCGAGGACAAGAGCGTCGCACAAGCGGGCATCGTGCTCTTCGCCGGTACCATCCAGGAGATCAACCATGAAAACGCCCTTACGGTACTCGGACACGCAAATATGCTCGATGCCATCTAGCTGATCCGCAAAGGCGATGAGCAGTTCATACGTGCTTGGGCGCGCATTAAAGTGCCGCTCAAGTACTTGGAGGACACGCGCGCCGTCGATGGGTGAGACCCAGACCGGCACGTGCCGGTCCGCCTCCGCCCAATAGAAAAGAGCACATAGGTTATTTTCGGGGCCAACGGGGTGGATACCTAGAAATTTCAATACTTCAGTGTTCATGGAATCCACTTTTACACACATTCCTTGCACATGGTTGTCGGGCCGGTTAAGTGGCGTAGAAAAGTCGGCGCCAAACTTACGGAAATAAAAGCCCGTATGGTTTAAGGGCGGAATTCGTCACGAAGCTCGGTCTTGACCAACGTCCCGTGAAGCGACAGAACAAGGGCCGCCATCTGCTGAGAAAGCTCCTCGGCCTGTTGCGGGGCAGTATCAGACTTCGAATGCGCCACCGGCGTTGCCACCTGCGAAATCATGTCCGCCTGGCGGCGGGCAGCATTGCGCAGCGACTTCAACTGTCGCGCCTCAAACCCGAAGGATTCCAGCGCCACGGCCGCGGCCACGATGGACACGTCATCCGTATCAAAGAAGCCCGCCGGATCCGGCTTAATCAGTCCCACAGAAACCAGCTTGGCGATGTTTTCCTGCGTAGTGCCTGCTTGGTCGGCCACATCGGCGTCGGTAAGCCGAGTGACCACCGGCGCGCGCAGCTGCTCGGCGCTGATGAGGGCCTCGGCCTGGGAGGACACGATGGCGGTAACTTGCCCCGAATCCATCGCGTCTAGCTGTTCCCGAATAACCTTGAGCGGCGTATAGTGATCGCGCTGCGCGGTCAGAATATAGCGAAGACGATCAAGGTCCTTCTGGTAGTAGCGGCGGTAGCCCTTCGCGGTGCGCTCTGGAGTAATCAGCCCCTCAGATTCCAAGAAGCGAATCTTCGACACCGTCACATCCGGAAATTGCTTCTGCACGTGCTTCAGCGTTACGCCAATAGACATGGGCTTCTGCTTAGCAGGCTTGGTCTTCTTGACCACGGAAGACGCTGCTGCGGCAGCGGCGGTGGACTTCTGTGCGCTCACGATAGGACTACTACTGCTTTCTTCACGATTTCACTATGACAAAAGGGGAGCTCAGGTGGAAGCTTCCCCCGGCCTTCTCCCCTAGTTCTTTAGGACAGGCACTGCCTTATTTCGGGGCAATGAATACCAAGCGGAATTTACCAATCTGGATTTCATCGCCCACTTCGAGTACCTGAGCATTGCGCGGCTCGCGGTTCACGTAGGTTCCGTTGAGCGATCCGACATCGACTACCTCAAACTGACCGTCCTTCGCGCGGAACTCCGCGTGGCGACGAGACACGGTGACGTCATCGAGGAAGATATCAGCCTCTGGATGGCGGCCGGCGGTGGTGGTCGGCTGATCAAGCAGGAAGCGAGCGCCTGCATTGGGACCGCGCTTGACGACGAGCAGTGCCTGGCCCTCAGCCAAGTTCTCAGCGCCAGCAACGGAGGCGTCAGAACCCGCCGCGGTGCCGTTTTCCATCTCCTTGAGAAGATCTGCGCGGAAGACAGAAGTAGTTTCTGCCTGCGGTTCCGGCGTTCCGGTATTCTCGCTCATTTTTACCTCCGAAGGGTCGGATCAATGTTGACTCATTCCATATTAGCGACTCCGCCGCCCGCGCGAGTCGCCTCTCCGCAATTTACATCAACGGAAAATGTTTCCTATGCCCTTGAGCACGGAGTTTCCGCCCCCTGATAGTGGGTTATCGGAGACCATATAAGTCCACGTTGCGCTCGGGCGGGACAGGCCGTGATCCTCTAGATGGGCTCCATCTGAATCGATAAGCACGGTTTTAAAAGTATCAACGGCGTCATTAACCGCGCGCTGCGCGAGGTCTTTAAACTCGCGCACCGCGATGCGGTGGTATTCGTCGATTGGCGTCTCGCGGGCGATGGCACGTAGGTGAATAGATTCCCGCACATCATCCATCAACTCCAGGTGGTCGGCCCATGCCTGGTCGAGGTGGAAGAGCATAATCTCACGGGCCGCCCGCTCGCGCGCTTCAGCGGAGACGTCACGAAGCTCAGCGGCACGCTCCGGTGCCCGCTCAGCCAGCTCCTGCCAGGCTTGGTCGGTATCGAGCAGCCTGGCTCGCCGCTCATCAATGATGATGCGCTGATCTGCGAGCAGGTGGTTGTACTTCCAGGTCTGCGCGTGAATCTCTAGAAGCTGCCCTTCGGTCACGCGCTGACAGTGTGCAATGAAATCACGAACCCTTTTGGATTCGATGAGCCCGTCGGCATCGGGGCGGGCGGACAAGGATTCATCTTCCCCACCCTGTTTAACCACGTCATCTTCTAAAGAAACGAAGAAGACGGACTTGCCAGGATCTCCCTGGCGGCCAGCGCGCCCGCGCAACTGGTTATCCAAACGTGAGGAACGGTGCCGCGAGGTGCCGAGCACCGCCAGGCCACCCCTCTCGACGACGGCATCGCGGTCTGACTCATCAGCGCCACCCAGCTTGATATCCGTGCCGCGGCCCGCCATCTGGGTGGAAACGGTGACACGGCCGACGTCGCCAGCCTCCGCCACAATGCGCGCCTCGTCCTCGTCATTCTTCGCATTAAGGACGTTAACCTCGATCCCCCGTTCGCGTAACGCAGCGGCAAGATCTTCGGATTCGGCGACGTCGTGGGTGCCCACCAAAACTGGTTGGCCGGTGCTGTTGATCGCGACGATCTCGTTCACGATGGCCCGGGACTTCTCATCCACCGAGGCATAGATGCGATCCGCCTCATCGAAGCGCTGCAGTTCCTTGTTTCTATCGATGACCGAGACGTGGAGGGTATAGAACTGGCGCAGCTGATCGGTCGCCTCCACAGCGGTACCGGTCATCCCGCACACCAACGGGTAGCGGCGCATGAGTTCCTGGAGCGTAATGGTGTCGAGGATGCGCCCTCCTTCCGATACCTCCAAGCCTTCCTTGGCCTCCACAGCGGCCTGCAGGCCGTCGGGCCAGCGCTGCAGTTCGGCTACGCGGCCGCGGGAGGCGTCGATAAGCTGCAGCTTTCCGTCCGTGATGATGTAGTGAATGTCACGAATGAGCAGCGCCTTCGCGTGCAGCGCCAAGTTCACTTTGACTAGTACGGAGCCGATATTCTCCTCGGAGTAGAGCGAATCAATGCCCAACTCGCGCTCGACTCGCGCCGCTCCATCGTCGGTCAGCGCCACCGTGCGCCCATCCTCCGCGATGACATAGTCCTGCTCCTCACGCAGGCGCGAAACCACGTTGGTGATGTGGCCTGTGGACTCCTCACCCGGGCGGTTTCCGGCGAGGACGAGGGGAACGAGGGCTTCGTCGACAAGCACGGAGTCCGCCTCATCCACCAACGCAACATCTGCGCGCGCCTGTACCGTCTGCTCGCGGGAGGTGATCTGGTTATCCCGCAGAACGTCGAATCCCAGCTCGTTGACGGGAGCATAGATGATATCGCTCAGGTAGGCCGTGCGACGCTCCTCTGGGCCTAGCTTCTCGGTGACCGAGGCCACCGTGAGGCCGAAGAACTCCACGAGCGGGCGCATCCACTCGGCATCGCGCGCCGCTAGATAGTTATTGACCGTCACCAGGTGGACGCGTTTTCCGGTCAGCGCAAAACCAGTCGCGGCCATTGCGCCCACCAGGGTCTTTCCCTCGCCGGTGGCCATCTGGATGACGTCACCCTCAAGCAAGCGGAGAACGGCTTGGGACTGGACATTAAATGGGCGCATACCGAGCTTGCGTTCGCTGGCCACAGCCAGAGCGGCGAGGAAACGCGACTTATCCGCAATCGCGCCATCCTTCACGCATTCCCGTGCGGTGGTGGCAACGTCTGCATCCGATAAGTTGGCAATTTCTTCCACCGCGGAATCCGCAGCCGTGACGACAGCTTTCGACTTTTTATTGTTGCGCTCGGACTGCGCGCCCATTGCCTTCCAGAACCAATCGAATGCGCCCATGAGCACTCCTCCATCCTTGTGCGTCATACAGGTCTTCTATCGACTTTAGTCAACCCCGGTTCGCAGGCGTGCAGTTGCCCTTATATCCTTGTGGGCATGCAATCCGTGAACGTGTCGCTCCCCTCCAGCACCGGTACCACGATGGCCGGAACCATCGATTTCCCAGACTCCCCTCCGCAAGCCTTCGCCATCTTTGCGCACTGCTTTGCCGGCTCGCGCCATACCCCCGGCGCCGCCCGCGTGAGCAAGCAGCTGACAAACTTTGGCATCGCCACCCTACGCTTCGACTTCCCAGGCTTGGGACAGTCCGAGGGAAATTTCGCTGATACCTGTTTCAGCCAAAACGTTGCAGACATCCAGGCCGCCGCCGAGTGGCTGGCCCAGAACTACTCCGCACCGCAGCTCCTCATGGGGCACTCGCTGGGCGGCGCCGCTGCCCTCGCGGCGGCCAACGGCATTCGTTCCCTTAAGGCCGTCGCCACCATCGGCGCTCCTTTCGATCCCGCGCACTCTGTACTGCACTACGCCGACAAGATTGGCGAGGTCGACGCCAATGGCGAGGTAGAGGTCACCTTGGGCGGCCGCGCGCTAACCATTTCGCGCCTTTTCCTCGAAGACCTTGCTGAGACCAACCCGGAGGAGTACCTTCCGCGCCTACGCAAGCCCCTGATGGTGCTGCACTCCCCCATTGATCAGACCGTTGGCATCGACAATGCGCAGAACATTTTCCGCACCACGCGCTACCCCAAGTCCTTGGTCGCCTTGGATAAGGCTGATCACCTCGTCACCAAGCAAGGCGCCGCCGCACGCGCTGCGGACCTGATTGGCGCGTGGGCGGAGCAGTTCATCGTTCCGGAGAATCTTCCCGCGCCGGTCGCAGATGACTCCGCGGTGGCAATCCCTGCGGTGGGCACGAGGATGGGCGTCGTAGTACGCCACAACGACCGTTCTGTGACCGCTGACCGCACGAAGAAAAGCGGCGGCAAGGGCCAAGGTTTTACCGCTGAAGGCCTCCTCATGTCCGCACTGGCTGTGGCAAGCACCCAGGCCATCAAGGCAGCGGGCAAGGCACAGAAGATCGACGCGAAGGCTCTCGAAGCTGTGTCCGTCAACATTACCCAAGAGTCCGAATCCCGATTTACACGTACGGTGACACTTCCTGCCTCCCTTAGCGCGGACCAACAACGCGCGCTTGGCGACGCCTCCGCATCCACCACCATCGACTCCCTCCTCACCGTCGAGGTGACCACCACCGTGACAACCGCGGCACGATAGATTCACATGATTGTTCTCAACCCTCTTGATCCGGCTGCCCGCTGCCCCTGCGGATCCGGCTTGACGTTTGGCGAGTGCTGCTCGCGCTACCACGCCGGCACGCCCGCGCCCTCGGCCGAGGCGCTGATGCGCTCGCGGTTCAGTGCTTTCGTAACCGGCGACGAGGACTATTTGCTCCGTACCTGGGACCCAGAGACCCGCCCTGAGCGCCTTAACCTCGCAGATAACGGCATCCGCTTTTACCGCCTCGATATTATCGACACCGTCGCCGGCGGCCCCTTGGACGATACCGGCGTCGTTGAGTTCGAGGCCTTCTATAAGGGCGCCGCAAAGGGTTCTCAACGGGAACGCTCCTCTTTCCGCCGGCAAGACGGGCAGTGGGTATATTCCACCGGCGAGTTTTAGCTGCCGCTAAAACGAAGGGTGACCTGGGATTTGTCGAAGCGAATACCGCTGGTGTAATCTGTAGCAGTTGCACCAAATGGTGCGGCGGCGGACTATGGCGCAGTTTGGTAGCGCACTACACTGGGGGTGTAGGGGTCGCAGGTTCAAATCCTGTTAGTCCGACAGCATCCAGGCTGGTCAGAGCTTTTCTGACCAGCCTTTCTTTTTCGCCCAATTCATAGGCGGCGCTGTTTAGCGGATCTACTTCTCTTGGCTAAGGACGTAGCCCAGGGCGTCGATAAGCGTGCGGCGAGAATCCGGCGATTGTTCATTGAGAAAGGCCTGCCATTCCCCGCCTGGTGCTAATGCGGCAAGCAGCAAGCACAACTGAGCACCGGCCTCATATGGCAATCGATTACGCAGAAAGTCTTTGTCGATCTGCCCGGACTCTAGGAACGGAACAACGTCCGTGAAACGCGCTTCCTTAGTGTTGTCGAAGTACATCGGGCCAAAGTCATACCCCACCGCACGTGAGGCCATTATCCCGAGGTAGGTAGCCGTGCCTTCCACGGTTTCCATCCAGCGTTCTTGGCTGACGTAGTCAGGATCTGCAGCTAGGCGTTCCTTTTCCAGAGCGAGCAATTCTGTGGCCAGTTCCCTCAGCCGAGCTTGGTCTGCACCCGCGTCGCGGACTGCATCGAGCAGCCGCATTCTCTCGTCGAGCAGCTCCACCCCATGCGGGGAGAGCTCGCCAAAGACACGCGAGTCCAAAGCCCACCGAGCTTGACCGTAGAAGTGGAAGGATTCATGCGCGAAGAAGGTAATGAAGTGTTCTGAGGAGAATTGCTTGTCAAAATTATCCTCGCCGAATTTGAGGTAGTAGACATCGCTCCCATGGACCGTCGTGGTCTCGCCCACCGTGTTGAAGTTGCCGCCGGCAATCTTAATCGGCCACAGCCTCGGGTAGATCCGGTCCAACCGATAGACTTCGAGGCCGGCGGGGTTATCGCCCATGTCTACAGGGGCAGCGAAGGGCGAAGAGACTTCTTGGGAGGGGTTGATCAGGTAGGAATAGTGGGTCTTCCTGCTGATTAGCAGCGTGGGGTGCTCGGTCGCAGCCGCATTGAGCCAGGCCGCCGAATCTGGAGCATCCTCTACGGCAGCGGCGTATTCCGAGTACTCCTCTAAGGCGCGCCGATCAATCGGGTCCAACTCTCCCACGGATATCCCTGCGGTATTACGCGCCACGTGTACGCTGCCGGCGATGATCACGACGACGAGCAGGATTACGCCGATTTCCCACCACCGGCACGGCAACCTCCGCGAGCTCTTCATAGTTGCGGGCTGAGCTGATTTGCCCACCTACTTCACCTCCAATGGGTCGGCGGTACCGCGAACGACGTGGCGCATGAAAGAGAAATTAGTGCTTAAAGGACTATTACAGTCACGCTTCCCACTCTATAGTCCGGTGTTTACGACCTACTCATCGCCTAGAACCGCCACAGGAATGGTGCTCTTATTGCGATAAACCATCTGGTCAACACCGCTGTGTTCGTTGTGCCATCCCGACGGGAGGGTAGACGCCATCACGGGCAGCTCTGAAACGCGCACTCACGCTGCTATAAACAGCGAGCTTTGCCCCAATGCTGCGCTTGCCTACCCTTCAATCGCTCATGCAAACAGCCCCACTGCGGATGCAATGGGGCTGTTCTGTAGTGCTCTGCCTGAGATTTCTCTGCTCAGGCTGGAACTACGAGTTGGTCTTAGCGGTTAGCGCGCCACGGAATGCCTTCCTTGGGCAGGTAGCCCAGCAGGTAGAGGTAATCAATAGCGCCGAAGATGGAAACGATTAGACCGCCACCGAGAATCGCTCCAAGGAATGAGTAACCAACAGCGGAGGACATATCAGCGTCTTCGCCATCTTTACCATCTTTGCCGTCGACGCCATCGCGGCCGTTGATGCCATCCTTGCCGTCACGCCCATCGCGGCCGTCACGGCCATCCTTGCCGTCGGCGCCGTCCTTGCCGTCACGCCCATCGCGGCCGTCCTCACCGTCGCGTCCATCGCGGCCATCCTTGCCGTCGGCACCGTCCTTGCCATTACGGCCAGGCTCCCCGTCTTCACCGTTATTATCCTCATCATCGGAATCTACAGGGGCCGAGGTAGTGGAAGCAGGCTCGGATTCCTCCGTCGGATCCTCAGGTTCGGCCGCCTCGGACTCAGTAGATTCAGGCGCAGTCGACTCTGCGGACTCAGAAGCCTCATCTGATGCGGAGGGTTCACTCGACTCGGAAGGCTCAGTGGACTCGGAGGGCTTCTCGGAATCAGAAGGCTCGGCGGACTCGGAAGGCTCAGAGGACTCGGTTGTCGAGGTGGAATCCGGCGCTTCGTCGCTGACCTGCTTGCCATTGAGCATGTCCGCACACTTCTGTCCAGCCGGTGCGTTAACCTCGGCCAACGCAGAAGCCGCGGTCGAGATACCAGACAGGGTGGACTCAATTTCCTTGCGCTGAGTATCGCTCAGCTTCAAGTCCTTAGCGGCACTAGCGCCCGGGAAAAGGCCAGCAATCGTAACGGCGGCATTAAAAACCTTCAATACGGTAGCGACTCCAGTACCGAAAGCACCATCAGCAAACTTGATGAGCCCAGAGACGGTCTTCTTCGCCGCATCCGGGTTCTTCAAATCGACATCAGCATCGGAGTTCTCGATCTTTGCGATAGCCATGCCCTGCGCACGTGCGAGGTCCCACGTGACATCCTTGTCTTTCTCGCCTTCACGGACCATTTCAGCGATCCGCTCCCACGAGCTTGCGCCAATCTTCTTGATGAAGTCCGACGGGACGAGATCGCCGACAACAGGAATAACTTCCCATACGGTCTGCAGCAGCTTGTTGCCGCCATCATAGAATGCACGAGCTAGGTCGAGCTTGCGCTCAAGAATCTCGCCTTCCTTACCAGGAGCATCAGAAATCTCACAGACCAGCTTGCCGTCCTTCTCGACGACCTTGATCGAAGCGTCAGCCGTCGATGCTTCAGTGCTCTTCAGCTCATCAAGCGTCGTCGGTTTGCTGTTTTCCGCGTCATAAAAGCTGATGTCGTTGTTGCGAGAGTCGCGGTCAAGCTCTTCAATCGCGTTATCACCAGCGTTGTCTTCATCAACCAGGTTGCCGTCTTCGTCGAAGGCAGTGCCGTTGACATCAAGAGTGCCAGTGCCATTCTCCTCATGAACGAAGGAAGATTCTGCCGGTTCCTCTACCGCAATTGCCTGAGGAGCAACGATAACGGAGGAAAAGGTAGCCACTGCCGCTACAGTGGCGACAATGCGAGAGCGAGTAGGGCGCATAGTTAGTCTTTCTTAAACTGAAGTGAAAACCCGCTTAGCCTTATAAGGCTTGCGATTAAGGTTCGGACGTGGCCACCATACAACCTGCAGAGTATATTTTCTACACTTGAGCAACTACTTGCTACCCCCATTCAGAGACACCGGCCATCGACATCTTTGCAGTTCACGCCGTAAACATTAGTCGCTCCAGACCGATTTCTACCCCCTTCACGCAATGAATGCGCCCAGCCAAAGCCCACGTCCACACCACCCCGACAAGGTGCAGCCACCCTCAGATATTGACAAAAGAATCCCCACTTTCACTCTAAGAAAGTGGGGAGGAATATGATGCGAATCACTCTCAGTTGAGCATCCCGCACGCTCATTTCACTGAACTAGCCTGCCATGCCATTGAGGCTTCGCATGATGCCGCCGAGTTCGATATCCATATACTGAGTCAGAATTTCAAAAATAAAATCGGAATTATACCCACGCAATGGCCCGTTGGTGCTCAGCATGGCAAGACCGTGGGCGCCAGCCCACACTGAAATCACTAATGTAAAAAGAACCCATGGAGTGCGCGGCCCGTCCACCTCATCGATAGCCTCGCGCACGAGAGACATAATGAACCCAAAGGCTCGGCCGAACTCGCTGAAATCACGTTGAAGCTCGACCGCTTTATTCGCGTTTGGCAGGAAGTCATCCTCAAACGACATGGGCACGATCGGGCCGGATGCGATCTTAATGAGCGCCTCAAATCCTTGCGGGTCATGCAAAGCATGCGAGACATATCCATAGCCCGTAGCTTTAATCTTCGACACTGCGCTAGCGTCCTGCGGCAACGCGGCTACCTGACGGTAAATGAACTCATAGTTGATTTTGTCCAAATAGCGCTCCAAGAAACTCGCCAGCTCTTGGTCGCTTTCAATAAGGTGTTCAGCCTCTTGGACGCTAAGTCCTGCTCGTTTTGCGGCGCCACCGATATGCAAGCCAGTCACGCCGTGGTCTAGAGCCTCCTCAACGGCACCTCGGAGCAGAGCTCTCCGCTGCTCTTCTTCAGTCCCCCGCGGAAAGTTTTCTGCACTGATTAGGAGTGTTTCAGGCTGCTCCCCTGCCAGGCCGCAAGGTTCGGCGCGCTTGATACGCTCGCCCCTAAAAAAGGGATAAAGACCAACGCTCAGCGTATCCATAACAGCACTAAAGGTTTGCTTTTTCGCCGCTGGCGAGAGGTAGCGCAGAATCCCTTCGGCTGCAAGCTGTGTAACGCCGTGTAGGTGGGAGAATATCGACAGAGCAGAGAGCAGCGTCCCATAGGCATCGAGCTCCGTGCCGCCGGATTCTTTAATAGCGTCTTTAGTCAGGTCAAAAAGAATACGCATAATGGGGCAGGTGTCAGCCTCTCCATCACGGCTAGCAAAGTCCTCAGCCGTCAATCCCGTGCGGGGAGAAGCGTAGACAGCAGTAAAAGCCGCAAAAGAGGATGGGTCCTCGACCGCAAAAGAAAAGTAGGACAGCGCGGTCGCACGAAGCTTATCTACCGCGGTCGCATTCTCGGGCAATTCTTGTAGGTGCAAATCAATAGTTGACGTCAGCGCATCATTGAGAGAGTGCTTAGTTGCCTCGACGAGTTCCGCTTCGGAAGCAAAAAGTGCCTGAGCTTCCGCAAGAGGCACATCAACCTGGTCAGCAACCTCCCGAAGGCGCACTTCATCGATGCCCACCTTAGCAATGACCCGGCCAGCTTGCTCAATCAGAAGCTGCTTAAAGGGCTGGCTACTTTGTTCCACACCTACTGAAGTATTCACAGTGTTCAGCCTACCTAGGAAATGACCGATTTTACATTCATAAACACAACATAGGAGGATTTAAAGGTTTCTCTCAGATTCCTTTTCTCTATCAACTCGCCCATATTATGTCCCAGCCGAAGCCAACATATACATTGCTACAAAACTTATACAGTCCTGCCCACATCGTGGACAGGACTTATAGAGCGCGCCTAGCGTGGCATTTCAGAGGCAGTGGGCTCTTATTCCTGCAACGTCAGGTTCCCAGGCACACTGCTTCCGCACTCAATCTTTAGGACTTAAGCGCCCTCGTTACCGATACGATCATCGAGCTGGTCGCGAGCAGAGTCAATCTTGTCGGCCTTATCTTCGCCGAGCTTACCCTTAGCAAGATCAGCGCCCTTGTCCAGTGCGCTGTCCGAAACCTGCTCGCCCTTATCGGAGTTCAGCGCGTCCTTTGCCTTGTCAAAAATACCCATTCCTACAATCCTTTCGTTACTTCTACTCTTTCTAAGCGTGCTAGCTACCAACGTGTCGATACGCCTGCGGCTACAACCGATCAGTAGGCGTGAACCCCATCGATCGGCTCCGCACACTACGAACAAGTGCACTATCGACCGCTGCATTCACGTTGCGAGCCATCACGAGACTCCACCGTACCGACGGTCCAGAGTCTTCGCCACACGAGTTATTAATCACCCTAGTTATGAGACGTACCGTTCCCACACAAAGCAGCACTCTAAGAATTCTTAGGGTCGGCGCATCCGTTTACCCCCTCCACCTACCCCTTTTCGTTCAACAACTTGCTAAAAGCAGGCGCGCTTTCGTTGGCATTGCTGTGCACTCTAGGACACACTTCTTTGGCTGCGCTCCGCGCTCAGTTCTTTGCGCAATAATTAACGCACATGCCCTCGTCCGTAGATCAATCGCCAAAGTACAAGCCTGCCCACAATGCCTTCTCCTCATTCTGAGCCAACTCCCCGACCCGCTACACAACCTGATTCTTCGACGCCCTCTCGTGGGTTAGAAATACCCACAAACGATGACTCAGCCTTTGGCTTAGTGTGGCCCGGAAAGAATGCTGCCGCTGCGCTTGCTGCCTCTCAAGCTGCGGGGAGATACACGTTGATAAGCGGCTCGGATTCCACCACCAATTCAGTCACCGTCGCCGATAATCTATCCGCGCTCAAGAGCTTTGTTGCCCGCGGTATGAAGGCCGACGTCATCTATATCGACCCGCCGTATAACACCGGCAAAGATTTTGTTTATCGCGACAACTTCCGCCAACGGCGAGAAATGCGCTCAGAGCACTTTGGTCAATGGCATGCCGAATGGCTTTCTATGATGCTTCCACGACTGATCCTTGCGCGTGAAGTACTCGCAGACACAGGATTCATCGTGGTTTCGATCGGCGAATCAGAGTGTGCCCATGTACGCCTACTCCTCAACGAGGTATTCGGTGAGGATTGCTTTGCAAGCCAGCTCATTTGGAAAAAAGGCGGTACTGGAAAGAATGATTCAAAATATGCCGTCCAAGAGCACGAATATGTCCTTTGCTACGCCAAATCTCCGGAAAACTCCGGATTCAATGTTGATCTAGGGGCACAGACATCGACCCGCTACAACCATCGCGATGAGAAGGGTAACTATTCCCTCGTTCGCCTAGATTCCAAGACCTTGGGTTATCTGCCAAGTCTCGACTTTCCCATCATCGGTCCGAAAGGTGATAAATACTGGCCTCATCAACCCGACGGGAAGTCGAAGGTGGCGCGCTGGCGTTGGGGGCGGGACAAAGTTGATAAGCACTATGACGACCTGGTTTTCAGACGCGGCTTTGTCTACACCAAAAACTATGAAAAGAAGGGTGCGCGCCCACGCTCCATACTGGACGGGGAACGATTCGGCGTAACCCGTACAGGCCGTCGTGACGCTGAAGAGGCACTCGGTGTTAAAGGCGTATTCGATTTTCCCAAACCAGTGCGGCTTATCAAGCACCTCATCGCAATCGCCGGCGGCCCCAACGCGGTAGTCCTCGACTTTTTTGCTGGCTCTGGCACCACCGCGCAGGCCGTCGTCGAGCTCAATCGCGAGGATGGCGGCCAACGCTCCTTTCACCTCGTACAGATTCCGGCCCCCACGGAAACCACCAGTGCCGCGCACCAAGCTGGGTATAAAACGGTGGCAGATATCTGCTTAGCGCGGGTTCGCTCCCTCGGCATCCCCTTTAATCACTACACGCTCAGCGAGTAGTCCACGAAGGAATCAGTCCTAGGCCACTCCGTGTTCCTCGGTGTCTGCAGGCCGGCCGGGGATACCGAAGAAGTCTAGTACCGCGTCGGTAGCGAAACCTTTACCCACCTCAGTTTTCGTAGCGTTGTTTCCACCAGGCCACACGTGGGATCCGCCTTCGATGCGAATGTGCTGCAGCGGTGCTTGGCAGGCAATCCATGTCTCTCTGGTAGCACCGTTTGTGAGACGTACAGACTCGACGTCGCCACGACACTTGTTACGACGCTGATGCTGCCCAAGCACTTCTGCGACCGAAGCATAAGCAGTCTCGTGCCGCACGCCGCCTTCATAGTTGACAACGGGGTCTTTTGTACCGTGAATATCCAAACGGCCAACAGGTTTTTCTGAGCAATCCGTATGGATGCCTTCGTAATAAGCCGCCGATACAGTAGCTACCGAGCGAAACGTCCCCGGCATACGGCAGGCTAAGAATGCCGCGAATCCTCCTCCATTGGACAGGCCCGCAGCGAAAATAGCGTTATCGTCTACCTCATAAGTCGCGCGCAGGCTGTCCACGATTGCTCGCACGAATTCTAGGTCTTCTTCCGCGCTGGTAGCAGCATAAGGCGCCGGAGCCCACGCCGCATTTTCCCCTGCAGGGTAGGCGACTATGGCGTCAGCCGCATCAAACTGGCTGTATTGCTCCATGTTTTCCGGAGAATCTGTATAACCGTGGAAGGACAACAGGACCGGCCAGGATCGATCTGCAGTGTAGTTTTCGGGCACGTGGAGGAGAAAACTTCGTCCAGAGGCCAACTTCATTTTTTTCGTGTGCCCGGGGTCGGGGCCAACGAGCATAGGGGCGACGGGGAAACCGAGGTCACTTCTCCACTCTGCTGTTGATGGAGAAGTCGTCGTGTCTTCTTCAGGCGAGCTGCACGAGACCAGCGCCATGACGCAAGCTGCGGTTGACATGATCCCAGCCAGCGTGCGCGAACACCGCAGCCATGCTGCGGAATCTTCACTCATCATTTGCCTCGCCACGCTCGCCCTCGGGAAAATATCCTCGTCCACCTTAAAACATCCCACCGACATCCACGAACCTGCAGCACCGCGGTAGATTTAGGAGCATCATGAGCCCAACTCCTTCCGAATCAACTGATTCCCCCAGCGCCTCATCCCCTTTCCCGGTTCCCGAGCATTACCCCAGCTATCGCCCGGCTTCGGGGAAAGAGGCACCGAGCTTCAGCACAGTTCAGCAGCGTCTTCGTTCTGCCCAATCATTCAGCCACGGTGCTGACGCCTATCATGACGTGCGTCCTGGTTACCCGCAGGAGGTATCACGGCTCATTGCCTCCGCGCGGACTGTCCTCGATGTTGGCGCAGGCACCGGAAAGCTCACTGAATCACTAAACAACCCCGTTGTCTACGCCAGCGATCCATCCCCTGACATGACCCGAGTCCTAAACCGCCTCGGGGTGCCGTGCTGGCGTGCAACTGCCGAAAACACTGCGCTTGCCGACGCCTCCCTCGACGCCCTCACCTGCGCGCAGACCTGGCATTGGGTTGACGTCCAACGAGCCTGTGCAGAATTTGACCGGGTTCTCCGCCCCAACGGAAAAGTCCTCTTGGTGTGGAACACTCTGGACGTCAATGCGGACCCGTGGGTCCTGCGTCTTTCCCGCATCATGCATTCCGGAGATGTCCACCGTCCCGGTTTCTATCCCGCTTTTTGTGAACCATGGACGCTTCGCCAAGAGCTCCGCTTGACGTGGGAACACGAGCTGAGCCCCGAAGGCCTTCATGCTCTTATGCATACTCGCTCATATTGGCTTCGCAATGGCCAAAAGATCCATGAACGCATGACACATAACCTCAACTGGTACCTCTTCGAACACATGGGCTTTCGCCCCGGCCAAGTCCTTCGCATTCCTTATCGGACGGATGCGTTCTTATTGGCCCGCGCTGGCGAGTAGCCAGCCCGCCCCAACCATGACAACTGTCACGTCTAATTGGTGACACCACGTCTACGCTGCACATATCTGCCCACCATAGCGTGAAGATATGAACACAACACGCACTCTCCTACCAGTCATTGACGTCAATGGCGTCAGCAAGGTTTTTAATGCGGCCTCGCCCAATCCTGTACAAGCGCTTCACGACGTCTCCCTTTCCATTCATCGGGGCGAAATCGTTGGCCTGCTGGGAACGAACGGCGCCGGAAAAACGACGCTTATTGATCTCATCCTGGGCCTGACAACACCGACTTCCGGCACTATCCAGGTGCTCGGAGAAAGCCCACAGACCGCTATTAAAAGCGGACGCATAGGAGCCGTCATGCAATCCGGCGGCCTTCTTCCTAACATCACCGTCAAGGAAACCCTCGAGCTCCTCGGCGCGGCCTTCCCATCTCACCGTGCGTTTGACGACATCATCGAGCGCGCAAATCTAGGAGATATCCTGTCGCGCCGCGTGAGCAAATGCTCCGGTGGTGAGCAACAACGCCTCCGCTTCGGACTGGCCCTCTTAGGAGATCCGGAAGTGCTGCTTCTCGACGAGCCAACTACTGGCATGGACGCCGGTGCCCGACATCACTTCTGGGAAACTATGCGCGAAGAGGCAGATGCCGGCCGAACCATCGTGCTCACCACCCATTACCTTGAAGAAGCCGAGACCTTTGCCCAGCGCATCATCATGCTCAACAAGGGCCACATTCAAGCCGATGGCTCGACAGAAGAGATCCGCAACTCCAACTCCACCCGTGTCATCCGGGCCGCCTTTCCCGGCGAGGTGCCACATGCGCTTACGGCCAACCTACTTCCCGGAGTTATCCACCAAGAGCAAACAGACACGGGGCTGGTCATCACTGCTCGAGACTCTGATGCGGTGGCACGCTACCTGCTTAACGAAACCACTGCTCGCGACATCACTATCACAGGACACAGTTTGGAGGATTCCTTCCTCGAGCTCTACAACGCTACATCCAGTAACACCACGCGATAAGGAGATTTCACATGAGCCCCCACACCGCTGCGCACCCCACTCTTCGCACCACCCTGAACTACGCTGCCCACGACCTAAAGCGGCTACGTCGCGACCTGCCCACGCTCTTTTTCAGCGTTGGTCTTCCAATCATCTTCTATATTCTCTTCGGCGCCATGCAAGAATACGGCCAAGTCGAGTTTAACGGCGGAAATGTTGCTGCCATGGTGATGATCGGCATGGCTCTCTATGCCGGTGCTACAGGTGCTGTTGGCGCCGCCGGCTCCATGGTTGCAGAAAACCGTGCAGGATGGGGCCGACAATTGGCGCTCACTCCCCTACGCTCTTCCCAGCTAGGGATTTCCAATTTCCTCAATATCGCGGTCCGCGCAATCTTACCGATCGCCGCTGTCTTCTTTACCGGTGCACTCACCGCAGCAAGCATGCAACCGACCCAGTGGGCATTAGCATTTCTTGCTACCGTCGCCTGCGCTATCCCCTTCGGCTTCTACGGCATGGCCTGTGCCATGCTCTTTCCCTCAGAAAACACCGTCTCTATCACAACATCCACTATCGTCATTCTCGCCTTCGCCGGAAATGTCTTCATGCCGCTAAAGGAATCGCTACTCGCGGTCGGACGATTCACTCCGATGTACGGCGCACAGGCTCTTTCTCGTGGGCCTTTGTCTGAAGGCGCCCAAATGATCAATAGCGAGCAGCTCTTTATTGAAGACCCGCTATGGTACGCATGGGTTAATATCGCTGTATGGACAATGGTTTTCGTCGGGTTGTGTCTGATTCTTCACAAGCGCGACAAGAACCGAGCATGATGAGTAGCTTCAAGGTTCGCAATGCCGCTTTCGCAGCTATTTGGTTGATCTTTCTCCTGCTTGTCCTTCTCCAAGTTTTGTTCCTTCCCACTTATACGCCTGCTCAGCGGACCTGGGCTGTGGCCATCACTGTGTTTTTCTGTGTGGCCTACTTTCTCTCCTTTGGTTCTGTCGACTTCTTTCCGCGCGGCTGGACCTTGGGTCAACGCGTAACCCTTCGGTGGGTTATCCTCGCGCTACTCGCCCTAGCATCTATTCCGGGATATGGTGCCTGGGCTGTCGCCTTCGTCCCATATCTCGGAGCGCTCGTAGCCTATACACAACCGTTCAGGACTGCCGCGACGGTTATTATGCTCACCGGCATACTTGCTGGTATCCCCGCATGGATTTACGAAAATCCTCGCTTCATGGACCTTGCGATCATCCTCTTCGGCTGGCCGCTTCTCATCTTGGTCCTCGGAGCATTGTCCCAGAGAGAGGACACTGAGATAGCTCTTCGCCATGATTTAGATCTGGCGCATCAACGCGAGGATATTGCCTCTGATATCCATGACCTTCTCGGCCACTCGCTTACTGCTATCAACCTCAAATCCGAAGTAGCCCGTCGGCTAATCGAACACGACCCCGCCAAGGCAGCTGCCGAGCTCGAGGAGATTAGCGCCCTGTCAAGGATGTCACTCGCCGAAGTCCGCTCGACTGTTACCCGCATGAAGAACCCTACCTTTGCCGGCGAGATCCACGCCGCGCGCCGGATCCTCGAAACCGCCGGAATACAAACTCACCTTCCGGATACCCTCACGCGCCCCCAGTCTCATGAAGATCTGTTCTCCTGGGCGTTGCGGGAGCTTAGCACCAACGTCGTGCGACATTCTGGGGCTACTGAATGCTGGGTACTACTCACGGAGAACTCCCTCAAGGTTACGGACAACGGCTGTGGCTTCACAGAAGACGCTACGCGTGCACTTGCTTCCGGTCTCACGGGCCTCGCAGGTCTTCGCCGCCGGGCAGAAGCCGCCGGCGGTGAGGTCACAATCGAGCGCGCCGGCGGTTTGACCACAGTCCGCGTGACGCTCAAAGGACCTGATACGCAGGAGGTTAAGCAGTTTTGACGAACGCCATCCGGGTGCTCATTGCTGAGGACCAGTCTCTAGTTCGCGGCGCGCTTACCGCGCTCCTTAATACCGAGCCGGACATTGAAGTCGTTGCAGGCTGTGGCTCTGGGACTAAGGTCGCGGAGCTCGTCGCTAAGCACAGCGTTGACGTGGCTTTACTCGACATTGAGATGCCTGGTATGAACGGCATCGATGCTGCCAAGAGTATCGCCAGCACCGACTGCCGGAGCCTTATCGTCACCACATTTGGACGGTCCGGTTACGTCAAACGCGCTCTCGAAGCAGGTATAGATGGCTTTCTCGTCAAAGACACCCCTCCCGATGAACTCGCTGATGCCATCCGCCGTGTCCATTCGGGTTTGCGCGTTATCGATCCGCAGCTTGCTCAGGACATTCTCTTCGCCCCCGACAACCCACTGAGCGAACGAGAAATCGAGGTATGCCGCCTGTTAGTCCGTGGACTCGGCTCCGCTGATATCGCTTCGCAACTTCACCTCAGCGGCGGGACCGTGCGCAACCACGTCTCCGCCATCATGGCGAAGACGCGGGCTGGAAATCGCTTCGAGGCTGCTCGGCGGGCCGAAGCAAACGGGTGGATTTGAGGCCTCTTCGTGGTTCCGCCTTCAGCCCGCTAGCGGAGCTATCGGCGTTGGCGGCGCTCGCGCACGCGCACCGCGATGCGCACGGGCGAGCCGTGGAAACCGAAACGCTCACGGAATTTACGCTCTAGGTAGCGACGATAGCCAGCGTCCAAGAAGCCGGTTGTAAACAGCACGATGGTCGGTGGTTGCGTCGACGCCTGAGTGGCAAAGAGCACTCGCGGCAGGCGGTTATTATTCATCGGCGGTGGGTTCGCGGCAATTGCGTCACGCATCCAATTGTTGAGCTGACCGGTGGACACGCGCTGATCCCAGCTTTCTAGGGCCTCGATCATGGCAGGCTCAAGCTTTTGCAAGGCGCGCCCGGTCTCAGCAGAGATATTCACGCGGGTCACCCACGGCAGATGCCGCAGGTTCTCATCAATTTCGCGCTCTAGGTAGTAGCGGCGATCCTCATCCACAAGATCCCACTTGTTAAAGGCAATAACCAAGGCCTTTCCGGCCTCAAGAATCATGTTGAGGACGCGTTGGTCTTGCTCCGAGACTTCTTGGGAAGCGTCGATAAGCATGACGCACACCTCGGCCGCATCAATCACGCCGCGCGTGCGCAAGGAGGCGTAGTACTCGTGGCCCTGCGCGTTTTTAACCTTCTTGCGCAGACCTGCGGTATCAATGAACTTCCACAAACGCTGGTCCAGCTGCACCAGGGAATCAACTGGGTCGACCGTGGTGCCTGCAGCATTGTCTACCACCGAGCGCTCCTCCGCCGTCAGCTTGTTCAGCAAGGAGGACTTGCCCACGTTCGGCTTGCCCACCAACGCCACGCGGCGAGGACCGGAGGTAATCGAGGAATGACGCGGTTCCGCAGGGAACAAACGGAGGATCTCATCGAGGACGTCGGCACCGCCCCGACCATGCTGAGCGGATACTGGCCACGGATCACCCAAACCAAGCGCGTAGAACTCGGCCATGTCTGCATACATGGTTTCCGAATCAAACTTGTTGGATACCAGGATGACTGGGACCTCGGAGCGCTGCAATTTGCGGGCCATAACCGCATCGGTCTCAGTGATGCCCACCTTGGTGTCCACCACGAATACGATGACGTCGGCAGTTTCCATCGCCTGCTCTGCCTGGCGGGCGATAGCAGCATGGATTCCCTTGACGTTCGGGTCCCAACCTCCGGTGTCCTGAACAAAGAAGCGCTGGCCATTCCATTCCGCTACATAGGACACGCGGTCACGGGTCACGCCCGGGTGGTCCTCTACAACAGCTTCACGGCGCCCAAGGAAGCGATTCACCAGAGAAGACTTGCCCACGTTCGGGCGGCCCACTACGGCCACCGTGCACAAGTTTTCCTCCGTATGGCCCTCACCGACACCAAAGGCGTGGGATAGGGCTTCCCATTCTTCCTCGCTCAGCGGAGCCTCATCGTCGAAATCGGTCTCATCCTCACCAAAATCGGCCTCGCTGAATTCAGACTCGTCGAATTCATAGTCAAAGTCTTCAGAGTCGAAATCCTTCGGAGCCCAGCCGCCGTGCGGATCGCGTACGACCTCTTCTTCAAGTTTTCCGGCCGGATAGTGAAATTCCGTCTCAAAGTCTTCCGGCTGCTGCGCCGGATCTACATCCGGATTCTGCGGTTCATTAGTCATGTCAGGCCTCCTGTGCAGCCGATTCTTTGACGACGGCGATGAGAGCGTCAAGGACCTCATCTCGGGTCATCTCGGACGTATCAACGAGTACCGCGTCCTCCGCCGGGCGCAGCGGCGATGTAGCGCGGGAAGAGTCGGCGGCGTCGCGCCGTTCGACGGCGGCAAGCACGGAGTTAAAATCCGAGTCAATGCCGGCAGCTAGGTTTTGGTCGTGACGGCGCTGTGCTCGGACCTCGGCGCTAGCCGTCATGAAAGCCTTCGCGGGGGCGTCGGCAAGAACAACCGTGCCGATATCGCGCCCTTCAACAATTGCGCGGTGAGCTTGGGCGGCAAGCTTACGTTGCAGTTCAACGAGGTTTTGGCGTACTTCCGGAATGGCGGAAACTGCCGAGACATTGCGGGTGACCTCATCTTCTCGGATGACGCGGGAGACATCCTCGCCATCAAAGATGACCATGGTGGAATCTGGATCATCAGACACCTCGAGAGGCAGGTCAGCAGTCGTGGAAATCACCGCCTCAGTATCCGCTGGGTCCACACCCGCGCGCAGCACAGCAAGCGTTGCCACGCGGTACATTGCACCGGTATCGACGTACTTGGCCTCAAGCTTCTTGGCCAGTGCTCGGCACGTCGTGGATTTACCGGTTCCGGAGGGACCGTCAACAGCCAGAATGAGGCCTTGATTGGGCATATTTGAAATCATTACATCCCCACCGCCTTGTACAGGCTGGTCAGTTCGTTGGAGTTCAGTGCACGCAAGGAGCCGGGCTTCATATCACCCAACTGCACCGTGTGGAGTTTGGTGCGCACGAGACGCTGGACCGGATACCCGGCTTCCTTAAGCATGCGGCGCACGATGTGCTTCCGGCCTTCGTGCAGCTCGACGCGCACCAGCGAATAGCCCTGGTTCTTGTCCACGATCTGCACATAGTCCGCCTGCGCAAGGCCATCGTCCAATTCGATGCCCTCGCGCAGCTGACGAACGAGCTTCTTATCTGCTTCGCCAAGGACAGTCGCGAGGTATGTTTTGGTCACCTCATATTTGGGATGCATGAGACGGTTGGCAAGTTCGCCGTCGTTAGTCAACAAGAGAAGCCCCTCGGTATCCGCGTCGAGGCGCCCGACGTGGAACAAGCGCTGGCCTGCTACCACGCGATCAGCCACGACATCTCCCACGCAAGGACGGCCCATGTCATCCGACATCGTGGACTGCATACCGCGCGGTTTGTTGAGCACGAAGTATTGGGTCTCCTCGTTGACGTTGATGCGTGTGCCATCGACGCGAATCACGTCCGTGTTGGGATTGACACGAGTGCCCTGCTTGATGATGACCTGGCCGTTGACCTCAACGCGGCCTTCATCGATGAGGATCTCTGCATGGCGGCGCGAAGCAACGCCGGCCTTGGCCAAGACCTTTTGCAGGCGCTCGCCTTGGTTCTGGGAGCCCTTCTTATTTTTACCGTCTACCAGCCAGTCCGCGCCCAAGTCTCGGGCGATAGATTCTGCGGTGGCCTTCTTCTTCACATGCTGATGGCGGGCCGGCTTAGCGTTCGACACGATCATGTCGCTGTCACGCTTTTTCTTTTCCGGTGTGCCATCGCGGCGAGCGGGTGGAGTCACGGGAATGTGTCCTCTCAATAGTTCTTCAATTTGCGGCGCGCGGAAACACGCCGATGTCCGGCCGCAATCCTACCGCAGACAGCGCCTTTATGAGTAGTCCTCGTCGATCTGCTCGATGTCCGGCAGCAGCGGAGCGAGATCCGGGAGGCGCTCGAGGGAATCAATACCGAGTAGCTCTAGGAAAAGCTCAGTAGTCTCATAGTGATGTGCGTTGCCAGCTGAGGGCTCTGGGCTCTCTATCTCCCGGATGAGCCCCCGCAACATGAGCGTACGAACTACTCCGTCGACGTTGACGCCGCGTACGCCAGCGACTTGGGCTCGGGTGACCGGTTGGCGGTATGCGATAACGGCCAAGGTCTCCAATGCCGCGCGGGAAAGCTTGGTTTGGGTGCCATCGAGAACAAACTGCTCGACGGCATCTGCGTTCTCTTTACGCGTATAGAAGCGCCAGCCCTCCGGCGTCTCCCGCAGATCGATGCCAGAACCGCGCTCGCTCAGCTCGCGCTCTAGTGCACGCAGAGTATCACTGACGACGGTGACCTCCGCATCCAGTACACGGGCCAGCTCCTCCACGCTGGCTGGCGAATCAATAACGAGGAGGATGGACTCCAGGCGTGAGCGCAACTGTGAAATAAGAGGCAAAGCTCCCTGTCCGCTCGGGGCTGCGAGGTCGCTGGGGGCCAAGGGTGACGTATCGTCCATGACTCGGTAGCCTACCCTAATCCCAGTTCGCCGCCGCGACGACCGCCGGGTCCACGTCGAGCCCGGTCCAAGACAATTCAAGTGGCCCCAAAGACTCTGGCTGGGAAGCATCAACCGCTTTGGCTTTGTAGAGCTCCAACAACGCCAGGAAACGTCCAACGACCTCCATAGAGATGGTGCAGTCCCTGGTTAAGGCTTCGAAACTCATCCATTGGCCCGTGCCCAGCATCTTGAGCGTCGTGAGGATCTTTCCGGCTTGCTCCGGCACGGAGACAGCAACCTGGTGAATATGGCCTGTGGCAACCTCTTCCGGGGGTTTGGGCCGGAAGACACCAGCTGCGAGTTCGGCGAACGTGGCCGGAGTATGCCCAATCTTGACTGGCGGAAGAAGGTTGCTAAAGCGCTCCTCCATCGCCACCGCACGCGGATAACGCCGCTGGGCCGCGCGCTGCCATTGCGCGAACTGGTCGGCAACCTGCTTATAAGCCTTGTACTGCAGAAGGCGCGCAAAGAGGAGATCGCGAGTCTCCAGGAGCTCAAGATCTTCAAAGTCATCGACTTCGCCACGCGGCAATAACCGAGCCGCCTTCAAATCCAGAAGTGTTGCGGCGATAAGAAGGAACTCCGTGGTTTCATCCAGATCCGCGGTTGCCCCTAAAGCACGCGTATAGGCCACGAACTCATCGGTAACTTCAGACAGCGCCACCTCCGTAACGTCCAGCTTCTTCGCCTGAATCAGCTGCAGCAGCAAGTCGAAAGGGCCCTCAAAATTGCCCAGGGCGATGCGAAAGCCGGTAATCTCCGGTTGGGTCATAATGAGCGGCTAGCCGTTAGCTCGCTCGATGACCTCTTTAGCCAGGTCGCGGTACTGCTTGGCTGCCTGGGAGCTGGGCGCCCAAGTAGTAATGGGCTCGCCGGCTACCGACGTCTCTGGGAAACGAACGGTACGTGTAATCACCGTGTCAAAAACCTTGTCCCCGAAATACTCCACCACGCGGTCCATGACTTCCCGGGCGTGGCGGGTGCGGCGATCAAACATGGTAACCAGAATTCCCATGACCTCGAGGTCGAAGTTAATACGGTCCGCGACTTTCTCCACGGTATCGGTCAACAGCGCGAGGCCGCGCAGGGAAAAGAACTCGCACTCCATGGGGATGATAACTCCCTGCGAGCAAGCCAAAGCATTGACCGTGAGCAAGCCCAGTGAAGGCTGGCAGTCGATGATGATGAAGTCATAGTCCTTGCGTACCGGGCGAAGGGCACGAGCCAGGGTATGTTCGCGGCCCACTTCATTGACCATCTGGATCTCAGCGGCGGAGAGGTCGATGTTGGCGGGGACGAGGTCGAGCCCGGCCACGCCGGTGTGCACGATAGCGGAATGCACTGAGACTTCGCTATCAAGCATGACGTCATAAATGGTGTCCTGGATCTGGTCGTGGGTCAGTCCCAGGCCGGCCGAAAGAGCACCCTGCGGATCCAAGTCAACGAGGAGGACTTTACGCCCCAGCTCCGCCAAACACGCGCCCATATTGATGGTGGACGTGGTTTTTCCGACGCCACCCTTCTGGTTGCACATGGAAATAATCGTGGCGGGACCATGCTTTTCCAATGGCTCCGGTTCCGGAAGCTCCCGCAGTGGGCGGCCGGTTAGCCCGACCTGTGCTTCCGAGGCCTCAAACAGTCCCTCGTCGCTCACAGTCACACCTGCTTCCTTGACCTGTACGGCCCCTGTGCGGTCTTTCCGCTTCGGCTTTGCAGCAACACGAGGCGCCGCATTCTTACATCCTTGTGATTATAGGGTACCCCGTGGGTGCCTGCGCCGCGATTATAGCTAAGGAAAACCGGTGAATAAAGTCCATGGCCTAGATTAGGCGTCCTCCTGTGCTCTCTTCGACCGGCGTCCCTTAAGCGCGAGCCACACGATGAGCGCGATAACTCCGAGGCCCGCGATACCTGCTGCAAGTGCGCCAACTCCAAGCCCCGATTCTCCTTGTTCCTCTCCGCCGGCCTTGTCAGCTGCATCAGAATCTAGCTGTTGCTCCGCAGGCACCTCACTCGCGCTCTCACGGGTTGGATCGGTGAGCGTGACTACCAGCTCAGCGGACTGAGTGTCCTTGTTCACGAACTGCATGATGAAAGGATTGTCCGGCTCCGCCCCCTCTGGGTAGGTCAGGGTCATGGTGCGCGAGCCTTTGTCGATCTCCCGTTTGACCCCCTCTACGAACTCGCCTTCCGCGTTGAGGTAGCGCAGCGTAACTCCGTCATCCTCAAGGTGCTTGAAGCGGTTGTACAGGTCGAGAGCCTGTTTGAGCCCAAGCTTGGCAGTGATTGTTTGGCCGTCAATCGTGGATTCCAGGTTCACATAGGAAGTATTCGAATCATCAATTCCTTCCCACCCGCGGCCTGTTCGCGGAGGAGGCACGTGGCCTTGACCAGAGCCATCCGCAGCGGGCGCCGAGCCATCGGCGGGAGGCTGCCCTCCGTTCTGCTCACCACCTTCTGCACTGTCATCGGAGTTCTCGTTCCCCGCTGGTCCCCCGTTGCCCCCGGGGTTGTCCGGGTTCTCGTTGTCCTGCTGCTCACCGCCGAGCTGGCCCGGGTCTCCGTTCTCAGCTGCGTCGTTGAGTTCATCGGCGGTGACGTCGGCGTCAGCAACGAGCACGATGGTCATGGTCACGCCTTGGTAGGTCACCGGCACACTGATTTGTCCTCCCGCGGGTGGTGCGGTCACCGTAGCGCTGCCGCCGGAAGCAGTGACGTTCCAGCCATCGGAGGCCACGTTGACGTCGACAGGCACTGGCAGCGAAACAGTCGTCGTCTGACCAGCCGGCACCGGAATGGTGGCGTCTTGTGCAGAGGCGGCGGCCGTGCCGAACCCTGGCAGCACCCCAGTTGCGCTCACGATGCCCGACGCGACGCCGGAAAGGGAACCTACGGAGAGCACGGAAGCTAGCGCAACCGCTCGATAGGTTCGGGACAAAGAAGTGGTTGAAGCCATAAAAATCCTTTTCATCGGTAGAAGTCGTGACGATTCTAAGCGCTCTTAGGCGCGTGGATGGGCAGTGCGCCACACTTCGCGGAGTGAATCCGCAGTGACGTGAGTATAAATCTGTGTCGTCGTCACGGAAGAATGCCCCAAGAGCTCCTGTACGGTACGCACATCAGCCCCGCCCTCGAGCAGATGGGTGGCAAATGAGTGACGCAGTGTGTGCGGAGAGATTTTAGTGCTCAGGTGGGCGCGCTGCGCTGCGGTCTTGATCACGGCCCAGGCGCTTTGCCGCGATAAAGACTTGCCCCGAGTGTTGAGGAACAGGGCGTGAGAGGCTCCCGTAGCCAGCACTGGGCGGGCACGCACTAGGTAGTTCTCCACCGCTGTCACCGCATGTGAACCCAGCGGAACTAGCCGTTGCTTATCGCCCTTGCCGCTCAACAACACAATGTCACGAACTGAAGCACTCCCCTCACCCGTCACATCGTCCACATTTAGCGCGATGATTTCGGAGATACGTGCGCCCGTACCATACAGCATCTCCAATAGAGCGCGATCTCGGATATCAATGGGCGTTGCAGCATCACCGCTAGGGATGGCATCGAGGAGTGCCTCCACATCCTCCACGCTGAGAGTCTCCGGCAGCGGTTGCGCCCGCTTGGGTGGGGAAACCTCCGCCGCGACATCTTCCTCAATCATCCCCTCGGCCAGGGCAAACTTATGCAGTCCTCGAGCGACAACCAAAGCGCGACTAGCAGAGGACTGCGCAAGACTCTTACGCAAGTAAACGAGGTAGTTCTCCACGTGCGAGCGGGTTACGTGGCGCAAATCCGTGATCCCAGATTCCGCAAGCCAATTGACGTAACGGTTAATGTCTCGACGGTAATTGCTTACCGTATTCTTCGAGGCACCTTTTTCCACCATGAGGTGCATCAACCAAGCTTGTCCGGCGGCTGCGGCGGGGTTAGAGGGCGTCACAGCTGCTTAAGATCCGGACCCGGGCGCCGGTGAGCGATCGATTCCGGCCGTAGCTCGAAAGGAGAGTCAACTGGGCGCGGGGTGGCATCCCCACGCACGCAGACATATGCCGCAAGGATTCCTGCCACCGCAATGGAGTTCACAATCTCCCCCACCAGGATGCGCTCGACAGCCTCCGCAAGGGGAACCCATGCAAAGCCCATGTCAGCTTCCTCGTCGCCTTCGGCGTTGAGTTTGGGCACGCTCGACAGGCCTCGCGCCAAGAACACGCGCACGGCTTCCTCGCAGAATCCCGGGGAGGTCACCAGATCAGTCAACACTGCCCATTCCTCGGCGGCCAGGCCGGCCTCTTCCTGGAGCTCGCGTTGCGCGCCGCTGAGCTCGTCTTCGCCCTTCACGTCGAGCAAGCCGGCCGGCAGCTCCCACAGGCGCTTGCCGACGCTATGCCGGTACTGCTCCACCATGGCGATACGGTTGTTCTCATCCAACGCCACAACGGCTACAGCACCAAGGTGCTCGACAACTTCTCGCTGAGCAACAACCTCCCCCGGCATGACGACATCATCGCGGCGAACAGCGATGATGGGGGCGTCGACAAGCAGCTCGGTTCCCACCGTACGAAAATGGTGTGACATCTAGAGATCCTTCGGCAGCGCCGGCGCTGCGCTTTCAGCATTCGCCGCAGAACCATACACACCGTGGCCACCGTCGAGTTGTTCCTTCACGGCTAAAACGCTGGCCATCTGGGACACCGGGTGATCAATGGAGTCCACGGTGCTGATCTTCGTCTTGTCGGCTCGGAGTTTATCCAGGACGCCGTCGTCACCGGCGGATTCCACGCGCCCTGCATAAACCATCGCGGTATCCACCGAATCAAAACCTTCTAGGAAGTTGACCGTCGTATCGATGGCGTACTTCGCAGCAGCGCTGTCGTCTTCCTCTCCCGGGGTCATGCCTCCGCCCACGACGACTACGGCCTGGGCAGGAAGAATAGTGCCATCCTTGTAGTCAATGTAGCCGGCATCGCGCAGAGCCCGCAAAAGGGTCGCGCGATCATCAACTGATGCAAGCGGCTCGGTGGTCTCAGCATCCATCATCAACCCCGCCGCAAGTGCCTGACCAGCATGTGTGCCGGAATCAATCTTCTTTTTATCGAGCTTCGCTCCCGCCGGCAACGTGGTGGTAACGAGGGACAAAAGCTTGTCCGCGGATTCTTGGGCTACAAACTTCTCAGTCAGCTTGATGCTTCCTGCATCGGTGGAATCTGCAGAACCCAGCAAATCCTTGACGGCCTTGACGTCGGCGTCGTCGGCATCGGGCATACTCACAACCATGACCGGGCGCTGCGCCAAGGAACCATCCACCACGTATCGGCCGAGATCTCCCATAACGGAATCAGCAGAGTCTAGCTGGGCCTCCGCGATGTTATTCTCAAGAACCAGCTTTCCGTATTTCTCGCGCACCTCACTGGTCGATTCACCCCCGGGACCCGATCCGGAATCCATGTTTGGAGCAATCACCAGCGTACCCAACGCAATGCCAAGGGCTGCGCCGAAACCGAGGCCGGTGATAATGAGGGACTTAGGCGACATCATTATTTAAACCACTCCTGCACGCTTAACGCGAAGTTATTCCAGGTATCGATCAGGTTCTGGAGGAAGGATTCATCGCCGCCCAAGCCGACGATCAGAATAACGACGGCAAGTGCTACGAGGATGCCAAGCAGCGCCCACAGCCATCCCATAGCTCCGGAATCGGGCGCGGAATAAAGGTTGATAACAGCGTCCGCATCCACCAGGCGCGTGCCCGCCTTCATGTGGCACAGCAAAGCCGCGGGCGTAGCATTCGGCTCGTTAGCAAAGATGTCGTCGAGGTCGAGGGATCCGCCAACCTGCACAATCATCTGAGCCTCGTGGTAGTCCGCAAGCAACAGCGCGAGATCGGTAGCTGAATCCGTGGCGGCAGGGAAGGTCATCGCACCAATCCCCAAATCCTGAATGCGCTCGAGCCCGTCAGCAGTGCCGTCCGGCTCGGCGGGGAGAATAACCTGGGCACCGCTGCGCAGGGTTTCCGAGCTCACCTCGGAAGGGTTACCCACGATGAAGTGAGGCTGGTATCCCAGCTCAACCAGGGTGTCCGCGGCAGCGTCCACGCCGATAATGATGGGTTCATACTCGCGGATAAAGTTGCGCAGGAGCGTCAGCTTCTTGCGGTGTTCCTCAGTGGGCGAGACCACGAGAACTTTGCGCCCGGCCATGACGGACCCTGCATCGGGAACACCCAGGCCATCGATGAGTAGCGGACCTTCGGAATGAATGAACTCAATGGAGTTACCGAAATATGCCTCCATATGATCGATGAGTTCCTGCTGGGCAGAAGCAAAATTCTTTTCCGCCCGGTCGCGGGTAACCACCGTTCCCGAAGAAAGCTGGGTATCGCCCGCAAAAATGGCGCCGTCTTCGGTCAGACGCGCCTTCTTTCCATCCTTGAAATTGTCCACAAAATCTTGGCCTACGCCCTCGATGAGGGTGACATCGGCGTCGAGAAGCATGTGGGGTCCATAATTCGGGATAGAACCAGTGGAGAACTCCGCGACGTTGATCACGGCGGCCGGCTTCATATCCACGAGGGTCTGGGCCTCTTGGCGGGAGATATTGGCGGCGTTGATGACTGCGAAGTCACCAGCGCTAAACTTCTTCATGCCCTTGCCACCCGGGGTGCAATCACGCAGCGCGCCGTGTTCTCCAGGCAGATCGGTATTACGGGAAAACAGACTCATGTCTGACAGTTTCCCCTGTTAGGGGCTCAAGGTGTGGAAGGCGCGCGGAAAGTCTCGACTTCTGCTTGAGCCCTATCGAAGAGCTCTTGTGCATGCGCGCGGCCCGTCTCGGTGTCATCGAGGCCAGCGAGCATACGCGCGAGCTCCTCAACGCGCTCCTCGGCGGTCAGATCCGCAACACCCGACGTGAATTTCTCCTTCGACACGTGCAAGTGTGAGTCCGCATAGGCGGCCACTTGCGGCAGGTGTGTGACACAAATGACCTGGTTGGTGGTGGACAGCCGCGCTAGACGACGCCCAATCTCCACCGCCGCGCGGCCACCGACGCCGGCATCCACCTCGTCGAAGACCAAGGTGGTCCCGTCGCCGCTGGCCAAAACTACCTCCATGGCCAGCATGACGCGCGAGAGCTCACCGCCCGAGGCCGCGGAAGCCAAGGGCTTGCCGTTGAGTTGAAATTCGACCTCATCCGCGCCGGACTTGGAGTACTTCGTCTTCTTGACGGCGGCCGTCAAGGTGGAGTTCGGCATGGCCAGGCCATGAATTTCTTCGGTGACCTGAGCCCCGAGCTTCTTCGCGGCCTTGGTACGGGCGGCAGTGAGCTTTTCGGCTTTGGACACCATCGTCTTTTCGGCCTCCATTACCTCTTTCTTTAAGGCCTCAAGGGCCTCGGTAGAGGTATCCAACGTAGCGAGTTTGGCCTCAGCGGCATCCCGCCAGGCCAGGACTCCATCGATATCAGCAGCATATTTGCGGGTAAGCCGCTTGAGCTCCTGTTGGCGCTGTAGGGATTCCTCGAGGAGGTTGGGATCGGCGGGTAGATCGCTCAAATACGTCGTGAGGTCGGCAGCGATGTCGGTCAGCTGCGCGGTGACTTCGCTAACGCGCTCCCCTAGGCGAGCGAGCTCGGTATCACTTGCCCCAGCGAGTGCTGATTCGGCGGCGCCGACAAGATTGACGGCGGTGTCCTCATCCCCAAATCCTTCGCCCCCATCCAGAGCACTGAGAGCGGTGGCTGCGCCCTCACGCAAAGCATCAACATCTTGCAAGCGCTTAATAAGGGTCACGAGTTCGGCATCTTCGCCTGGTTGCGGATCGAGCTCGGAGATCTCCTTAATAGCGAACTGCAACCTGTCAACTTCCTGCGCCATCTCGCGCCGTGATTCCGTACGACGCTGATAGTCCTTAGCCAACGCGCGCCAGTGGCTAAACGCATCGGTATATGCGGTGCGAACCTTGTCAATCGCAGGTTCAAAGCGATCGATCGCTGCCAATTGTTGATCGGCAGATAGCAAACGCAGCTGGTCGTTCTGACCGTGCACAGTAATCAGGTGGGAGGCGAACTCCCCCAATGTCGCCGCCGGCACTGAACGCCCACCCAAGTAGGCGCGTGAGCGTCCCGCCGCCGACACCGTGCGGGAGGCAATGAATTCGCCGTTTTCATCTGGCTCACCGCCTGATTCTTCGACTACCTTCGCTACGGCAAGAGAACTGGAGGAAAAGTGCCCTTCTACGGCTGCTTTCGCGGCGCCATCGCGCACACGTGATGCATCCGCGCGACCGCCGGCGAGAAGGCGCAGTCCAGTTACCACCATGGTCTTACCAGCGCCGGTTTCGCCGGTGAGCACGGTGAGTCCTGGCGATAGTTCCGCTGCGGAGCTTTCAATCACGCCGAGGTCAGAGATGCTGATATCAACGAGCACGGTGAGCTATCTTCCTTCCTAAATACGCGCCAAACAACCTAGTGACGCGGCCCGCGCCAACCTTCCACGGGGAGGCGCAGCTTGGACACCAGACGATCAGTGAATGGCTGCTGATCTAGACGTACCCAGCGCACCGGCCTTTCACCACGAACGACCTCCGCGCGCGAACCTGGAGGCATCGAGACTTCCCGGAATCCGTCAAGGATGACCACGGCCGGAGTCGTCGCCGACGCCGATTCCACCGCGACTTGCGAATCCGGAGACACCACGAGCGGTTTGGTAAACAAGGCATGCGCGTTGTTTGGCACAACCAGGATGGCATCAAGAGAAGGCCACAGAACTGGCCCTCCGGCGGAGAAGGCATAGGCCGTGGATCCAGTCGGAGTGGAGATGAGCACGCCATCGCAACCAAAAGCAGATACCGGGCGCCCATCCACCTCGAGGATGGCGTCCAGCACCCCCGAGCGGTTGAGATTCTCAATCGACGCCTCATTGAGCGCCCAGCTACGCTCACGCAGTTTCCCGTCAGCATCAAACACGGTGACGTCGATAGTAAGCCGGTCTTCGACCTCATAGGATTGCTCGATAACTCGTACTAACGCACGGTCGAGTGACTCCGCTTCCCACTCGGCGAGGAAGCCGACGTGGCCCAGGTTTATTCCAAGCACGGGAACATCGACGGCACGCGCCATATCTGCCGCGCGCAAAAATGTGCCATCGCCACCGAGAACCAGCACCAATTCACAACCTTCGGCAGCAGCTGGCGTATGCCGAACATGCTGCAGGCCCGGAAGGACGGTATCCGCTGCGCACACGCGCACCTTGATGCCTGCCTCCTGGAGCAGCTCCGCCGCGCGATGCGTAGCGGCAAGATTATCCGCGCGGCTCGCGTGCGGAACAAGAAGAATTTCGCGGCGGTTGGTGCCCTCCGCGGCGACACTACTGCTCACTGGGGTCCTTCCTTGATAGCCGTCTCGATCATTGCATCAAGCCTATCTTCCGGGGTGGACAATCCATCCTTGACCAACCAGAGGAAGTACTCAACATTGCCGCTTGGTCCAGGTAACGGCGATGCCGCCACGCCTTTCACGCTGAGCCCGAGCTCCTGAGCGAAGATAGCGACATCCTTGGTTACTTCCGCCCGTAGCTCAGGAGAGCGCACCACACCACCGGACCCTATCCGGTCTTTGCCCACCTCAAACTGTGGTTTGACCATGGGCAATAGCCACGCGCCATCAGCCATGCACGATGCAATCGCTGGAAGCACAAGCTTCAGGGAGATAAACGATAGGTCACCAACCATGGCGTCGCAGGGACCATTCGTGTGCTCAAGTGTCAGGTGGCGAATGTTAGTGCGGTCGAGCACCGTAACCCGTTCGTCATTCTGCAAACGCCACAACAACTGCCCGTAGCCCACATCGACGGATAGCACCTCCGCGGCACCGCGGCGCAGGCACACATCGGTAAAGCCGCCAGTCGACGCCCCCGCATCCAACACTCGCTTTCCCCTAAGGTCAACGTCGAAAGCCTCGAGAGCGCCAAGGAGCTTGTGCGCGCCACGCGAAGCCCAATCATCCCCCTCGCTGGCCTCAACCTTGATAGACACCTCAGGCTCAACTACCGTCGCGGGCTTCATCGCTTTGAAACCCCCGACGGTCACGCGGCCGGCCTTGATCATCTCAACGGCTTGTTCCCGTGAGCGCGCAATCTTTCGGCGCACTAGCTCCGCGTCGAGACGGCGGCGTTGCGGTGGCATGAAAAGCTCCTCTTCCCTTAGAATCCTCGACGGTCAGCGCTAATTGTCTTGGAGCGCATCCCGCAGCACAGTATGAGCGCGATCCAGCTGAGCAAGTTCTTGTTCAAGGTTCTCAGCTGGTTCATTGAGAATCTCCGCGAGCGACGCATCCAGCTTCTCCGGAGCCAAAACCGCGCGCGGGTCATGAGGCTTTACCGCCATGTAGACACAACCCTCTCCGCGGCTTCACTCCGTGGCTGAATGTAGCGAGGCGGCTCAGCACCGGCCCAGGCAACTTCGAGGACGGTACGCAACGCCTCGATCGACGTCGATTTCTCGTTCCCGCCTTGAAGAACAATGTCGTAGCCGTCAAACCGTGCCCGGAAGCCTCCCTGGGAACCTGGGCGCGCCTGTGCGGCCGATAAGGAGAGCTCGTGGAATCCTGCACCAATGAAATCAGGGCGTTCCTCCGCAGTAGCTTCAATCAGAGCAAGCTCCCGGGACACACCTGTAAGGACGTGGAAGGTATCCATTGCAGCGTTGTTGCCGCCAACAATGTCCGTGTCAAGGCGGTCCCCTACAGCTAGAGGCTTCGTCGACCCCACGAGCTTAGCTGCTTGAGTGAACATAGCGGGTTCCGGCTTACCTGCCGAAATGGGTTCTACGCCGGTAGTTGAAACGATAGCTGCGACTAGCGAGCCGTTGCCCACAGCCATTCCGCGCTCCGTCGGAAGAGACGTATCCAGGTTGGAGGCAAAGAACTTTGCGCCGTGATTAATTGCCAACGCGCCTTCAGAGAGCTGCTCCCAGCCCACCGACTTGTCCATACCTTGCAGGACCGCGGCGGGCTTATCGTCGGCACTGTGTACAACATCGAAGCCCGCCTCACGCGCCAGTGAACGAAATGAGTCCGCGCCGATGACGAGGACTTTCGCGCCTGCTGGAAGTTCCTCACGAGCGATCTTGACTACCGCTTGCGCAGAGGTAACAACGTGTTGCGCATCCGTCTCCAAGCCGATCTCGCCGAGCATACCGGCTACGGTTTGGGGGCTTCGGGATGCATTGTTCGTGACATAAACTGCAGGAATACCGCAGGAATTGACCACGTCGACGACGCACTGAAGAGCCTGTCCGCCCTCCCATACTGTTCCGTCGAGATCGAGGAGCAATGAATCATGGGTTTTGAGAATACTCATTATTTGCACTCGGCCAGACGCTCTGCAGCGTCGGTCCAGTCTCCTTCATCGATGTCAATCGCGTGCTGGAACCACTCCCGGGCCTCTTCCTTGCGGCCAGCCTCCAACAAAGCATTGGCATAGGCGTAGGAAAGGCGGCATGCCGAGAATCCCGTGGAATCCTTAGAAGGCTTTGCGCGTTGGATGGTAACTACGGCTGAATCTGCCTGCCCCATGTCCAATCGCGCCCCTGCAGCAACGATAGCCAACTCGATCGCATCCTCCGCCGCGAGTTCCTTAGCCTCCTCGCCCCGCCACAAATCAACAGCCTTTTCTGGGCGCCCGAGGCCTCGCTCGCAATCAGCCATGACCGCGAGCAGCCCAGGGCCACCGGAAATGCGGCGCGCTGCACGCAGCTCCGCAAGGGCTTCCTTCCACTCTCCAGCCCTATATGCAGCGATTCCGTTCATTCCACGGACGACTGATACACGTCCGGCACGGTCTTTGGCAGCACGTGCATGGCGTAGCGACAGTTGGGGGTCGTCCTCAAGCCACGTTGCCGCCATGATGAGGTGTTTAGCAACGGCTTCGGAGTTTTCCTTGGAGAGCGACGAAAGATCCTGAAGTACCGAAGGATCAAGATCCGTAATGTCGATATCAGATGGCAGGTCTGGATCTGTCATACGACGACTGATGCGCTCCTCACGGTAGCCTGAACGCTGTGGGTGCGAGACCTTATTTTTGCCGCCGCCATGCCCATTGCGGTCGTTGCGGCGAGGTTTAGCGCCTGCGCGGCCACCTCGGCGGTCGTCTCGGCGATCACCGCGACGCTCTTCTCGACGCCCCGCTGCGCCGCCGTGCTTCTCAAACTTGCGGCCCCCAGAGCCGTAGTGCCCACGGTTGCCTTCTGCGGAACCTTCGCGGCCACGGCCGTGGTTACGGGAGTTGGATTCAGACATTAAAGCCATGCACTTTCTGCGGTAGACGTGTCCGTATGTACCGAACCAGTCTACAGGTCACGGCCCCAGAAACGGCAATACGAACCAACTGCTAGTGAAGTGCCCCACAACCTACGGTCCCAGTTCGGCGACTACACACTATTCGGCGGCCAGGCAACCTCACCCAAACGCCACTCATCACACACGCACTCTAATCCCGCAGCCACCTGCGAAGAGCTAAGTCCATGCTCTACGCTTCCGTGCTCCAATGGCATACCACGGACGACTGCCCAAAAGGTCCAACCATTGTTCCAGGCGAGGCGAATTCGACGCGCGAACGGGCCTGACCCCCGGAAAGTAGACACATCGGGGGTTAGCTATGCTGCTTGGGTTGGTGTAGCTGATGTGAGTGCTTCGAAGTCATTGGGGGGCTAGAAGGCCGCACCAGGAGTACCGTCTGTGCCACTTTCCGATCATTTAGTACGTCGTTAATTCATCCATTTGAGCCGGGCTCGCAAAGCCTGTTTATCCGTAGCTGTAAACCCACTCCTCGAATGTCTTGAAGGGGCCTTCAACGTAGTCCTTTTCTTGAAAATCGTACATTCCACATATAACCGACCCATTGGGCTTCTGTTCGAAGACGCCCCAGACAAAACCGTCATCATAGGCTACTGGGAAGAAGCGTTTTGAATCGACAAGATCGACTGACCGGAAATCTTCTAGAAACCCTTCGAAGGCGTTTTCATAGACTCCGTATGGGGCAGGTGTGAAGAAAACTAACGATGGCGGAGAAAAGGCCGTGTAATGCTTCCAGAATTGGAAGTATTGTTCGGGAATCCAAGATGGAGCCACCGACTTCAGCTGAGACAGTTCACTTTTACTTAGTCCGTGGCCGTACACGTATGAGAGTAGCTTATCTGAGAGTTTTTTCTGACCGGTCATAGGTAGTCCAATGCCTTTTCTTTCCAGTATGTGTGTCGACACTCCCTAAAGGATGCGCGGTCGTCAAGGGTTACATCTGTTGGAAACCCGCTCCCATTCATTCTGTGGAATATAGGGAGAACTTTAGCGTTTTCTGTGTGCATCTGTTTTGTAATTTCTACTACAGCTGTTCGATCATCTTGGCCGATATGGTGCAAATTCACCGGGTTTCGATCTATCCATATAGGGGCGCGCCATGCCTCATTAAATCGACATTGTTGCCAATTCCACCACCAACTTCCCGGGGAAGGCACACCTCTTTGTGCGGATTGAATACCTGTCTACCAGTCTGTTGATATACAACACCCACTGACGCGCGACAACACAACAACGCACCAAGAAGGAACGCAAGCAGCCACGAGATATCAAAGCCATTTAGCAGAAGAGCGAAGAGGAAAATGCAGGCCGAGGCCACGAGCATAATGACTAAGAACAGTAAACCGCCGCGCCCATCACGTACCTGCGGTATAGGCCTCTTCGACAAAAATGCATCGAGAAACCTGAAAGAGGAAGGATTGCCATTCTGTGTGCTGAAGCGCACGGACTTCAGGTCCTTGAGGAAGGCCGCGTTGTAGGAATGAGAGAACGTAGCTGACGTTTGGGTGAACCGCATCGCGTACTCCTTACTTTCCCGCCAAGGCACTGATATGAATGATTCTAATAAGCCGATACGCTCAAGGCGCGGTGCAAGAAGCACCTTCTCTACTGCATGAGCCTTTGGTCGAACGTCTCACTCCTCCATCTGAATGGATATATGCTCCGGAATCTTGAAGCTGGGCTAATGTGTTTGTGTGTGGCCATTAGTGCAGACCTGGAAGTGCATTCACGCAGGTCGCCGATCCTGGCCCCTTGGTGCTTGACGACGCCTACTTGCAGGTCTGTGTTTTCGGGTCTGTACTTGTAGGCTGTATGCAAAAACGACGAGGAAGCCCGTCACCGTTGAGTTGTTGCTCAAAG
>NZ_KV804003.1:0-231 GCF_001811255.1 Corynebacterium sp. HMSC068H04
TCGCCGTAGACAAGCTGGCGGCAGGCATCCAGCGCGACTTGGTTGACCAGGTCCCAGCCCACACCGAGTGCTTTGGCGGTAGCTGACACACTCATCCGGTCAATAGCAAGGCGCTGCAAGATCCAGCGGGTGACCCGGTGCGTGAGCTTGGCGCCGTCATCAGCGCAGGTTAAAGATTCTTGGAAGATCTTTCTCTTACATGAGGCGGCTGTGCACCGGAATCTAGGGACT
>NZ_KV804004.1:0-545 GCF_001811255.1 Corynebacterium sp. HMSC068H04
CGGATCACCGCAGAGCTTGCCGAGCGCTACCACATTTCGCTCAACCGTAAGACTGTGGCGAAGCGGATGCGCATGATGGGCATTGAAGGGATTTCACCGCGTGCCTTTGTCCCAGTGACTACAATCCAAGCCAAGCGTAAGTCGAGTCTTCCTGACCTGGTCAAGCGCATGTTTGATACTGGTGAGCTCAACCGGGTGTGGATGTCGGATATTACCTACTTGCGCACCGGTGAGGGCTGGTTGTATTTGTGCGCGGTCCGCGACGGTCATTCCCGCAGAGTGCTGGGCTGGGCTATGGATAGCGTGCAAGACACACACCTGGTCGAACGGGCCCTGCGGATGGCGCATACACTGCGCGGTGATGTTCCTGATGGGCTGGTGTTTCACGCTGACCGCGGAACGCAATTTACCAGTGAGAAGCTCTGGGAGGTCTGCAGCAGACTGGGTATTGCTCAGTCTGTGGGGCGTACTGGTGTGTGCTTCGATAACGCGATGGCTGAGTCGTTCTGGTCGACGCTAAAGACTGAATTCTACGACCGTAAGCG
>NZ_KV804005.1:0-838 GCF_001811255.1 Corynebacterium sp. HMSC068H04
GGTGCTGTTGCAAAGTTGGGCCAGGGTCGAAAAGCCCAACCTCAAGACATCAGTTGTCCTTGCTCCGGGGTGCTTAAGCTGTCTCGAATATCCGGCTGACGATCACCGCGTCTGGGTTCGGGTGCCCGTAGGCAAACATCGTGCCCTGGCCTTTCCGTAATGAATGCATCGCTTCCATCCCTTTCAACGTCCGGTAGGCGGAAATTCGGTTTTTGAACGCTCCCTTCGGCCCCAGGATTCTTTTAAGTCGGCCATGATCTCCCTCGATAACGTTGTTCAGGTATTTCACCTGCCGGTGCTCCACCGTCTGAGGGCAGATTCCCTCCGCCTTCAGCTCGGATATTGCCTTGGCCAGAGCTGGTGCCTTGTCGGTGTTGATGACCCGCGGGGACCCGGCTGTCGTATTCGATCGCAGCGTCTTGGCCAGGAAACGCTTGGCCGCCGCGACATTGCGCTTCGGGGAGAGATAAAAGTCCAGGGTCTGCCCACCGGCGGTAATAGCCCGGTAGAGATAGCACCACGTGCCGCCGACCCGGATATAGGTCTCATCCACCCGCCAGGACCGGGCCTGCCAGTCGGGTACCTGCCGGTACCAGCGAGTCTGCTTATCCAGCTCAGGGGCGTATTTCTGCACCCAGCGGTAGATCGTGGTGTGATCGACTGGCACACCCCGCTCGGTCATCATTTCTTCGAGATCGCGGTAGCTCACCCCGTAGCGGCAGTACCACCGCACCGCCCACAGGATGATGTCACGGGGGAAATGCCGACCGGAGAAGATGCCCATGGCTCTGATTATTTCACGCCGGTCTTTCTACTGCCCCAACTTTGCAACAGCACC
>NZ_KV804006.1:0-17764 GCF_001811255.1 Corynebacterium sp. HMSC068H04
CAATACAAACAACGAAGAGACCGTTAAAGCACCATCATTGCTTTAACGGTCTCTTTTTCGTTTTGCCAGCACTACCGGCATGCGTTACCACGTCTGCACTTCCAGGTCTGAACAAATAGCTTTTTAGTGACCGAGTCATGAGGGCCCTCCTCGGCACCACGTCTGTCGATGCTGGGGTGAAGTTGTTCTGTTCGTCTTCCTTGGCAGGGTCAGTTACAGTAGAGGCTGTGGTTATTGGTGTTGTTCGCGCAGACTGTCAAAGTTGCGGGCGTTGCGTTTGAGCGACAAGTTTGACCTGTGGGAACTTCCCTATGAGGGAAAGACCGTCTATGTTCTGCTTGCAGCACGGAGCAAAGTTTCTGCCCTGGCGGACTCAGAAAGTGCTGAAAGTCTTGCTACCTCGGATGAGATTCAGACGCGGGTTGCGCAGTGTCCTATACCCCGTGGGTTGATGGATAGGGTGCCGGCTGCATGTCTGATACGTGAGGGGCAGGTTGTCTCCCGGGTGAAAGATATTGAGCATTCTTTGGTCTTGAGGGAGAGGCCGGCCCCAGGGTGGGAAGAGGACGGTCTGAGCCACTTCTTTGCGGACAAGACTGTAAATGTCTTTGAGCCCGATAGTCGTTCAGCGCGGGTAAGACTCGGTGATGACCTTAAGCGGATCGACTTTCTTCCGGTTGCCAACGAGTCAGCACGGAAGAGGCGCGTTGACTTAGCCACACATCCCCACCGCGCGGGCGCGTGGGAACTCAGTAAGAAGTTCGCATTGGCGGCGCTGTCCTTTGTTCTTTTGCTTTTCGGGCCGGCGATTCGTGACCGACTAGAACCAGTGATTGAACCCGTGGCTAAGCGCGTTTCGGACCTGCATAGCCGGGGTGAGTTTTACGGCATGGTGTTTGAGTTCTTCCAGATTGACCATGTGATTGATTTTGCGGCGTCTCTGTTCAGTCCGATTGGCGCTGTCGTCGTTCCGGTCGCTGGCTTGGTGGTGGCCTACGTTGCCGGGTGGAAGGGCGCGCGGGACACGGGCACCTGGTGGGAGGCGGCCGGGCGTCCGCTTGGAAATGAACGCGAGATCCCGGCCTTCGAAAGGTAGGTCGAAGGCCATTGACAATGGTTAAATGTTCCTAATTACGGGCTCAATAAATGGTGGGTTCCAAGCGGTAGTTGAGAGGAGAATTCTCGGGGTCTGGCTGTGAATGGATCAACAAAAGAAATGTGTGTCGCCGTCAGGTGCATGGGAATCCGCATGTCTTCGGCCTCTGCAGGGAAAATGACCGGGTATATGGGGTCACCAATAATAGGGATGCCCGCCTGAAGCATGTGTAGCCGGAGCTGATGAGTCTTGCCGGTCTGTGGCTTGAGAGTGTACTTCGCTATCTCGGGAAGTGAACCGTGGATGGCTTCGTACGGTGCCTTATCTACTGGTTCCACGCCGCCGACCTCGGTGATGGCGTTGACTTCGCCCTCGACGATGCGACCTTGCAATTCCCCTGGGGTCTTCTCCATACGGGAGCGCCAGACGGTGCCGGGGGAGACGTCGGCAAGCGGGGCGATGGCTTCGTAAGTCTTGGTGACGCGGCGCTCGGCGAAGAGCGTTTGGTAGGCGCCCCGAACGGTGCGGTCCTTGGTGAAGACGAGTATGCCCGAGGTAAGCCGGTCCAGGCGATGCGCGGGGGAAAGCTCGTTGTTGCCTGTCATTCGGCGAAGGCGAACGGTGGCAGTCTCCGTGATGTGGCGGGCGCGAGGCATCGTAGCCATGAAGGGCGGCTTGTCGACGACCAAGAGGTGCTCGTCTTCGTGCAGGATTGGGATGTCGTATGGGACGGGTGTTTCGGGAGCCGGCATGCGGTAGAAGTACACCATCGCGTTGGTGGCGAGGGTGCTGTCGGGACTAAGCGGGGTGCCGTCTTGGGATACAACCTCGTTCGCTGTGAAGCGGGCTTGGAGGGCCGCGTCGTTATCGTCGGGGTGGCGGTGACGTTGGGTCACGATGAGGTCGTGCACAAAGTCCCACGCGGTGATGGGGCCTTCGACAACGCGGGCGTGAGTGGGGTTTAGTCCATCGCGGATAGGAAGTGGTGTTGCGCCACGCCCTTTTTGCGATATTCTTTGCCCCATGGATTTCAACTCTATTCTCGCGCCCGTCATCGATTTCTTCTCTAATGGTATCGGTGCCGTCATTCGTGATATTGCTGTGGCTGCCTACAACATTCTTTTCCCAGCGAATGCTGATGCCGCTACCGCCCCACAGGTCGGCCAGTAGGTATTAGACTGGAGGTGTAAGCACTTCGAAAGGAAAGGTCATGGCAAAGGAAGACATTGTCGTCGTCGCCGTTGATGGTTCGGAAGCGTCGAAGAACGCCGTCCGCTGGGCTGCAAATACTGCGGTGAAACGGGGTATCCCGCTACGTATCGCATCGAGTTACACGATGCCGCAGTTCCTCTACGCCGAAGGCATGGTCCCGCCGAAGGAGCTTTTTGATGACCTCCAGGCAGAGACCTTAGAGAAGATCGAGGAGGCCCGCGCCGAGGCTCACAAGATTGCCCCGGATTTGAAGATTGGCCACACCGTGGCTGAGGGTTCCCCGATCGACATGCTGCTGGAGATGTCCAAGGACGTCACCATGATTGTCATGGGTTCCCGCGGCATGGGCGGCCTGTCCGGCATGGTCATGGGCTCGGTATCTGCATCTGTGGTCTCCCACGCATCCTGCCCGGTGGTCGTGGTCCGTGAGGATAACCACGTCACCGAATCCACGAAGTACGGTCCCGTTGTTATCGGTGTCGATGGTTCCGAGGTCTCCCAGAAGGCAACCGATTACGCCTTCAAGGAAGCAGATGCCCGCGGCGCTGAACTCATCGCCGTTCACACCTGGATGGACATGCAGGTTCAAGCTTCCCTGGCTGGGCTTTCAGCAGCCCAAGCGGAGTGGGCCGAGGTCGAGAAGGAGCAAGCAGAACTGCTGACCGAACGCCTCGCGGAGTTCCAGGAGAAGTACCCGGACGTGCAGGTTAAGAAGGTTATCGCCCGTGACCGCCCGGTCCGTGCACTCTCGGAGGCCTCCGAAGGTGCGCAGCTGCTCGTTGTGGGCTCCCACGGTCGCGGTGGCTTCAAGGGCATGCTCTTGGGCTCTACCTCCCGCGCACTGCTGCAGTCCGCGCCGTGCCCGATGATGGTGGTTCGACCAGACTCGGAGTAACCATCGCATAACCTCGCTATAACGATTCGGGCCCTTTTATTGGATAAGTGGTGTGCCCGAGTCGTTTTGGTGTTTTAACGCGTACGGTGGGAGGGTACGTAGATAAACGCTATTTACTGTTATTCAAAGGAGTGAGTGTCATGGGACTCGGTCTCGGTTTCTTTGGTTCGATTGTTGTTGGCATCATTGCCGGCTGGCTCGCTGAGAAGATTATGAAGCGTGACCAGGGGCTGTTCACCAACCTCATCGTTGGTGTTATCGGCGGCCTCATCGGTGGCGGATTGCTAGCGCTCTTCAACAAGAGCGTCGGCGATAGCTGGTTCCTGATGATCATTACGGCAACGGTCGGTGCATGTATCTTGCTGTGGATCGTGGGAGCCATTACGGGCCGCAAGAAGTAAAAATTCGCATACATACCGGTTTGTCTATATTGTATAGATGAACCGGTTTTGTCATGTGAGGAGAAGAAATGGCCGAAAAGAAGTCGCGTCGCAACCGCCCGAGCCCGCGGAGCCGACTACTTGAATCCGCCACGCGGCTCTTTACCACCGAGGGCATCCGCGTTATCGGCATTGACCGTATCCTGCGCGAGGCCGACGTGGCGAAGGCGTCGCTCTACTCCCTTTTCGGCTCCAAGGATGCCCTCGTTATCGCCTACGTCGAGGCCCTCGATGAGGAATACCGCGCTGATTGGCAGAGGCGCACCGAGGACGCGACCGATCCGGAGAGCAAGATCCTCGCCTTCTTCGACAAGGCCATCGAGGAACAACCCTCCATGGAGTTCCGGGGCTCGCACTTCCTCAACGCGGCCGGTGAATACCCGCGTCCAGAGACGGATGCCGAGCGGGGCATCGTGGCGGCATGCGTCGATCACCGCACATGGATGCATTCCACGATCACTGCCCTGCTCAACGCCAAGAATGGCTACCCCTCAGAGGAGCAGGCGAGCCAAATCCTCATTTTCCTCGATGGCGGGCTCGCCGGCGCCCGCCTGACCCGCGACGTCGCCCCGCTGGTAACCGCGAAGCAGCTGGCTATTCAGCTTCTCTCGGCGCCTCCTGCTGACTATTCGATTTAACAATTTTGCGTGCCTCCGCCACGATGGCCGAGTGGCGTTTGCGGGCAGCAGCAACCTCCTCTTTGTGGGCAGGGTCTTCCTTAAGGCGCTGTTTAGCGGCTTTCTTCTCTTTCTTCTTTTCCTTAGCCCGCCACCGCCGGATGCTGTCGCGCCGCTGTTCGTGGACGGCCTCCGGTAGGGGATAGCGACGGTGCAGGATCAATTCATATACCAAGGTCTGTAGCAGGGTAAAGAGGTAGGAGCAGCCCCAGTAGAAGATGATGGTCACGGGGATGGGGCCATGCCAAGCCACTTTCCACAGCATCCAGGGGATGAGAACCACCATGAGCGCCATGAACCACAGCAAGCGGCGCGGAATCTTCTGATCGAAGACCGTGGTAAGAAAGCCACGGTAGAGCGTGATGAGCGTGTTGAGGGAGGTGAACACGAGTGCCGCCACGAGCATCGGTAGGACCAAGTCGTGATGCTCGCGCGCGAAATCGGTGAGGGGGACGCCGAAGACGGTGGAGGTGCGGAAGGAGGAGACGTCGCCAAGCGTGAGCATCCCCACCGGTTCATTCGCGGAGCCTGACACCCGAAGAACCACCTGGTAGAGGCCAATGAAAGCCGGGATGATGAGGAAGGCGGGGAAACAACCCACCAGCGGGTTGTGCTGGAAGCGCTCCTTGAGCTCGCGTTGCTGGGTGAGGATGTCGACAGCCTCATCGACCGAATCGGCCTGCGTGAGGTGTTCATTGAGTTCGGTCATCTCCGGGCGCATGAGGGCGCCGATGCGGCCCTGTTTCACGGAGAGCCAATTCAGCGGAGCGATGATGCCGCGGACCGTGAGCACGAGGAAGACGATGGTGAGGATCCACGCCATCGAGCCGTCAAGGAAGGAACCAAAAAGTAGGTGCCAGAGTTTCATGATTCCGGAGACCGGGTACATGAAGATATTGATCATCGCCTACTCCTCTTTCTGCAGGGTGATGGGGCACTTACACGTTACCGGGAGGCTAAGGTATGGGTATGCCCCACCCCACCGCGCGCACTCGGCCGACCGTAGGGACCGTCATCGGTGAGCTTATGCTGACGGCCGGCGTGCTTCTGCTTCTCTTTGCCTTTTATGAGTCCTATTGGACAAACATCGAGTCTGGTCACAAGCAGGACCAAGCCAACGAGACGCTGCAGGAAGAATGGCACAACCCACGCGGAGCGGGCCATGCCCCGAAGCTCGGTGAGGCCTTTGCGCGCCTTTATATCCCGGCCTTCGGCTCGGACTTCGCGTTCGCGGTTCTCGAAGGAACCGACGAAGACGATTTGTTGCGCGGGCCGGGGCACTATACCGACACGCAGATGCCTGGTGAGCCGGGCAATTTCGCGGTAGCCGGGCACCGTGTGGGCAAGGGCGCTCCCTTCAATGACCTGGGAAACCTGCAGGCTTGCGATGCCATCGTCATCGAAACCGCGACGGACTGGATTACCTACCGCGTGCTGCCTATCGAGGGGGCTGCGGGGGACTGCTTCAGCCCAGAGCAGCAAGCCAAGCCGGAATACCAGGCTGTACAGGGGCGCCATATCACCCTGCCGGGTGATGTGAGCGTGCTCCAGCCTGTTCCCGGGATGGAAGGGGCTGACCCCAGCGAATCCCTGCTCACCCTCACCACCTGCCACCCGCAGTTCTCCAATGCAGAGCGCATGATCATTCACGCGATGGAGACTGACCGCGAGGCTAAAGCACCCGGAGCAGATGACAATGCCCGCCCCGCCGTCTTGGAGGAGAACTAATGTATCGCGCACTTTGGAACCTGTTGCCCGGCCCCACCGCGGTCAAGGCGTTGTTGGCTCTGGCCCTCGCCGTAGGGGTTTTCTTCCTGCTCATGGAGGTGATTTTCCCCTGGGTAGCGGCGCAGATGCCCTATAATGACGTCGCCGTTTAGGCGTTAGTCGCTGTTTAGACCATTAAATGCTTAGGTCGTTACTGTGCTTAGGTCGTTACAGACCTAAGCGGTTGATTGCTTCCTGCGCTATGAGCTGGGGCTTGAGAGTCTGTAGCTGGTTTGACCACACCACCACGGCGTGGTTGTTCTTCTGGACTGCAAAGACCGAGCGATCCTCAAAGACGCCGCGCCCGCCGGACCACCCATCGAATTCGGCGAGCTCCGTATCCTCAACCGGTGCGGCCGAATCCACGACCGCGCGCGCCTCGTCGACGCTGGGCATCTGCCGGACCAGGACGGTAGCCTGTGGTTCCTCGGGGTAGGACCAGAACACGCAGGCGGGGGTACTAAAGCGCTTGTCGACGCCCCACCGGGTCATCCTCTGCCCATTCGTATCGGCCACCCATTGCGTGTCCAGGTAGGGGCAGTCTTCCCAGTCGCTGACCTCGGCGGTAGCGTCCGTGGGCAGGCCATCGCCTGAGTTTGTGTCGGACGAGGGGTTGGCGGCCTGGGTGGTGGGGGCGGGGTCGGCTGCATCTGAACACCCCACCGCGGCAAAACTTATGCCGATCAGGCAGGCGGCGAGTGGGGGAAGTAGGCTGTGGCGCATGACGTCCACACTAGACCAGCCCTCGGTTGAATCGGATGCACTGCGCAACGGTATCCACGTCCTGACGGCGACGCTGCTGGTGGTGGCGATATTTATGACGGTACGCCTGCCGCTGTGGCAGGGCGTGCTCAACCTGCTGCTGTTGGTCTCCTTCGCGGTGGTGTACTTCGGGGGCTCGGCCTATATGGAGGCCCTGCCGCGCGTCGCGCGCTATGGCTGGATGGTTATCCTCACGGTCTTGTGGTTAGCGGATATAGCGGTGGCGCCCGCGGCCATCTACCTCGTGTTCTCTCTGTACTTTGTCTACCTCTATGTGCTGGAGATGATTCCCGGCATCATCTGCGTGCTCGCGGCCACGGCGGTGACCATCCTGGTGCAAGTACCGGGCGGGCTCTCCTTCGGCGGCATCATGGGCCCGGCGGTATCGGCCTTGGTGACGATTGCTATTACCTATGCCTTCCGGGCGTTGAGCCGCATGAACCAGGAGTTGATGAAGACCCGTTCCCAGCTCGTGGAGTCCGAGCGCACGGCCGGCATGACCGCTGAGCGCCAGCGCATCGCCCACGAAATCCACGACACGCTGGCACAAGGTTTGTCCTCCATTCAGATGCTCCTGCATGCCGCTGACCGCGATCTCGCACAGGAGGATATCCCCAAGGCGCAGGAACGCATCGAACTGGCTCGGCGAACAGCAGCGGATAACCTCCACGAAGCGCGCGCCATGATTGCGGCGTTGCAGCCGGCGGCGTTGTCCGAAACCTCCTTGGGGGCGGCAATGACAAGGATGGCTGAGAATTTTGCGGCGACCGGTGGGCTCGACGTCTCAGTGGACGTAGAAGGCGATGCGCAACAGCTACCCATGAAGGTGGAAGCAGCGTTGCTGCGGATTGCGCAGGGAGCGGTGGGGAACGTCGTCAAGCATGCCCACGCCACGAAGGCTCGGGTGACCGTGACGTATGCGCCGGACGAGGTGCGCGTGGATGTGGTGGATAACGGCCAGGGCTTTGATGTGGAAGCGGTGGAAAATAAACCGGCGGGGCTGGGCCACATTGGTCTATCCGCCATGCGCCGGCGCGCGGCGGAACTCGGCGGCGAGGTCGTGGTTGAATCCACGCCGGGAACTGGCACGGCGGTCTCAGTTAGTGTGCCCTTAAACAACGATGTAGATTAGGAAATTGTCCACACCGTACCAATGAGGAGGAAGCCCGTGATTAGGGTCTTGCTTGCCGACGACCATGAGATCGTGCGCCTAGGTTTACGCTCGGTGCTCGAGGGGGCTGAGGACATCGAGGTGGTGGGTGAGGTAGCGACTGCCGAAGCCGCCGTCTCCGCAGCGCAGGCAGGTGGCATTGACGTCCTCCTCATGGATCTGCGGTTTGGAGCGGGTATTGAAGGCACCCGCGTCATGGGCGGCGCGGAGGCGACTGCCGCCATCCGCTACTCCATGGAGAACCCGCCGAAGGTGCTCGTGGTGACCAATTACGACACTGACGCGGACATTCTAGGGGCGATTGAGGCCGGAGCGGTGGGCTACTTGCTGAAGGATGCGCCGCCGGTGGAGCTGCTCGCGGCGGTGCGCTCGGCGGCCGACGGTGATTCGGCGCTCTCGCCCGTGGTTGCTGACAAACTGATGACCCGCGTGCGCACGCCGCGCACCTCGCTCACCCCGCGCGAGCTCGAAGTACTGAAGCTGGTCGCGGCGGGTTCCTCTAACCGTGAGATCGGGGTGGAGCTGATGCTGTCGGAGGCGACGGTGAAATCTCACCTGGTCCACATCTACGACAAATTGGGCGTGCGTTCCCGCACCTCCGCCGTGGCGGCAGCACGCGAGCAGGGCGTTCTTTAGAGGTTGTTGGCGTCGCGGTAGGCCAGGATGACGTCGTTGGGGATCTTGCCGCGCTCGGCCACCTCGTAGCCGTGCTTGGCGGCCCATGCGCGGACATCGGCCGGCTTGTAGCGGCGAGTGTCCTTCTTGACCGGGTGGCGGGCAGCCTTCACGAAAGGCTCTAGGGCAGCGTGGAACTTGTCGGCATTCTCCTGCGAGACGTCGAGGAGATAATCCTTACCGTCAACGCTGAAGCGGATAACGATCACTTCATCTTCGTTGAGGGGCGAATTATCAATATCGTCAAAAAACTGGGTGATTTCGCGGCGTGCCATGTTTCTCCATTCGAGCTCTAAACTGATTCTCCCGCTATTAACTATAGAACGAAAACAAATTCCGTGACGCCGCTAATGTGGGATTTCAAAGAGGGGTTTTGAGCGCGAAAGAAAAAGCCTTCGGGCCGTATATCCTCCACCGTCTAAAAGCGGGGAAGGCAGTGGCCCGAAGGCGTAGAGAATCCGTGCGAGCGGCTATGCGCGCAGCTTGGACTGGATCTCGTCGTTGAGCGAGTCGATCTCACCGGAGATGGAGCGGTGTGCGCGCTGGCGCTGCTGATCGGTCATGTACTCGGCATTGTCGATCGCAGAATCAAGCTCGTTGAGGCGCTCCTTGACGTCGCGCTTGAAACCGGCGGGAAGCTGCGCATCCTTCAGCGAATTGCGGATACCGGCGGTGCGGGCCTTGAGCGGTGCGCCGTGGCCGGAGAAGGAGGCCAGCTGCTCGGCGCTGACGCCGGCCTTCTGCGCGCGCTTCTTCTCAACCTCGCGCTGGGCAACGGTGATACCGCGGTAAAGGAGAGGCAAAAGAAGGGGCGCTGCGGTGCGCAGGGCGCCGGCATAACGCTTGACATTGTTCTTATTAAAGCGGCCTTCCTTAATACGCTCGAGTTCCTTCTTGGCCATCTTGTATTCGTGCTTGCGGCGCTTCTTTAGGCCCTTTTCCTCGGACTTGATAAGCGCCTTTTCCTGACGGGCCAATAGCTTTTGCTGGCGGTGCTTGGCCTTATCCGCGGCCTTTACCTCTGCCTTTGCGCGGGTTTTGGCAGCCTTGATCTCGGCGCGGGCCTCACGGCGGGCCTTGCGGATCTTCTTCATAATGCCCATTGAAACGTCCTTAAATAATCTATCTTTAGGGTCTCGCTACAACTCTAGCAAGGTGGTCTACTAAGCTCACCTGCTGTGAAGGATGTGCTCGTCGCCACGGACCTCGTGGGCTGCCGTTATCGCTTGGTGCAGCGCCGCGCCCATCCCGAGATCCCACGCACCGCGGTGAGCCAAGCCCGGGCGGAGCGCCACGCCGCGGCTATCGATGCCGCGCTCGCTCGCCTTCCCAAGAAGGGGCCTGGCCGTTTCCGCCGGATTGATCTGGAGGGGGATGATTTCGAGCGGGCGCTTGCCACGCTGGAGGCGCTGGCTCACGGTTACACACACATCACCAACGCCGTCATTTCCACGTCGGAGTGGATGGTGCGCGTGGAGCTTCTGGTTCGGGATGGTGATAAGTACAGCCCCGTTATCGTCTCGGATCACCGCGTGGCCCGCCCGCATGAGAACTCGCGCACGCTGGTTGTCCCCACCCATCGCTTGGGATTGAGTGAGCCGCTGCCGGCGAAATACAAGATTAAGCATCACGCCGTCGATGGCTACCGTTTAGCCCTGGCCGCGCGGGGTTTGGAGGACGTCGGCCTGAATTCTGGCAGGGGTGCGGCGATTGGGCAGGACCGCGGTCAGGCTTTTGTCACGGATACCTCGCGCTTCGGCATCGATGAGGCGCTCGTACAGCCGCTTCCCGCTGGGCCGCGCCGCGTCAAGGAGTGCGCCTCCTGCCGCTTTTGGCCCTTGTGTAAGCAAGAGCTGGAGGCCCGGGATGATATCTCCCTCTTCTTGCCGGGCGACCGCGCTAACCCCTACCGCGAGCGCGGTATCACGACGGTGCAGGGGCTTATCGACGCCTCCCTCGGCGCCCCCTCCGCCCTCGCTGCTGCGTGGCGCGAGGGCGTCCCTTTGCTGCGCCGCGACCGGGTTAGCGTTCCTCGCGCGGATGTGGAAGTCGACGTCGATATGGAGGCCTACCTGGATCAAGGTGCCTACCTGTGGGGCGCGCTCCTGGACGGCGAGTACCACCCCTTTGTGACCTGGGATCCGCTGGGAGGGCGGGCCGAGGCGGAGAATTTCGCCGAGTTTTGGGAGTGGCTCATGGGGGTGCGCGCTGACGCGCATGCAGCGGGCAAGACCTTCGCGGCCTATTGCTACTCCGCCCACGGCGAAAACCATTGGATGCGCAGGTCCGCCCAGCGCTTCTCCTCCCCGAGCCTGGAGGAGGTCGAGGAATTCATCTCCTCAGAGGAATGGGTGGACATGTTCGTCCACGTCAAGCGCAGTTTCGCCGGCACTGCGGGCCTGGGGCTGAAAACCGTGGCGCCCGTCGCTGGCTTTGAATGGCCGGAAGAGTTCGATGGCGAGGAATCCGTCAATGCCCGCCGAGCCGCCCTCGCCGGTGACACGGACGCGCGTGCGCAGATTCTGCACTATAACGCCGGCGATGTGCGCGCGACCCATGCCGTCCGCGAGTGGATGTCTCACGGCGCGCCGGGAGTGCCATCCCTCGAGCCCTAGCTTCTCCCTGCCCTCCCGTGTGCAAGTCCCCAGACCTGAAACCCGCAACCTGCAGGTGGGCGTCGCCAAGCGCTTGCCGACGCCCCACCACCCACCCCAGGAGGTTGCGGGTTTCAGGTCTGGGGATCTACAGGATGAGGCTGAGTCCGCCGAGGATAATGAGCACCGCAAGGGCCACCCACACCTGGTCCCAGTCCGTGGTGGTCGTGGGCGCTGGGCCTTCGGCCTTCTTGAGGAGCACGGCTTTCTGAGCCTTGACCGCGCGAGCGGTGAGTACGGGGATGATGGCCATGGAACCGAGGCAGAGCAGGGAGGCGACAACCATGGTGAGGGAACTGGAGGTGGCCAGCCACAGGGCAAGCCCGCCGTTGATGAAGACCGAGCGCCCCAGCCCCCAGCGGTTGTATTCGCGCAGGCCAGCCCGCACCGCTGAAGGGCCGCCGCCCATCGTGGTGGGCAGCATATAGCCCATGACTCCGATGAGCAGTTGGGCGCCAAACCCTACGACGAGCGCGAGCATGGGAATCTGTGGCTCGCTGGAGAAGAAATGCTGGGTGGTGTAATACACCAGGCTGCCGAGCAACCAGAAGCAGGAAAAGAGCACAGATAGCGCCGGGAAGGTGATGCGCCCGCGTGGTTCTCGGAACACGGTGAGGGCATTGAGCAGCCAGCTCTGCAGGCTGAGCGCCCAGCCGACGCAGTAGACGATCAGACCCGCTTGCGGTACATTCCACGCGCTGCCGATCACGGTGGTCACCACGCCCAGCGCCAGCAGCGTGAAGCTTAGGCTCATGTGTGGGTTGATTCCCTTGGTGCGCCAGATAGATGGGAACAAGATGGTGAGTGAACCGGCGGCTGCGAGGCCGACGAAACCGCCGATGTTGGCGGCAACGTGTGCAATGAGCAGGCGCGGATGGGAGGGGTGTGTGGCGAGGAATGCGCCAAGAGTAGCGCCCACGGCAAGGAAGAAGGCCGAGGCCACATAAGCTGCGACGACGGGGCGGAATCGTTTGGATTCCGCGCGGCGCCACAAAGCAAAGAGGGCCAACCCATGCCAGGACACCGCAAGAGCGACAAGCGTGGCACCTATCTGTGTGAGCACCCAGTGGTGGCCCCAATATTCACTGAGGATTTGGCCCACGAGGGTGAGGATAACGCCGGCATTCTGCAGATAAATCCGCGCGAGCTGGCGAGGGCGGGCCGACATCGGAACTTTGAGCTGCACGAACTTTTCGGTGAGGTGCTGGGACCACACCACGATGCTGTTGCTGAGGATGCCCAGGGTGAAGAGATGGATGAGGACCCAGCGGTAGTTTGGGATAAGGGTGTGGGTTGCGCCGGCGAGAAGAAAAACCATCATCCACAGGCTGACCGGGCGGGATGCTTTCCTGTGCCATGTGCGCGGCGACCACTTGTCCATAAAACACGAGTTTATCCGGTTTTTCTCACAACCCAACTCAGCACCGCGATGCCCGTGGCGAGGGCGGTGTAGACGGCGATGAAGCCGGTCCACGACAAGGAATCAAAGAGCACGCCGGCCAGCGCGCCCAGGATGGAGCTGCCCAGGTAATAGAAGAAGACGTAGAGGCTGGAGGCCTCCGCGCGGTCGTGGGTGGCGATATGGCCCACCCACCCCGAGGCCGTGGAGTGCGCGGCAAAGAAGCCGATGGTGAATAACACGATGCCGAGCAGGGTGGGGATTAAAGAGCCCATGCATAGCGCGATGCCCACGGCAAAAAGCAGGCAGGATAGGAGCAGCGTGTTGGCGTGGCCTACTTGTGAGACCAGCCGGCCGGCGCGCGCCGAGGACCATGTGCCGGTGAGGTAGAAGAGGAAGACCAAGCCTGCCAAACCGGGCGCGAGGTGGAAGTGGTTGATGAGCCTAAATGCCAGGAAGTTATAGAGGGATACGAAGGTGCCCATGGCCACGAAGGCCACGATGAATAAAGGGATGAGGCGGGTATCCCGGGCATGGCGGAAGATGGCTCGCAGCTCCGAGCGGAAGTGGATTTCCTTTGGGGTGAAATTCTGCTGGTAGGGCAGCAAAATAGCGGCGATGATGGCGAGGATAAGTGTGACCAGGCTGGAGCCGGCCAGGGCCCAGCGCCAGGAGGTGAGCTCGAGAAGCCCGGTGGGGATGAGGCGGCCGGTCAGCCCACCGATGGTGGTGCCGGCGATGTACAGCCCCATGGCGCGGGCGACGTAGGAGCTTTCGAGCTCCTCCGAAATCCAGGCCATGGCGGTAGCGGGTGCGCCGGCGATGACAGCGCCCTGGAGCGCGCGGGTGGCGATGAGGATCTCTGGATTGGGGGCAAGCGGCACGAGCATGCCGATGAGCGTGGCCGCGATGGTGGAAACAAGCAGTAGTTTTCCGCGACCGATGCGCTCGGAGATGATGGACACGGGGATGACACAAATGGCCAGCGCACCGGTGGCAGCGGAGATGGTCATGGCGGCTTCGGTGGGGGACATGCCCATGTCCTCCACCAAGGTGGGCAGCATGGCTTGGGTGGGATAGAGGCAAGAAAAAATTGCCAGGCCCACGAAGAGCATGGCAATGGTGGCGCGCCGCGTTCTGGTCATGCATCAAGCATGGCCTAGCGCGGCTTATGTGTAAAATGTCCGAAAGTTACTTAAAGCATGCGAGGTGTGCATGAATCTGGAAGATGTGCGCGGCGTGGTCGCGGTGGCGGACCATGGGCTCGTCGGCGCGGCTGCCGACGCCCTCGGGCTTTCTCAATCCGCGCTGACCCGCCGCGTGCAGCGCATCGAGGCGGAGGTGGGGGCCAGCCTCTTCGAGCGCAGCGGCCGGCGCCTGCGGCTGAATGCCCGCGGCCAGGCATTCGTGGAACACGCTCGGCGGGTGTTGATGTCCGAAGCTGCCGCGCGCGATGCCGTGTCCCGCCTCATGGATCCGGAGCGCGGCACCGTGCGCCTCGACTTCATGCATTCCTTGGGCACGTGGATGGTCCCGGAGCTGCTCAAGGCCTACCGCGCCCAGCATCCCCACGTGGATATCCGTCTGCACCAGGGTGCGGCCCGCGAGCTCGTGGAGAGGGTAGCCGCCGGCGAATCCGACTTGGCGCTGGTCGGCCCCCGCCCTACGGCCCCCGGACCGCTAGGGTGGCACCAGCTCAAACTGCAACGCCTCGGTCTAGCGGTTCCGGAAGGTCATTGGGCCGCAGGGCGAGACGGGGTGCGCATGGAAGACTTCCGCGATGAACCCTTCATCGGCATGCTGCCGGGCTATGGAACGCGCATGTTGCTCGACTCCCTAGCGAGCGAGGCCGGCTTCACCCCGCGCCTCGTCTTCGAATCCATGGAGCTCACCACCGTGGCGGGCCTCGTGGCCGCCGGGCTGGGATCGGCTCTGTTGCCACTCGATGACCCCTACCTCAAAGCCCGCAACCCCGTGCCCCTGCAGCCCGCGGCTTACCGCGAGCTGGGCTTGGTGTGGCGCGAAGGCGATGATGCTCCGCCGGTCGAGCACTTTAAGGACTTCGTCGTGGCACGCAGCGCCGACTAGCTATCGAAGGGAAGCTCAGCGGCCAGAGCTGCGAGCGCCTCTGGGGTGGAGACCTCGTGGGGCAGCCAGGGGATGGTGTGCACCGGTTGGCCCGGCAGCTTCTCCGCGAGCAGCGCGAGGGCCGCATCCTCCGAGGCGCGGCGCTGCTGAAGAAACTCTTCCGTGCTTTCCGGAGTGCGGCGGTTGACCAGCAGCCCACCGCAGTGCACGCCATGGGAGCTCAGGTCCGTGAAGAACTCGGCGGTTTCCAACACCGGGGTGCGATCCGCGGTGAGGACGAGGAAGAAGGCGGTCGTGGTTTCGTCGGAAAGCACGGAGCGCAAACGCTCGAAGCGGCGGCGGCGCTTGAGCAGCGTGGAACGGATCTCCTGATTACGGCGGTCCACCGGATCCTGCGAGCTGGCGGATACCGCCTTCTCCGCCGAGGTCATGCCGCGCACCACCGCGCCAAACCTATCCGACTTTTCGCGCCGGGCCAGAAGCCCATCGGTATACGCCGCCATGATTTCCGGCAGCGCCATGAGCCGCGAGGTGTGACCGGAAGGAGCGGTATCGACGATGATGTGCTCAAACTCCCCGCTGTCCTGCTGCTCTTCGATGAGTTCCGCTATGCGCTCCAGCATCGCCGCCTCGTGCGTGCCAGGCGAGTGCCGCGCGAGGTCCAGGTGCCGGTCGACCTCGCGGTGCAGACGCTCCGGCATGAAGCGGCGCATCTGCTTGCCGACGCCCCTCAGGTGCTCCTCCGTCGCCCGCGCCGGGTCGATCTCGATGACGTTTAAGTTGGGGCGGACGTTCGTTGGGACGTCGCCAAGCGCGGTGTCAAAGATGTGCCCCAGGTTGTGCGCCGGGTCCGTGGATACCAACAGCACGCGCTTGCCTTGTTGAGCCAGACGCAGCGCGGTGGCGGTGGCCAGCGTGGTTTTACCCACCCCGCCCTTGCCGCCGAAGAACATGATGGGGGCTAACAACATGAGATTCCATTCAAGGGTGAGCGCTCCATGCCCATGCGCGTGTGCCAGGCGTGGAAATCTTCATACATCAGCGGCAGTAACTCCAAGGTGTAATAGCTGGCGGGATTCGGCAGGCCGAGAGCCTCCGAGAGGATAAGCAGCATGAAGAGATCATCTTCCTCCTGCTGTGCCTTGGCAAAGGAACGCCGATAGGGCGCGGAATAGAACTCGTCGAGACCGCGCCCGAAGGCTTTGAGTTTATCGAGCATTGACCGGCAAGGGAGGTTCGATGTCTTCGTCCTTCCACACCACCTGCGGGGCCTTGCGCGCGCGGGAGATGGCGGCGATGGACTCGGCGATAACCCAGATAGCGGCGACGATGATGACGGCATCGATGACGAGGAGGAGCCAGTTTCCGGCCTGGAACAGCGTCTTGAGCTGCAGCACCGCAGCCCACAGGGACATGATGGTGACGAAGACCAGCGGGAGCAGCACCGGCCACGTCGGGCGGCGCAGCTGGGTGAGGATGACCACGATGATGGACAGTGTCAGGCCGGCCATGAGCTGGTTGGTCGTGCCGAAGAGCGGCCAGATGAGCATGCCGCCGGAGCCGTCAACACCGGTGGAGAAGGTCAGGCCCAAGGCGCAGCCGACGGCGATAATGGTGGCAACCAGACCGCTGAGCTTGATGCCCATGAGTTCGGCGGCCTCGGAGACCACCATGCGCTGCAGACGCACGCCGGAATCCATCGTCGTTGCCGCAAAGAGAACGGCCATGGTGGCCAGGATGGTGGCGGACAGCGAGGTGGGGATGCCCAAACCTTCGTTCATGAGGGCACCGCCGCCCTGCACGAAGGCGTCGACGCCGCCGGCATTCCATTCGTTGTAGACGGCCTCCCAATCGGCGGCGGTCTTGAAACCGGCCGTGGTGGCCACGATGGTGCCGAGCGCGAGAAGGCCTTCGCCGACAGCGCCGAAGTAGCCGACGAAGCGGGCATCAGTTTCCTTATCCAACTGCTTGGAAGACGTGCCCGAGCTGACCACACCGTGGAAGCCGGAGACAGCGCCGCAGGCGATGGTGACGAAGAGCAGCGGGAAGATGCCAGGCGTGTTGTCCGGGACGTGATCCGACACGGTGGGCGCAACAATCTCTGGGCGGGTGATGAGGAAGGAACCGTAGAGGATGATGAGGCCCACGAAAAGCTGCAGGCCATTGATGTAGTCACGCGGCTGCAGCAGGACCCACACCGGAAGCAGGGAGGCGATAAAGGCGTAGACGAACAGCAGGATGATCCACACACCGCGGTCCGGGATGCCCAGGACGGTTTCCGGCAGGGCCAGCGGGACGCGGTCACCGATGATCATCAGCGCGTACAAAGCGGCGACGCCCACGATGGAGACGATGGTCAGGTTCCAGCGAAAACGGTAGATAGCCTGGCCGATGAGCAAAGCGACGAGGATGGCGCCCCACGTGGGGATGACGGCGGTTGGTGTGGAAATCAGCAGGTTGGAGATGACCACGGCGAAGGCCGCGTTGACCATGAGCAGCAGTAGGAAGATGACGACGAGGAAGAGCGCGCGCCCGCGGGCGCCGATATAGCGCCCAGAGAGCGTGCCGATGGACTGTCCGCGGTGGCGCTGGGAAGCCCACAGCGCGCCCAAGTCATGCATGCCGGCGAAGAAGACCGTGCCCAGCGTGACCCAGAGGAAGGCTGGCAGCCAGCCCCAGATCACGGCGACGGCGGGGCCGATGATGGGTGCTGCGCCCGCAACCGAGGTGAAGTGGTGGCCCCACAGCACGTACTTGTTGGTGGGGACGTAGTCGACGCCATCCTCCATGGTGTGGGCCGGCGTGGAAAAGCTATCGGAGAGCTGATACACCTTCGAGGCAAGAAAGCGCGAGTACAGCAGGTAGCCCGCCAGCATCATGGCGAGTCCGATAAAGACGAGAGGACCTGACCCCTGTTTGGTAGACACC
>NZ_KV804007.1:0-1842 GCF_001811255.1 Corynebacterium sp. HMSC068H04
GATTGAAAGGAGCGCCAGAAATGGCCACCACCTACTTCGCCCACATCGACACCGACGGCACCCTAACTATCACCACCGCCGACAAGATCGTCAGCAACGACAACACCTACCGCTACCTACGCGAGGCTGTAGGCGGCAACATCGACGTTGTATCCACCGGCGCACTCGACGTCTGGGTCAACGACGAAGGACTCTTTGACTGTGACGTCAACCCCACACTGACAAACTTCATCGAGCGTGAAGTCGGCACCATCTACCAGGAGTACTACGGGCCAGCACTCATTGCGAAGTCCAACAATCAAGGACAAACCATCGGGCTGACCGAACAAGACATCATCCACATCACCCAAGAGGTACTGCCCTCCATGCAAGAACTGGCCTAACCCCTAAGCCACCTGCGCCCATCAGGGTGCAGGTAGGTTTGACACCACGCCGCCAGAAGAAAACGACCGAAAGGACGCGACCACATGGCAGATACAACCATTTGCTACCCCGACGCCGACAACGACGCCTTCGAAGAAACACTCTGGGAGCATCTCGCACACTCCGCTACCGGCCACGAAATCGCCGCACTACTCAACGCCACCGGAGCCAGCACCCAACATGCGCGCGCCACCCTCAACAAATGGGTACACCACGACGTCGACGCCCAGGCGCTGACCATCGGCACGACAACCTATTACCTCACCGAAGCGCCCAAAGCGCCCTTCGTAGACTCCGACGAACTAGCCGCCGACCCGCACTGCGTGGCCTACATCCACGCCACCTAACACAAAAGCTATTCCACTAGCACTACCAATAGCTAGTGGAATAGCCACCAGTCACACACTGGCACACCAGGGGAGAAGGGCAAGAAAAGGCTCCCATACCCCAAGCTATCCCTATAGCTATTGGAACAGCTATGGAAATAGCAATAAGAAAGGAACATCAGGTCATGGCTACCGACATTAACCTCAACATCGAGGTAACTATCTCCAGCTCAGAAGCCTGCCTTTTAAGCGCGATGATGCACAACCGCGACACCGAACGCCTCCAAACAATTGCCACCACACTGGACGCCGGCGACTTCGAAAGCCCAATCTTCGCCCACATCTTCACCGCAATGGCCGACCTGCTCTCCCAATCCCGTCCCTGCGACGCCGCAACCGTCCGAAGCCACCTCGAAGCCCAAGGCGCACATGAAGCCCTGCCTGCTGACGTTATTAACTCCACCGTCGTAGGCCTGCTCACCCTTGGAGCAATCGATCTCCACGTAGGTGAATACGCCCGCCAAGTCGTCAGCGCATCCTACCGTCGCCAATTCGCCCATATGGCAGAACAACTGCGCTACGCCGCAGAAACCGCGCCCGAAGACGAACTTATGAACATCATGGTCGAACATGGCATCGGGCAGCGCCACGCCTGGAACCGCTACAAAAACATCAACCTCTAGACGCTCATCGAAAGCAGCCGCCAGGGGCGTGCACACACGCATGAGACGATCAAGGCGCACGCTCACCCCGACAGAAAGGACCACCCGCCATGAGCACGCTTTTAGCCTTGACTATCCTAGTCACCCTCGCACTCGTAGCCTATAACCTTCTCACCCTGCCGCTAGATCAAGCTGCAGGCGTAACCGTGGGGATTGCCGCAATCTGCGCCGTACAGGCATGGATATACACTGCCGCCGCCAGCCTGACCTCCGACGGCCTGGGAATGGCGTGGGCCACTGTTTATGCGGGAATTGCCGTTCTGGGCGCTCTCGCCCTGACGGTAGCGATCCGCATCGCGCGCTAGTCCTGGACGCTTTACCACCTTGCGTGCTTGTGTTTGCTTTGTGGGTGCGGGTGTGTGGGGTGGTTC
>NZ_KV804008.1:0-32892 GCF_001811255.1 Corynebacterium sp. HMSC068H04
GGCCGCTAGCTCCGCTCACGCGGCGGGGCCGCGTTTACGCCACACACTATATGCACTCTTAGTGTTAATCGGGTTTTGGCTGCTAGACTAGGGCGCATGATGACCCTGCGCGTAGTCAACAGCGGAACAGGTTATGAGTACCTGTTGCGCTCTGTGGCTACCAATGATGGGCCAACAGACGCGCCAAGTTTGTCGAAGTATTACGACGCGAAAGGAACCCCGCCGGGGCGATGGTTGGGCTCTGGCCTTGTAGGTTTGAACACCGAGAACGTCGTGCAGGGTGGGGAAGTTACTGAGTCGCAAATGGCCGCGTTATACGGCGAGGGATTGCACCCGGATGCGGATATGAAGATGTCCGAAGGGCAGAAAATCAAGGACGTGCAGTTGGGGCGTCCTTTCGCCAATTTCACTAATGATGTGCCGGTTTTGGTGGCACTTCGTGACGCTGAGCGCCGCCACCGGCAGACAACTGGCACGCTGATGAGCAAGCAGGAGCGCGCCGAATTAGTCCAGGAAATTGGCCGGGATTTCTTCATTGAAGAACACGGTGTTGAGCCGCAATCGGGCCGGGAAATCGTCAACTGGGTCAACGGTCTTAAAGACAATGTGCGCCAATCTGTGTCGGGTTTTGACCTTACTTTTTCGCCCGCAAAGTCCGTGTCTGTGGTGTGGGCATTGTCGGATGAAGAGACCGCTCGGCGTATTGAGGAACTTCATCACCAGGCCGTTAGCGAGGCAATGGCGTGGGCAGAAGACAACGCTTTGTTTACCCGAGTAGGCAAGCAAGGGCGCGAACAAGTCAAGACGAAAGGCTTCTTAGCGTCGGAATTTAAGCACTACGATACGCGCGCAGGAGACCCGGATCTGCACTCGCACGTCCTTGTATCCAACAAGGTTCAAACCGAAGATGGACGCTGGTTGTCCATCGATGGGTACACGTTGATGAAGTATCATCAGTCGATTTCCCACCGCTATGACTCCATCTTGAACACCCTGCTATCTAACGACATGGGCTACACCTTTACCGCCCGCGACCACGGGGTCAACAAGGAACCTACGTGGGAGATTGACGGTGTTTCCGAGTCGTTGATGGAGTCTTTTTCTAAGCGTCGGCGTGGTGCCGAGCCGGTCTACAAGCGCCTGGTGGAAGAGTTTGTTGCCGCTCGCGGCACAACTCCAAACTCGGTTGAAGTGGGCCGCTTGTGGCAGCAAGCCATCTTGGAAACACGTGACGCAAAGCGTGAACCAGAAAGCCTTTCTGAGCTTCGCGCAGGCTGGAGAAATGAAGTATCTGCCCGCGACAACGGGACAGAAGAACTAGCTGCTATCGCCCAACTTGCCGCAGATTCTAGCCGCGATGAGCGCCCACTGTTTGACGCCGAGGCCCACCTATCGGGCCTTATTGACGACGTTTTAGACACGGTGACGAGGCGTCGTTCCTACTTTCGCACCTCGCATGTAGCTACCGCTGCGGGTGGAAAGCTTCAAGGCTATCGCTTTGATTCTCTTTCCGAGCGTGACCTTATCCACGCGACTGTGGTTGAGGCTATTGTGCGTGATAAGGCCATTGCCCTCAATGATTTCGACGTCCTGGAACTGCCCGAGTCCTTGAAAAACACGGCAGGAAATGCGCGAGACACCCGTGCTGATAGTGAGCTTTATGCCACCCAGGACATCCTCGATACCGAAGACAAAGCACTGGGCGCACTCAACGAACCGGTGGCCGCATTCGCGCCCTCTTGCGCGATTGACGAGGCTCTTGATGAGCATGAAAAGGAGGCTGGTTTCCGTCTTAACGCCGGGCAGGAATCCATGGCGCGATACCTCCTTACCTGCGGCACACTCGCGGCTACTGGCGTGGGCCCGGCAGGTACGGGCAAGACCGCGTCTATGCGTCTTGTCGCCAACGTCTGGGCGAATGAGGGCCGCAACGTAATTGGCCTGGCCCCGTCTGCACAAGCCGCAGACGTATTGTCTGAGGACTTAGGCTTTGACGCTTATACCATCGACAAACTCACCTACACCTGGCGCGGAAACCACCCATCAAAGCCTGGCCATAGTCTCAAAGACCTTCCAGTATCCATTAACGCTGGCGATATGATCATCGTTGACGAGGCCGGCATGGCCTCGACCCCTAACATCGGATCTCTGCTAGAGATTGCCGAAGAGGCAGGCGCAGTCGTGCGCTTTATCGGTGACCATAAGCAGCTAGGTGCTGTAGAAAACGGTGGCCTATTCGGCGCTATGGTTAATGCTGCCGAGAGCGCTGATAATCAGCTTTCTGAAGTCGTACGCTTCGGCGGCGACCGTGAGCAATCCGCCACGAGCCTGCGCTTGCGTGAAGGCGAGCGGTCTACCTTTGACTTCTATTCCGAGCGCGGTTGGGTCAATGGTGGCGCTCGTGGTGACATGCTTGATAAGGCCGCAGCGGACTACCTGGCTGATATTTCTAGCGGTAAAACCAGCCTTCTTATCGCTGCCACCAACCACGATGTGGCAGAACTCAACGACAAAATCCGCGCCCACTACATCGCCCACGGCGTTGTTGATACCACCATGACAGCGCAGCTTTCTAGAGGGGAGAAAGCCGGTGTTGGCGATACGATTCTGGCGCGCAAAAACCAGACTTTCTACGATGATGAGACCGCAACGAGTACCCGTATCAACAACGGCACGCTGCTTACTGTCACCGCCATTGCCGAGGACGGCAGTATTAGCGCCCGCAACACAGCAACCGGAGAACAGTTGTGCCTTCCGGCAGACTACGTACGGGGCAATGTGCAGTTAGGCTATGCCGCTACCGTCTACCGCGCCCAGGGCAGCACCGTGGACTGTACCCGCGCGGTCATTGACCATCATGTCGATAGGGCCGGGCTGTATGTCGCACTTACACGCGGCAAAATCGCCAACCACATCTATGCTGTTACCGAACATCAGCTGGATGAGCTGGCCGAAGACGGCCATTACCACTACCAAGGCATAGACCAAGCACCCAGCGCTAGGGACGTCTTCGACAGGGCGATTTCGCGCGATACCTCCCCGAAGGCCGCACGCGAGGTCATAGCCGAGGTCGTAGCCGAGCAAACCTCCCCTGATCGCATCATGGGCCTGTGGCTTATGGGCAAAGACGAAGCCACCAATGACTTCATCGACGCCTACCTACCCGACTGGATCGACACCCTGCCCGGCACTCTTGTCCGAAAGATTGAGGCCAGCGACGACGGCACAGAGCCCATCCGTCACGGCTGGGTAAAACTGATTGACGCGGGCATTGATCCGCGCACCGTCATGGACGCTGCCATACGCGACATTGACAACGCCCACGATCCGGCCCGTCTTATCCGCTACCGCCTGGACGAACAACTCCGCCTGCGCGATACCGGAAAGCGCAACCAGCTACCTCCCGTATCTGGTCAGACAGATATAGAACTCGATACGTGGCTGCGCACCCACAACCCCTACGACCGCGCGGAAACTACTCGCCTTACTGGAAAGGAAGGAAACCTCAACCGTCTCAACCAAGCTGTGCTGGCAGAGCACGCACGCTTTGCTTACTCCAAGGTTGAGTCGCTGACCTGGCAGGAGACAAGTGTTACCACTCGCCTACACGAGGACAAAGACGCAGCCACCAATGAGGTACAGGCCGACTACCAGCAGGTAGTCCTTGATGCTCGGCGCATTCGCGCATACGAGCAGGCCATGGCGGACCACAGCGCGGCCCTTCGGGAAGAAGAAGCAGCCCACGCAGACATTGAGCACCAACGCCTGCTTGCAGAGGACTACATTCGCCCGGTTGGCGAGCGGTCCTATGACCACGACGCCGATAGCTACGGTACGTACCAACAGCGCATAAACCATGCACACACGCGTCTTGAACAAGCACAACAGCGCCGCAGCTTAGCTCAGCAGGCCATTGAAGAGACCGGTTCTAATCTGCCGGAGGCAGGCCTGTGGGACGAAATCTGCTACCGTGCCGACGACGCAGAAGAATGGGACAAGCGCTTTGACGCTGCCGTCCAGCACGACAGCGAGCACGCTCAGAGGCTTCAACAGCGACTCGATACTATCCGCCGTGAGAAGATGGACTGGGCCGACCGCGCCGATATCGCCACGCGCTTGCGCGCAGAGGAAGTCCCCCATGATGTTTCCGATCATGCAGGCTACATTGCCGATGAGGTCAACCTACTTGCCGCACAACGCACCTACGAACTACGCCGCCTGGGCGTAGACGAGCCAGCCCAAGAAGCAATCCGCAACATGGTCGCAGAGACCATTGCTGCTGCCTACGAACCAGACAATGCAGACAATGACGAGACTCAACGCGAGGCGCACGATACCGCCGTCCAGAACGCCGTAGAGGAAGAGCAGCCAGAACCCGAGAGCACAGCAGAAGATGAAACCCCCGGCAATGCCGAAGTCGAAGACGCCGGCGAACTGCACGAGGATGCGCAAGCTGGCCTTGACTTCCTCGCCAGCCTAGGCCTCGGCGGCGAACCGCAAAGTGTTACCAGCGATAGCGACGCAAACGATGAAGATGAACAAGCACCCGCTGATGAGCTTGAGGAAGACCAAGGCCCCGAGCTCTAAATAGACAAAAGCGGTAGAAAGAACCGCTTGGTCTTTCTACCGCGAAGTTTGCGGGTGCATGGCTACATCTCAGCAACCTGTTCATCAGCTTGTTCGGCGGCGTCAGTAAGGTCGTTGCCCGGAGACTCCAGTGTCTCGCTGGTCTCTTCCTGAAGCTGGTCAACTAGCTGGTCGCTAGGTGAGATATCGCTGTCGCCTACCGCGAGAGCGTAGGAATCAATGGCTTCGGGATCTGCGCCCTGGGCTTCTAGGTCTTCAATGACTTCTGCCGGAGACAATGCGGTGACCTCGCGGGCATCGTCGTCTCCGGCGACAGCGGAAATGTCTTTTCCAAGGCGCTCTACGCTATAGCGCGAAAGCTCTCCGTCACGAGCAGAAAACCGGAAATCGTGGCCTTCCTCGTCAGCAAAGGCCATGTTGTCCTCGAAGCTATCAGCGATAGCGGCGGCAGACTCGGCCATACCGCGGCGGTTGAAATCATCAATGACCCATGTTCGGGATTGCTCATTTTCTTCTATGAGCGCGCGGCACCCCTCTACTGCGAGTGCTCCGCCTGCCATGCGAGTGAGAGCATTAGGGCCCGGTTGAATCGTGCGCGGGGGAAAGCGGCGTACGCGCTCTGCGTGCAGAGCGCGCCGCAGGTTTCGGATAGTGCGAGCGGTGGACGCATCGACAGAGGTACGAGACATAGTAGGTGTCCTTTCGAATTTGACTAGGAAGCAGAAGCAGGCTTAGTCGCGGACGCAACTGGTAGCGGGCGAGACGGAACATCTTCACGCTTGCAATCAGCAAAGACTCCGTCGTCCTTCATGATTTGGCGCATGTGGTAATCACCATGCAGACGCAGGAAAGTTTCAAGTGCGGTATCTGGCTCTTTTACACGCAGATACTCGTAGCGCTTCCAAAGCCCGTCTATCCGCGCGACGACCTCAGGGTGGCTCCACCATGTCGGAGACCACGCGACGTTTTTCATGCGGTTATCTGTAGTCGGATACATCGTTACTAGGAACTTATCGACGAACTCGAAGACGCTTTTGTAGTGGAAGTCTTTTGGATCGATTTTGTCTTCTGCCATGGATTCCTCCGGTGGTAGTTACTGTTGTGCAGGAAGCAGTTCGCGGGTTTCTTCATTCCAGTAGGTGCGCTCCCAGAACGGCTCCAGATACAGAGCGAATGGCCGTCGCCCGGTAAACGCGAGTGCTTGACCGTAAGGCAGGGCGGCTAGTTCTGCCGCGTTGAGAATCTTCTTTTCGCGCGCCTGTATCGACGTAGAGCGTCCGCCGTCCGTTGAGCGAGAAACAGATTTCGTCAACTCTTCATAGTCTCCGATGAGAAGCTCTAGCTTGTTGAGCATGTCCTGGTCACGGACACCGCCGCCGTAGAGCAGAACGGACGCAGCAGACCACAACGCCTCCATTCCTTCCTTGCCCCAGGCTTTTACGCCTTGGGCATAGGACTGCAAGATGGTCATGACGATAATTCCACGCGAACCGTAGTGGGAGTACAGCTTGGGAAGCTCGGGCCACGGAACCGTGTTCGCAGCCTCGTCGAGGGCGGCAATCATCGGCACTGGAAGCCGCAGACCGTTTTCTTCGCCATAGCGCTCAGCAGCTTTCATCGTGGCCGCTGCTAGTGCCGTCGTTAGAGCAGCAGCGTTGTCTACGCCTTCCTTGGACAGCAGATACAACGTGTCGTGGTCAGCGCGGACAAACTGCTCTGGCTCGAACTTGTCCTTATCGTCACCTGGGGTAACCCACTGCCTGATAGCGCGTCGTCCCAGTGGCGCAGCCATTTGCGCGGCTTGAGAGAACAATCCGGAGCGAGTGCGCTCGGTAATGCTGTAGGTTCCGTTGAGCGCGTCAGCCATCGACTCCCATTCCTCAAAGCGCTGCAAAATACCTACTGGCGTGCGGTCTTCATCGTCATTAACCCAGCGGAACACGTCGGTAATAGGGCGGTTGTCCAGTGCTGCGGCGAGGAAAAGTCTGCCAAGCAGGTCGCGACCGCCCTCGGAGAAGAAGGCGTCACCGGTGCTGTTATCACCGTGGGCTGCAGAGCGGAAAATATCGGCCAGCGCGATAGCTTCGCTGTCCATCTTCATCGGGTCACGGCGTACCGCATCGAGCGGATCGAAATACCACGGACGATCATCTCGACCTGCAACAAGGCCTTGTGGATCGAGAATCCAGATGTGTCCACGTGCCTCGGTAATCGCGGCAGTGTCGTAGACGATATCGGCCTTGTTTGAAGTCGTCAGTACGTTTCCCGGAGCATCGACGATAGCCGGAATAACCTGAGACGTGGTCTTTCCTCGACGAGGACCGAAGATAACGAGATACAGATCCTCCCACGAGGAATACACCCCGCGCCGAGACTGTAGATCTTTGCCCATGCGCAGGCCGGGATAGTCCTTAGCAGCGTCTTCGCCAATGAACTTTGCTGCCTTTTTCTCTGCGCTTTTGCGTGACAGGGAGGCAATATCGCTCTTGGGCGCTAGATACTTTGAGGCCTGCCCCGTAGTGCTGGTGGTCTTTTTCGGCTTGGATTTCATCCACAAATAGACCAATCCAGCAATGGCTAGCCATAGCAGCACGGCAACAACTGTCGCAATAGCTGTCCATTCCATCTGGCCTTTAATAAGACCGGCTAGTGTTTGAAATGGATTGACAGGTGGTTTGTCTGTACCGGCGAGCTTCCAGCTTGCTGCCGCTCCGATTTGCACGGTGCCAAGTACAGACACTGCTGCTACGAGAATGACAGCGAGGAAGATGGTTTGCCCGTCAGCTCCTGGCCCGCCTGAGTTTCTGGGGTTGGTTTTACCCATTACTCTTCGTCCTTTCCTGTGCTATTTACCTGCGGGTTTTCGTCACTTTGACGGTTATTCATCATCAAGGTCAACAAGACTTGCGAGATCCACGTTTTTCAGCGATCGAAACCCTCCCATGCGTGCCACCGTCGACGCGCGCTCATCTGTCGGATCGACCTCGACGGTCACGGCAACTTGAGACTCTTTGGCAACGCCTCGAAGGCGCAGTTCATCTTCATCAAGGTCGGGGTATTCGGTGTGGATATGCAAGTCAATGAGTTCGGCTCCCGTCTCATCTTGTACGCGGCGAGCAAGGTACACCGCCTTCTCTGCGGCTGATTGCTCGGCGCTGCCAATATCGCCCGGCGTATAGATGGGGTCACTGTCAAAGAAGTTGCCAAACCAGATAGCCTCGCCTGTCTCGTCAACTAGGGCGAAGGCTCCTTTATCACCCTTGTCGCTTTCTACTGCGCCCGTCCACACATCTAAGCGGGTGCCGGTAGTGTCACTCTGTGCGAGTTCTTCGGCGCGCTCGTGCTGGCGCGCTTGGCGCTCTTCCCGTTCAACAGCTGACATAGCTTTGTAGTCAATGCCGAGGATTTTTAGCTTGTGCATGAACTTGCCCATGTCGCTGCGGTCGTCGACGTCGACGCCGGCCTCTGCTCCAATCTCACGCAGCTGTGAGGTAGTTTCCGCTGCTTTAAGCTTGTCCTTGTACTCTTCCGAGGTCACAAGGTTTTCGATTTCATCAAATCGGGCGTAGTCGTTGGCTTTGCTCATGGTTTTACTCCTTATCGACTCTGTTTAAGACATGGTCTGTGGTTGAGAGATGGTGATGTTGTCGAGCCTCCACCACCCCAGGTTGTTAAAGTGCGCGAAGACGTCATAGCGCAGCTTCTGCTCGCTCTTGTCGCCTTTGATGGTGACCTCCACCGAGTACTGACGGCGGGCTTCCATGTCAGTGTCTTCGGGGCGCTCTTCAAGGCCCTCGGTAACCTCTACTGAGGTCGTAGCCTTGTCTTCGACCCAGCTGGCCCACTGTTTTCCAGGCACTTTGAACATTGCTGACCAGGAATCTCGGTTGTTGTAGGCGAAATCTTCATCCATCAATGGCTCGGCCTTGCGTGCCGCGTCAGCGATGGTGTGGTCGTCCTTTGGGGACCAGGAGAAAATCTGCTCGACAACGTCGTGGCCTACTTTGTCCACGTCTTCTTGGTCCGTGTCTTGAAGCGGGCCGCGAACTTCGGGCTGCTCCCACTGGCTTACCGTGGGGTCTTCCATCCCGGTATCAGTACCGTCCGGGTCGTCATTGCCGCACGCCGTGAGCACGATAGTGCTGGCCAGGGCGAGAGCGATAGCTGTCTTTTTCATTGTTGTCCTGCCTTTCCTTATTCGCTTACTCGATACGCTTGATGTGGCTCATCGGTGCGCACGTCGTATTCACCGGAGTCCACTCCATAGGTTTGAGCTTCGACCCATTTGTCCTTGCCGTCTTTCTTGCCGGAGTAGATTGCAACGTGGTGTTCTGATCCTTCGCCGCCAATGAGAATGATGTCGCCAGGTTTCTTGTCCTCCCAGTCAATCTTTTTAAGGTGCTTGTCTTTGGCTATTGCTTGCGTTTGGTGAGGGAGTTTGACCTTTCCCTTGGTCGCGACAAACACCGCGCGTAGAACAAATCCGGAGCAGTCGTAGCCTTCTTCGTCGCCGTCTTGTCCCTTCGTTGGGCCGTTTTCATCTCCGCCGCCCCACACGTAGGGATAGCCGAATTCTTTACGTGCTGCGGCGACAATGCGCTCACCAAGCTCGCCCGACGGTGCCGGATCATCATCGCTGGAAGCTCCGTTTCCAGCTTCGGTATCACAGCCGTCTCCGATGTTGGCATTGCCCAAAGCTTCAATTTCTTCTTCTGACAAGTCCTTGCCCGCACCGCGATATTTATCGACGAGTTTGGCCGCGATATCAGCTTCTTGCTGGTAAACGCCTGTACCTGTGGCGTTTCCCTGAACCTTGCTTGCGGCTGCGCCTACTTCCATTCCTTGGTAGTCAACGTCTTCGAGATGCTCGTAGAACTTCTTTGCCTGAACTGCTGGGTTCATCAGCTCTTTGGTCTCGCCCCAGATACCGACCTGCTGTTGGAAGGTGCCCACAGAGCCGTGGTCACTGCTTACTGCGTCATGCGGCAGATCCAGTGACTCTTTGAGCTTTTCCGAAGTAACACCATCGGCCATACCGCTTTGCTCTTCTGGGGTGATCACGCCGTCATTGGCGTAGACCTGGAGCTGGGACTCGTGCTTGGCCGTCGCTACTGCAATCTGTCGACCTTTCTCGTCGACGTGCATGTGCTCACCGATAGCGACAATCTGCTTAGCAAGGGCTAGCTGACGGCCAGAAAGACCTTCAAATCCGCCCTTTTCATCAGCCGGTTGTCCATTACCGCTAGATTTTTCCTTCTTCCTTCCGCTCTCTGAGTTGTCCTTGCTTCCGCCGCCTACAGCTTGGGCCATAGTGTCGGCAAAGATCTTCGACCCGGAGGGGCCAGGGTGGACTCCATCAACGAGCATTCCCGGGTCTTTATTTGCCTCTGCTGCCCAGTCGAAATAGTCATAGCCAGACTTTTTCACCGACTCATTAAAGCTGTCGGCGTGAGGCACGCCAGCGATGGTCATAAGAACCAAGTTGGCGTCACCGATCTTGGCTTTAGCCGCGTCGAACTGGTCTTGTCCCACTTCGCCGTTCGTTCCTAGGGCCATGACCACAGTGTCGAATTGGTCACCGTCGTCAATTTCTTGCATTCCGGCTGCGTACTGCTTGGAGTCTTTGGCTCTGACTTCGGCTCCTGGAATCGCGCTTTCGATTTGGCTGCGCGCACCGTTGGAAATGGAGTCGCCTACAACAAGCACTTTCCCTCCATCTTCGGACTTCTTATTAGAGTCTTTGTCCTTCTTGTCGGAGTCTCCGCCGCCCTTCTTGCCTTCTTCGGCCTTTTCCAGCCAGGGCTTAGGGTCGACGCGCTCACCGCCTGCTGCTCGGTCGCCTTTGACAACCTCGAAGTGCAGGTGTGGGCCAGTAGACTGACCGGCATTGCCTATATCGGCAATGTGCTGTCCCTTAGTAACTTTGTCGCCGGTCTTGACCTTGACCTGACCAGGCTCCTCATGTCCGTACACGGTTTGAATCTTTTTACCGTCGATGTCGTGCTCAACGACAACCCAGCCACCGAATCCCTGCACACCAGAATCCTGCGCTTGGATTACGCGACCATCCGCGAAAGCGTAAATAGGAGTCCCGCGCGGGCCTGCGATGTCTTGGCCAAGGTGCATACCACCATCGCGTTCACCATAGGGTGAGCTCTCCTGAGTAGCTTCTTTATCAGTCGGGTAAGCGAAGTCACCATCAACAACAACATCGCCTGAGCCAGATCCTCCCTCATCTTCGGCACAGACTTCGTTCTCGCTACCGCCGTCTAAGACAACGACGATGATAAGGACGAGGAACAAGACGATAGCCATGGCAATGCCGATGATCTTCTTCATCCATCTTCACTCCTTAGTCGTCGTAGTCGCGCGTTTTCTTCTTGCAGACGCTCATTGCGCCTTTTGAGACGATTAATCTCTCGTTGCAGGTGTTGAACTTGTTTGACTGTGGGTGAGGGCCAGAGGTTTTCTTCCTGCAGCCACTCCGTGAGCGTTGTCCGCCCCATCCCCCAGTCTTTAGCGATTGCTTTTGCCGCGGCTGATGCTGACGAATACTCTTGCCAGGTTTCCTGAAACTCCGTGATAGCTTGGCGCCGAACTGAATCATCAAAAGGGCTGACAAAACCAGACATCTACGCCACCTCACCTTCCAGGAAGAAGTCCTCGAAGCGGGCGTTCGTATTGTGGAGCTCTTCTCTAATCTCGGTGGGAAAAAGCATCGTCTGGACTGGAATTCCTGGCGATCCGTCCTTAGCTGGCTTAATCATGAATCGACCACGCCCGGGAGGGGTTGCTCTCGCACCGCGAGTGCGAGAGCGCGACGGTGGAGCACCGCGTGACCAGGAGACAATCATCTCTGCTTCTGCCGGGGAAAACTCCAACTGCGTAGACAAAATATCCAGCTCACTGGTGGGAAGTCCACCACAGATAACCATGCCTGCACGCTCGATAAAGCCCATTGCTGTCTTGCGGTCTTCCTCAGTAGGCAAGGCCTCTAGATCTTTGAAGGTGTGGGTGATCATGAACAACGCAGTAGCGTCCGTACGGTTCAAGCGGGTCAACGCGTCAATCTGGCCGACCATACCCGGAGCTGACGAAAGGACCTGCCACATCTCGTCTAGGCACAGGTTGAAGTAGCGCTGGGGGCCAAGACCTGCATCCGAGAGCATGTGAGAGGCTTCAATAGCGCCGAATGCAGAACCCCAACAGGCCATCATCACTGCCGCCTTCATAGCGGAGTCGGCACGATCAATGGCCGAAACATCAATGCAGATCGCTGGAGAATCAATCTCGATAGGAGTGGTGGTCTGTCCATCAAAGATGCGACCCGTTGCGCCGTCAAGCAGCGAATTCAACGACAGCACCAGCGCGTCAATACGAGCATTCCACTGTTCGTCACTTTGCGCGCGGCCTAGCTTGCGCAGCCATTCTGGCCCACGCTCAATGTAGGCAATAAGGTCTTTAAGGATCGGAGGGTTTTCCCAGTCAATGCGCTCTTCGTCATACATGCCACGCAACGCCGCAGAAATTAACATCGACTCGTAGTCATAGACCGCGCCGCCACGCCCCAAGCCGACCAACGTGGTCACCATCGTGACCTGGCGTCCATGCACCTGCTCCTTAGCGCGATGCAGAAGGTCAGCAATCGTGGAAGTCGGAATTTCATCCTCACCAAGCGCATGCCCGCTGTTTTCACGGTCTACTAGTTCTGCGTGTTTGGCCTCCAATTGTGGAATCACGCGGCCCAGTGCGCCGACATCGAGCGGGTTAATGTGGCCGTATCCGTGTCCTACCGTAATGACCTGGCCGTGAACCTGATGGGTAAAACCGACGTATTCACCTTTAATGTCTCCGGCTGCAATCGTAATCTGCCCATTCGATGCCCCTCCCATGAGCATTTTGCGCACTAGGGTCGACTTTCCTAGTGACGGGAGCGAGAGAATGAAACAGGACGGGTTCGCAATGATTCCCTCGCGGAACCAGCTCAGCGGGTCGCAGCCTACCGCAGCGCCCGTTGTCACGTGACGACCAAGCGGCGTTCCGATAATCGGAGCTGGAGCACCAATAACATTCGGGTTAAAGCCGCAACCTAGATTCGTCGTGGTCTGCCACTCCATAGGTCCGTTCTGGACTGCTGTATAGCCGGCATGGTGTCCAGTAAAGCCACGAGGCTTAAGCACTGTATGCGGTTTTTCGCCACGAACAGGAGTAGCCCCACCCGCGCGGCGCCGCTGACGCTCCATCGCGCTTGCGTGCTTTTCACTGGTCTTTTTCCACTTGCGGTAACGCCGTCCCTCGCTCGACCACCGAGAAGGGATCTCAGCTTCCCCATCCAAAATCTTTGCGTGCAGGTCAATCATCTCTGAGTCATGCGTTCCCATTGTTATCCCCTCGTTGATTGCGTTTAAACTGTGACTTTCTCTGCGTCCCACACCAGGTCTCCAATGCCCAGTCCCGCCAGGAAGCCGGACATCTGCCGCCCATAGATTCGGCGCACTCGAAGCCGCTCCACGGCTGAGAGTTGATTAAGCAGCGCTGCAGCAACGTTTTCGACCTGGGCGCGAGAGGCTTCTGCCGACACCGTCAGCACTCCAGAATGACGGCCCAAATCCTCTTCCTCAGCTTCCAGTCCAGGTCGGAAAATGCGTGTCCAGCGGGCGACTCCTGCTAACTCGTCGTCAAGGACTAGTTCACGGAGGAGTCCATCGAGGTCCGCATCATCCATCGCGTCGAAGCTCACCGCGTTTACGGCATCAAATGCCACGGCGTTGACCGTCTCATCAACTGTTCCTACCTGCATTTCCGGCCAGGTACCGCCCTGGGTGCCTATCGCCTCAACGACTCGGTCGTAGATGTCTTCGGCCGTCATCGGGGTGGAGACCACATCGTTGAATTCATAGAAGTCAGGCAACATCGCTGCGAGCCTGGTCAGCGCCTGGCCGTCATCCTTGCGCTCTGCCTTGTCGATCTGCTTAAACGTCACTGCCATGTAGCTGCCGGTGGAATCCACCGTATAAGCGCTAGCTAGAACCGACTCGTCCTCAGCGATAGCATTCTCCCATTGCAAAAGCAGCTCAGAACCAACCTCATCTGGGTTATCTACCTTGAAGCAAACCGTTGTTGTCGGTCGCGGCGCTGAGCGAAGAATCGCACCAAAGGAAAAGCCTGCCCTATCGCGACCCGACTCAAGGCGCACACCTGCCAGGCGTGCCAGCGTGCGTCTGGTCTTGTTCTTGTGTCCAAACAATCCAAAAAGCATTGTCTTACCCGCCTATCCCTGCGCGGCCAGCGCCGAGGTCGATTCCTTGGTCCACGGAATCTGTCCAAGACCGCAGGAAGTAATAAATCCGGCGTCTTGCTGCCGCGACATCGCACGAAGGCGCAGATTGGCCTGAGCTCCCAGCTGTTTAACGTCATGCGATATACGCCCCAAGAGCTCTTCGTCTTCGGTCGTCGCGGTGACAAACAGGCTGTATCGGCCTAGCTGTGCGCCTCGCGCCTGGGCGCGGCGTGCAGCTTCCGTGTGCTCTAGTCGCATCTCCGCAGCTGCCGACCGGATCTTCTTTGAAGAGTTCGCGGCCACCATTGCGTCACGGTGCTCGGCTTCCACGCGGGAGGCACCAGATCCAGCTTCATATGGTCGGTAGACCAGCGCTACTCGTTTGCGGTCAATGCGTGTGTGCGGGGCGATCAAGTTGCCCAATAGTGTGTCCTCGAACGTCGAGCGTGGGGCCGAGGCCATTTCCCATGTCACAGATGCCACGCCGTCATGGCGGTAAACATTCTTCCGCACCTCATGAAACGCCGGTCCCACGTCATACCATTCAAGGTCGTGCTTCTGCCCACTTACAGAGATTTCCTCAAAATCGGCCTCTGATGCTGGGTTGAAGAACTTGTGCGCGCGAGCGCAGACTTCATCGGAATTCATCGGCGCTGCCTGAATTCCAGACCACGTCAATTCCTCATACAAGCTCGGCAAGCGTGTACCAATGAGCTGCAAGAAACTCGTGTCGTCGGTTTCAGTGACGCTGACCTTTAAAGTTACGGCCAGGTGGGCCTCGGACTCCGGAACGCCGACGGAGAGCTCATCTGATGCTTCCTGCATGATGCGTTTAGCTACTTCTGGAGCATCATCATGAACAGTCGCTTCGACCTCTTTTGCGACCAGTTCTCCGGTATCGGGACGCGAGTTGGTGACAAAGACCGCTGAGACTACATCACCAGACAAAGACAGACCGGCCAGCCAGCGACCCCAGTTAGCGGTCATATCATTTCGTTCTTCTTGGGTCATTGCCGTTTGACCGGACAGCTGACAGTCGAAAAGAACGGTGGCTTCGCGGCGGTGACGATCGAAGATAACTCCAAAATCGCGGCCCACCGCGTCACGGCCTTCTAGCAGTTCCGTTCGCGCGAGCGAACCAGGAAGCCGGTAGCGCCCACCGGCAAACCGCGATGAGGGACCGGAAATGTAAACGTTGTCCCCACGAGCGCGGCGCCGCCAATCTTGAAAAGTCATTTCAAAGACCTGAGCGACCGAGCGGCCACCAATGTTGACCGAGACCAACAGCGCAATTATTGCTGTGACAGGGAGGACAACGAGGAATCCGATCTTCTGAAGTCCACCGAGTTGGCACACCAAGAAGCCGATAAAGCCAGTACCGAGAACAATCGTGGTTTTCATCGAGAAGCCACCAATGCCTGTACGGCGGCTAGGTTGTCCCAGGGCGTAAACTGGAACGTCTACTTGGTCTGACATTGTTTTACCTCCTTACGCTTCCGTGATAGTTGCCTTGCTGGCCAATTGATTCATCGAGGATTCCTTGGATTTGTCGGGCTGCCGATCCTGCTGAGCGTCCTGCGCGCGCACCTTGTGCTCCCAAGGCTCGCCCTCGTGTGACTCCGCGTCGTAGCCCTGACGTAGCTCCCCGTCGTAGCCCTGACGTAGCTCCCCGTCGTGGAGCAGATCCGGCACCGCCCATCGTCTGTCGGCGCGATGGATTTGAACCGCGAGCGCCCCCTGGGGCACTGGCACCTGTAGTCGCGCCCGAGCTAGCCGGGCGAACACTCGCGCCCTCGCTGCCGGATGCACTAGCTGCACCAGACCCCGATCCTCCGGGAGAGACCGCACGCGAACTGCTGCCTTGGTTGGAACCAGAAGAACTGCCTTGGTTCGAGCCAGCGGCTGTAGTGCCCGAGTCGCCACGACTTGCCGGTCCTGCACCGCCTGAGCCGCCTGAGCCGCCAGAACCACCGGGGCCGCCTCCAAGTGGGCTTCCACCGGAGCCGCCTCCAAGCGGACTGCTTCCTGCTCCTCCTGATCCACCGCCTGGCGCTGCTTGCTTTGCAGAAGAACCAACCTTCGCGCCTGCAGCTGCACCACCGGCGCCGCCTATCAGCGCACCACCGGCCATACCGATGGCCCCGCCTGCAGCACCAGCGAGTCCTGCCGCCCCAGATAGCATGGAACCTGCACCACCGCCGCCTGCCTGAGAGACGAACGGAGCAACGGTACGTACCAGCGCAGGGCCAGAAAATCCGGCAGCAGCAACCATCAAAACGGTCATAACTGCAGACATCATGTCCTCGCCGCCAGACGCGGATTGCCAAAAAGTCACGCAATACAACAGCGCCGAAATCGGTTTGAACAGAACGCAAGCAATCAACAGAGAAACCACGTGGTTAAGACCTTGTCGTCCGATATTCGTATAAGAAAAGGCCGCTAACGCTGGTGTCATGCCCAATGCGATCGGAAAGAGCAAAGTACGGGTTGCTAAAGAAACGATTTGCATGATGGAACCAGCAACACCAACGCCGGCCAGTGCCAACATGAGAATCGGACCGCCCATTTCTTCATTGAGCTCAGACGCACCGAGAACAGATTCTGCATCGCTCGCGCCAAATTGCTTCATCACCCAATCTGCAAGTTGATCAGAAGCAACTATTGCCCCCGTTCCCATACCTACGATTAGGGTGGAAAATAGCAGGTATCCTCCTATATTCTTCCCCATGCTTTCAAGACCGTCCGCTACACCTTGTCTTCGTTCATAGGCCATGTGCATGCCACCGATAATCAGGGATGAAATCAGCGCCATACCAGCAATTCCAAGCACGATGTTCTTCACACCTTGGACAGATCCATCCATGATGTTTTTGTCCATACGCCAATCCATCCAGAACGTCATGACTGTCTGCAGTGCTTGGTTATTGCCTTCAAGTACGGCCTTGGTGAAATCACCGACTGGATCGCCCCAGAATTCTGAAAGTCCGGAAGAAAAAGCAGCTACTGGATGATGAATAGCTTGACCTATTTGGCATCCTGCTTTTGTCCACTTCCCTGTAAATGAATTCAGAAAGTCAGGGTCGTTTGGGTCTTTATCACTATTATCTTCTCCAAAGAGACGAGTCTCGTCCTCGTGCTTCAAGGAATCAGCTATGCAGTCTTCTACATGTTGGGCAAACTCATCTTTCGCTTCCTGGGCTTGAGCCACAGGGGAAGCAACAGCCACTGCCAAAACAACGCCTAGAGCGACTAAAAGCTTCTTTAGAATTTCCACTGCTCCCACCCATCAAGGTTGTTGATTTCATCCTCAACCGACTGCTTCACTTCATCCAGCTCAGCTTTCCAATCACCGTTTTCCCATTTAGCTGAAACCCGAATAACCATCCACGACTTGTTATTAGGGTTTCCTTTAGCGTCAGTCGGCATAGGCACCGCTACGTCGCCGATTACTCGTTCTTGACTGCAACTGGTGATGCGAAACGCCTCTGGAGCAGCAGCAGAAACAGACGCACTAGAACCAGCCGAAGCATTAGATTCAAGTGTTTCCACCGCTTCTTTCGCATGTTCCCCAGTGAACTGCTGTTTCAAGGTACGCAGAGCGACATCATGTCCACCCATTTGAACAAGAGCGTTACCATTCCACGCGGAAAGAACTGCTCCTTCAGGTGTATGCGCATATTGAGCAGGAACGCCTTCGTCCGTTAAACGTCCCGGTCCTTGGGTCTCAGACCAAAGTGTTTCTGCACTGTGGACTCTCTCAATTGTTAGTTTCGATGGTTCTCTTTCACGCTCACACTGGAAGCTTTCCACTTTTTCGACATTTCCCATGGGCTGTCCAGCACCGTTTTTCGGTGTCCGAAGGACACGCCCAAACACATCAGAGGAATCCTCAGCCCATACAGACGAATTTTCGGAAGTGTCTGCAGGTGCTGGTTCTTCCTTGTTCGAGGCATCCTCGTTTTCTGCTATTTCCTGGGAGTTCTCTCGGGTATTGTCCTGAGAGTGCATGCTTTTCCCGATTAAGAAAGCAGCGGTAATTGCAATAACGAGGACGATCACTGCCGCGAGAATCGTCCAGATTTTTCGGGAGTTCTTCGTTTCCATGTGGCCTTCTTCCGCTGTTTGCGCTTTTACTGTGCGTATTCGGTAAAGCCGTCGAGGCTTTCCAGCTTGTGGAGGTCAGGGGCGTTTTCCTGGTCGGGAAGAACCATCTTCCAGTCATCTGCTTGCCAGACAAGCTGCACGGGGTAAACCGTGAGTCCTATGTCGGGATAGTCAGCTGCAAGTAGCACTTGTGCTTTGTCGTCGTTGTAGTTGGTGATTTTGAAGCCTTTGAAGGTTGCGGCGTCATTCTTATCGACATTTCCCTGTACTGAAATCAGCGATCGCCCTTGCGCCCATTGATCTCGTCCAGGACCTGGGGCAGTCATGTCCGAGGCAACGTTAGGCCAGGTTTGATCGTCTGCTGTAGCGAGCATGACTTGGCCATTTATTGCTGCCTGTACTGCTCCTTGTGGGGTATGGGAGTAGCCGTGTGGTACGGGATTAGTCTTTTCCGGCCCGTCGTTGGAATCCACCGGCGTACCGATCCCCCCGACCGAAGACCACGAAGCGTTCTCGGGTGCTGCTTCTAGATCAACGGTGGGCTGATCGCTCGCCTCGGTGGGCTGCTCTGACTCGTCGGAGCCACAGGCAGCTAGTCCAAGCATGGCCGCGACAATAGCTACGGCTGCGCTGAGGCGGGTGATGTTCATGTCTTCCTTTCGGAGGTTTAACTAGTTAGACGAACCACGACGCGATGGTGGCAGCAGAACTGGCGATAAGAACGCCGAGGGCGATTTTCAGTGCGGCGGTTGTGGGGGACGTTGCCGATACTGCTTCGCCACGGTTTTTATCTGCGGCCATAAGCGCGCCGAGAACGATTACTGCGACAACGGAGACGGCTAGCGATACATACAGTGCGTATTGAAGCCATTGCCACCCGGTGCCCCAGACTTCTTGTGGGAGGTCTTGTGGGGTTTGTGGTGGGCCTTGGGCAAGAATCACGAGCGGTTCTCCTTACGTAGTGGTGCTAGATAAGTGCTGCGACGATGGTTCCGGCGCCGCCGATGATCAAGCAGCCCACGCCTACTCGTAGCGCTGCTGATGTGGCTTCTTCACTGGTTCCCTCGCGGCGGGAGAGAACCATGGATGCGCCGATGGAGATAACGCCTGCAACGGCAACGACTAGGCCGATGTAGACGCCGAAGTTCAGGCCACGGTCGACTTTTTCACCGAAGTCACCTGGTGCCTGCGGGGTGAGGTCTTGGCCGGGGACTTGGGCGAGGATCTTGGTTTGGATGTTGGTAGCGGTTTCAGTAAGAGACATGTCGTTTCCTTCCGGTTACAGGTGCTTATTTGCTTCGCGTGCTCGGTCTACGAGGTCTTGGCCTATTTGCCGGACCAAGCGATGGACGATGTTGGGGTTTTCCTTCTTCTTTTGCCAGAACTTGGGTTCTTCTTCCTCCGGTTCTTCATCGAGCGGTGACCACTGTGGAAGTTCATCGAGGGTGGATTCTCGCCAGTCCTCGAAGTAGCTCACTCTCCAAATAGTTGGAACTGTCTTTTCCAATACCGTGATTCGCTGCTCCAGGCTTTTGGGTAGTTTTCCTGGGGCGTCTGCCACCAGGATGATTCCCAGAACTCTGCACCCGTCTGTCTTGTTGGATTGTTCTTGCAGTGCTAGATCGTGGGCTGCTTCCAGACCCGAGCGAGTCGTACGTGCGACAATCACGCACCAGGGATACTTGTCCTTGACCGGCCATTGCTGTCCTGCATCCCCAAATGGTGCGAGGCTGTGTGCTAGGAAGCTGACCCCTGCCCCGCCATGTGCTCCTACCAGCCAAATCAGCGGGTCTCGGGAGTCTTCGGGAGCTAGGCGCTCATCCGCGAGAGGATTACCTAGGCCGTTGAGGGCCACTCGCTTCAGCGGCTTTGGGTCTAGCGCAGTTGCTTCGGAAGTGGTCATCAGCCCATCAACTCCTTTTTAAAGTTGGCTACTTGTTCGAGTGCCTGTTCTGCTTCGTCGGCGTTGTAGGTGGAGCTGCTAAAACCGGCGTCTCGAATCTCTTGTGACTGGGCCTCATCACCGGCGACATCACGACTGGATGCGACTACCCAGTCCACGGTTGCATCGATCGCGGTTCGCCCATCTGCCGTGGCAGGCCGTGATCCGTAGGAGTTGTGCGCCTTGCCGTGGCCTGCGGCTTGCACTGCTGTTTCTGCCAGTCCGTCGCCCGAGATTCCGAGAACGTCGATTTCCTTAAACACTTCATCTGCCATGCCGGTCACTGTCTCCGGGGTGAGAACCTCCAGTGCAGCTTCACCGAGCTTGGCGGCGGCTACCGCTAGGCCTGCCTTGGGATTGGCCACACCGGCAGAGATGACCTGTGCGAGGTTTTCAACGGTCACGGCCTTTTTGACGATGGTAATTCCCTTGCCAAGGGCCATACCGCCTAGCTTGCTCACCGCGCCGATGACGGACTTGCCGAGGTCTCCAATGAAATCATCACCGATACCTGATGCACTCTTTTGTGCGTTCACCTTGGAATTCACACCATCACGGGCAATGGATTCAATGAGGTCACCGGACTGGCCGGATGCTGACTTGCTTGTAGTCGTTGCGGATGCAGATTCTGAGGTCGCGGCGGCATTTGCCTTGACGGTGTCATCACTGACTGCCTGGGCTTTAAAGCCGTCTTCTCCGAAATCAATGGAGTCGCCTTTAACGTCGTTGACGCCGCCGAGCTGGACTGCCGGTCCGAGCGTATCGCTTACGGCCTGCAATGATTCTTCTGGGTCCGACAGGTCGAGACGCTCAGCAGTGCCGACCACCAGATCTGTCAGCTTGCCTTCAATAGGAAGATCGCAAACAAGGTCTCCATCAGCGCACCAGGAGGCCACTCGGTCGGAAATTTCGCCAAAGCCTTCTTCGCCAGTCTTGTCGAGGCCCATGCCGCCGCCGTCGAGCTTGTCTTGCTCAGGTGCAGAGAAGTCGCCCACTTGGCCGACGTTGTCTCCGGCAGTACCCGGGACTGCCCCTGGTGCTGCGTTGTCCCCCTGCATGGTGGCTACTCCGCGCGCGCGAGTCGGGTCGGAGAATAGAGCGACGCCAGCTATCTTGTCGGCGGGGAAGTTAGTCTTTCCTGAACCAATCTCGCGAGCGACGGTTGACGCGACCTGGGCACCTTGCGAGTGCCCTGCGAGAAAGACCTTGCTTTGCGGACAGTCGGAGGCTACCTGCTGCAAGACCTTTGCAGTGTTTTCTGCACCTTTTTCCATTGAATCGGCATACGGGATAGCCTCGGCAGGCTTTAGCCCTGGGACGATAGCACCGCCAGCAGCTGCTGGATACGTGACGTAGGTGCGAGCAATGCGAACACCATTGCGTTCTACGTCGTCTTTCTTTTCTACCTGCCACTCGTCGGTCTTGTTGGTCGGGGCATCTGCCCACAGATCGTCAGAGGATACGCTTGGCTTTTGTGACTTAGAATTGCCGGATGCGTCATTGTCCCAGAGGTCGTTGGAATTAGAATCAGAGGAATCTGAATTCGCCCACAAGTCATCGGACGAGGACTTAGCGTTGGCGGTCGTAGTCTTCGCTGCCGGGCTAGCGCTCGTTGTCGGGGTGGACTCTTCCTGGCTATCTTCTAGGCGAATTCCGGCAGACAAGTCTTTCGGAGTGGTCTTGTTTGCCTCACGCATGGCCGGTCCAGCAATCTTTGCGCCAAAGCCGTGGTCATGGTTGGAATCTTCCTGAGCAGAGGTATCAAATGTGCCGTTGACTAGGACCAGTTGCACATCCGCGCACTTGCTATTGGGGTTTTCTTGAGTGGGCTCTTCTTGAGCTGTGGCAGTCGGCACTGACAGGCTGAACATCGTGACTACCGACGCGGCAGCAGCGTAGGAGAAAACGTTTTTATAGAGCTGCACTGGTATTAGTCCTCTCGTCCGATTGAATGTACGGCCCAGGTACCGTTGGCTTCTTTCGCTGTGACTTCCTGCTTGTACAAGGTGGGATTGCTGTCATTGGGTTTTTTGACTTCCAGTTCAACGTTGGTGGTGGAGTCCTGTGCAGGCTGCATCGTCAGGCAGAACTTCGTCCCCTTTGGGGCAGCATCTGGCAGAATCTTGTTCCAGTCTTGGTTTTGCATCTCGCTGTTTTTAGTCAGCGAGTCCTTCACGCCCTGGGCATCCGCCTTGAAATACGCCTGCTCAAACTTGACGATTGCCGAGCGTGGAGAATCCTCATTAGAAACATCAACATCGTTGTTTCCGCTGCATAGTTGGCCAACCTCAGCGACCTTATCGGCAGTAGTTTCTACGGGTTGTGGTCCTTGTACTTGGGCGTCTTCCGCTACAGGCTGTGGGTCTGAGCCAGGTTGAGAGCCAGTAGATCCTCCTTGGGCCAAAAACGTCATAGCACCGCCAGCAACTACGACAAGGACGCCTACTCCCAGAGCAACCGGCAAGACGCTTGAGCGCTTGCTTGCCTCACTGTTTTCCGGCGTTTTAGGGCGCTTAGTCCTGATGCTGCGTGTTTTTTCTCGGCGGCATTTTTCCTTCTTCGGGGCCGGCTTAGTGACGGTTTCTTCCTCTGCGGAGTCTGCAGCAGGTACCGACTCAAACTCCTGCGTGGGAGCTTCGTCGTCAGCCAGGGCACGCAGCTCTGGCTTTCGGATTACTGATTCTTTTTCCTTGTCTTTCTTGTCGAGGGCGTCGAGCCAATCATCCATAGTGCTTCCTCACTTCTCGGCTACGTGACAAGTACGGTCTATTCAGCGTGATCGATATTGACTTCGGTAGTCACCGATCCCAGCTCAGCACTGTGCTGCTGTGGGAGATGCTCGATTTTCTCAATGACTGCCTCATGCGCCTGGTTAAGGGCATCTTGCTGCTCGGTGGGCAGTGCCTTAGCGGCGTCTTGCCCAAACTGCTGTGCCGCTGCAATTTCATCCGAGGGCAGGGCAACCGACGTCTCATCAGCGCCGGAATCTACCGTGATTGTCCCTTCAAAGGGATACGCTTCGCCCTGTGCCGAGACTTCCCACTGGCCTGTGGTCAGGGATGCCGATGCCCCGACAACCTCATTCGTGTCGACAGGCTGCATGACGTCGACCGGCACCTGGGTGACCGTCTCTGCAGGGGCAGGAGCGGACTGATGGGTGATGTCAGATTCCACCGGCTGCTGGACTGACTGCACTACTTCTACCGGAGCTTCTTCTGCCTGGCCTTCTGCCTGGCCTTCTTCATCGGCCTGTCCTGGTGCTGGGGCCGTTTCTTCTTGTTCGTCTACATTCTCAATGCGGTCAGAGTCTGCTGCATCGTCAGAGGTGTATGTAGCAAACTCGTAGTCTGGCTGGCGGGTGTAGCTCTCTACTGGTTCTTCGTAGTCGATAGCAGTATTTTGCTGCCCCGAGACAGGCTCATCGTCATAGACAACCTCATCAGTCCACTGAGTAGTCGTCTGTGTTGCGGCGTCAGATTCCACCGGCTGGGGCCGGGAAACATAATCGTTGTTCTGCGAATTTTCGTCATCGGCTTCATCTGCCGTATTAGCACCAGCATTGGAAGCGTTGGCCTCAGAATCAGAAGGCTGGGACTGTCCAGCTGGGGCAGCAGTACTGTCTGCCGATGGATCATCGGTAGCGGTGCCCGGTTGAGCGTTGTCAGCTTCCTGCGGATCGGTGTTAGTGGTCTGGGTAGTTCCCGGCTGGGCTGGTGCAGACTCGGCGGTGTTGTCCGTTACGTGATGCTTGGGAATGTCCCCCTGGTTTGCAAGGCCCGGCTGCTGATTGTCAGCAGTAGTTCCCGGTTGAGCAGCATCGTTGACGGTAGATTCTTCTTCCCCTCCCTTGTTCCCTGCGGAGTCGTTTCCGACTTCCGTACCAGGCTGGGCCTCATCTACTGCTTGTGCGTCAGAATCTTCGGAGGCAGCGGCATCCGTACCAGGTTGGGTACCCGTGGATTCTTCGGCCTGTGCTGAGGCAGCGCTTACACCAGTGACAGCGCTCAGGGCGACGAGTGCGGCGGCGCTTGTGGAAATAGCAGTGCGGATATTGACCATTGGTCCCTCTCTACAATGTGTGCGACGTTGCTCGTTTTGTACATGTTGCGCGGTCTGCGCATTATGCGCGTTCTGCGTTGCACCCCATTGTGACCTAACCCCTGCGCTATTCCAACAAGAAATCCGAACCATTTCCGGCAGTTAACTTTCTCCAAGGTTTTAACATGCGCCTACCTCCCCAGCGCACGGCGCATTTTTCCGGCCAATTGCTTGCGACACGTTTTTTATATTCACAGGTTCACAAGTGTTAAATCCACCCATATTGGGGCACATTGTAACGCTGGCGCTATTTGATTGATACGTCATACACCCTGCATATCGCATAGAAAAAGCGTCCCAGAAATAAACTTTCTGGGACGCTTTGCCCGCAATGCCAGCTACACAATCGCTACTCCTGAGGGGAAACCCCGTTAAGCAACGACGCCAGAGACGACTTGGGAATTCGATACTGGCCACTAGGCAGACGAACCACGCCTTTAATTTTTCCCGATGCAGCCCATGCCTGCACCGAACGCCGCGAGACATTGGGAAGCAATTCAGCAGCCTCACCCGAGGTCAGCCACACTTCCCCCTCATCTTTCCCTGCGTCTCCTGTAGTCATGTCGGTCATATTACATCTACTCCGATTGGCGTCAATCACACACTTGGCACGCTCTGCGCGGTCTGCGCGTCTTGCGCCATTTGCGTAATTTGTCTATTCTCGTTTCTACCTCGGGCCATAAAGCTGGCTTAGTCGAGGATGTTTCTACCCATTTTCATCTAGGTAACACCCAGCCCTACTAGGAGGGCGTTTATGGATACCAAAGTCACTTTTCGTATCGACGAACGGCTCAAAGAAGAGCTGCAACATATGGCTATCTGTCAGCATACAACGATGAATGCCCTAATCGTTCAGGCCATTTCTGAATGTCTTGCCAGATACCTTGGGGAACACTGTCTGGTTGAAAAAGGTCTAGCGCGCTAGGTTTTAGGGCCCATAGAATTCGGGGCCATGGCGAGGAAGAAGAAAGAAGACCCCGATCAGATCTCCCTTTTCGACCTCTTAGGAGAAAGCACCAATGATTTACAAGGCGACGATTCAGCAAGCCTACAAGGACGCAGGCCGCGAGTTGAACGAGTCAGCGCTAACCGAGACGTACGAAGCAATGATGAGTCAGTGGGAACAGGCCTCCGCGCGCAATTTGCAGATACTCACCGACCAGTGGAAGCAGAAGACGGGCAGGCAGACAGTCGACGCACTAACGCGGGGCCAGCTTCTCAATCTGGCCGACCAACAGGCGAGCGAGGAAGTCCGCAGCGAGTGGCTCGACCCGCTCACCCAGGAGATCGTCGAGGACAATCTTCTCCACGACGAGATGAATCCGCCGAGCCTGCAGGTACTTACGTCCCCGAATCTGTGGATGACGCAGTGGAACCTACTGCCCGACAACGACGCCCTCAACGAGCTGGCCGCAAGCCTGTGGCCAGAGAAGAGCTCGAAGTGGCTGCTGGTGGCAACAGCGCTACTGCAAGTCAGCGACCATCAGAACAAGGAGTATCCGACCGAGAAGGACTCGACACTTCTTCCCGCCTTCGAAGCGAAGATCAATCACGCAATGACACTGAACTAGATCCGGTTTGGACAAATATCGCCGCGATTGAGGCAGCTATTGCCTACCGCGACGGAGACAGCCTTGACGATAGCCAGCGCCAAGCACTGGAACAATACCGCTCTTGGGGGGCTTTCTCCCAGGTCTTCGATGAACACAACGAGCGCTACGCCCCTGCCCGCCAGCGCCTTCGCGAGCTACTAAGCGACGACGAATACACAGCTGCTCGACGCACGATCCTTACGGCCTACTACACTCCCCCAAGCCTTACTTCCACCATCTGGGACAGTCTTCGCACCGCAGGATATATCGAGGGCAAAGTACTTGAACCTGGCGTTGGAGCAGGTGGCTTTATTGACGCAGCACCCGAAGGTGCAGACATTGTCGGCATTGAGCGCGACCCTATGAGTGCGCTTATCGCTAATGCTCGCTACCCCGAGTCGCACATTCGCCGCGAAGACTTCGCGGATACCTCAATTGCCGATAACTCCTTCGTCGCCACCATCGGCAATGTTCCTTTCTCCCAAACCGTGCCTTACGACCCGCATCACAACCGTGCGGGCCTGTCCACACACAACTACTTCATTTCCAAGTCCATCGACTTGACCGCCCCAGGCGGCTATGTTGCCGTACTAACCTCTCAGCACTCTGCCGATTCGTCTGGACGCGGGGCTACCAGCGTGCAGCAAGCACTTACTGACCGCGCCGACTTCATCACTGGCGTGCGCCTGCCTGGCGGCGCAAACGGTGCTTTTGCCGAGTTTGCCGGCACCGAAGTAGGCACTGACGTTCTCGTCTTCCGTGTCCGCGACGAAAACCAGGAACCTAGTGCGCGCACCGAGGAATTCTGCCGGAAACAGTCCATTACGGTGGGCGAGACCACCCGTGCGATAAACAAGTTCTTCGCAGATAATCCAGACCACGTGCTCGGCACATGGAAGGAAGTCTCTTCCCAATTCGGGCCAACCCTAGAGGTACGCAGCGACAACACGGACCATGTGGCAGACCGGCTAGGCGATATTTTGCGTCAGGACATCTCTATTGCTGTCGCTAACGGCCAGGGTCTGACCGCTAGCCCAGAAACGATTAACCACGCCGAAGGACTAGACGTCTCTGGCCTTATTGAGGCCCGCCAAGAGCAGATCCAAGACACGTTGGGCGCATTGCGCTATATCGACAACGATGACGGCAGCGTTCAATTCCAACAGCTTAATCCCATCGGCAGCAGCGGCGAGTCTGAATGGGAAGACGTCAAATGCGCTAAGAAATACCAGCAGGAATGGAAAGCCATTGTTGACCTGCGCAATACCACCGAAGCAGTCCTAGAAGCCTGCCGTGAGGGGCAAGACAATAAGCTTCCTGCACTACGCGAAGTTCTTAACAGCCAATACGACGCTTACGCCAGCACTTACGGCCCGCTTAACCGCTTTACTGTTCAAGCAGCCAAGGAAAAAACGCCGGAGCGTATCTCAGCCGACTTCGAGAAGAAGGCTGACCTGTGGCGCAAACACAACGCCGTTGATGATCGCCCCTTCGAGGGTGACCTGCCCGATGAAGTCACCGCCCGGCTATGGGACGAAGCCCAGCAGCCCAGCACCCGCGAGCAGCGCAAGCAACTGCACCTTTCTGGTGCACTGCGCCGCGACCCGTATGTCACGGCTGTTCTAGCGCTCGAAGATTTCAATGACGACACCCAGCAGGCCACTAAGGGCCCGCTGTTTACCACTAACCCACTGCGCTCTATCGACACTCCCACCAGCGCCGATTCTGTCCAGGATGCGGTAGTTATCGCCCAAAACCATAACCTGCCGATGACTACTGCCACCTTTGCCGAGCTTTTGGGAAATACCGACGAAGACGCTCTTGCCCGCGAACTGACAGACAACAAGGTTGCTTTTCGCCACCCGCACCGCCCCGACGAGTGGGTTCCAGCAACCAAGTACCTTTCTGGGTCTATCTACCCCAAGCTGGAAACTGCCCGCCAGGTCGCACACAACGATCCGCGCTTTCTTCCCAATGTCGCAGGCTTGGAAGACGCCTTGCCGGACAAGGTCACCAGCGGAATCAAGATGAGCCTAGGAGCGACGTGGATACCCGATGATGTCTACCGCGATTTCATCATTGACACCCTCGATATTCCCGCCAGCCTGCACAATCGAGTCACCGTACACAACCGCGCCGATGAATGGTTTGTCAGCACACCAAAGGATTGGCACACCCGAGAAGAAGTCGATCTGAAATGGGGCGTGCGCGCGGCTAACGCAAATGGCCAATACAACTTCAATGACGAAGAGTTTAAGGATTTCAGCCACGCTGGCATCGCCCACTCTGGTGCCGACGCCACTGTCTACTCGGCGGCCAAACTCATTGAAGACACCATGAACATGCGCCCGCCGCAGCTCAACATGTCCAAATACGCCAAGCTGGATAAAGGCTACGGAGAAAATGCGCTAGTCGTCCACCGCAAGGCTTCTGCCTTTGCCGGTTCCAAGGTAGAAGGACTAGAAAAGCACTTCTCCCGCTGGGTCACCCAAGACCCAGCGCGCTATGAGCGCCTAGTCGATGTCTACAACCGCACGCTCAATGGTGTTGTTGCCCCCAGCTATGACGGTTCTCGCCGCGAGATTGCAGGCATTAGCGACCGCTACAAGCCCTACCCGTACCAGCTCAACGCAGTCGAGCGCATGCTCAACGAACCAGGTGTGCTGCTAAACCACGTTGTCGGTGCCGGTAAAACCGGCAGCATGCTCATGGGAGCCATGGAGCTAAAGCGCCTCGGCGTTGCTAAACAGCCCTGGATGGTGGTTCCTAACCACCTCGTAGAGCAGGTAGGAATTGAGGCAAAGCAGTGGTTCCCCGGTGCGAATATGCTGGTAGAAACCCGCAGTGGCAGCAGCCGCAAAGATGACCGTCAGCGCCTTCTTGCCCAAGCCGCAGCCAATGACTGGGAGCTTGTCATTGTTTCTATGAGCTCGTTCGGCGAAATGAGCATGTCCGCTGACTATCTGCGCGACTACCGCGACAGCGTCCTAGACGAATTCGAGCGCGACCTGCAAGAAATCGAAGACAACGAGGTAGACGAGCAAACCCGCCGCGATAACACGCGCCGAATCGAGCAAAAGCGCGACAAGTTCGAGCAGAGCATGAACCAAAAAATCGACAAGATTTCTCGCGGTGACACAATCCCCTGGGATCAAACGCGCGGCGACTACATCATTGTCGACGAGGCACACAACTATAAAAACCTCCGGCGCGTATCCAAGCTGGCCGACCTTGCCGAAGAAGGTTCCGACCGCGCTACTGACCTCGACGTAAAGCTGCGCTACCTACGCGGAGAAAAAGGCAACGACCACCCCATTGCCACCTTTGCCACGGGTACACCTATTGCCAATTCCATCGCCGAAATCTACACCATGCTCAACTACCTACGCCCCGATCTTCTCCACGAAGCAGGCATGCATGGCGTGAACTCCTGGGCGCAAAACTTCACCTCCAAGCGCAGCGAAATTGGCTTTACCGCTGGCAATAAAATCAAGCCACAAACCCGCATTGCCAGCTATGAAAACCTTGCAGAGCTGGCCCAAATGTGCGCGCCCATGGCCGACACCATCACCCGCGACGATATTCCACGCAAGCTGCCCAGCATTAAAGGCGGCGAGACTACCGTCGTGGAATTCGACGTAGACCAAGAAACCAAGGACTTAATTCAAGATCTTTCCTGGCGCGAAGATAATCAGCCAGACAACCCCAAAATCGACAACGCCTTAAAGATTATGAGTGACGGCAAAAACGCCACTCTCTCACCGGAATTAGCTAACCTCCCGCCCTCACAAGGCGTAGGCCGCGTTCACGCCGTTGTCCAAAACGTCGTGCGTGAATGGCAGGACAATAAAGACAACGAGTACACCGACCAGCAGGGCAATATTTCGCCTAATCGCGGCGGTCTACAGCTTATTTTCTGCGATAAGGGAGTGCCCAAGCCTGACGGGTCATTCTCCATGTATGAGGCAATCCGCGACCAGCTTGTCGAAGCCGGCATGGATAAAGACCGCATTCGCTTTATCCACGACTGGGATAATAAGCGCACCCAGCTTTTTGACGACTGCAATAACGGCAAAGTCGATGTGCTTATTGCCAACACAGCCAAGCTAGGAACCGGCGCAAATATCCAATCTCGCGGCGTTGCTATCCACCACGTAGACGTTCCCTGGCGTCCTGCTGACCTAGAGCAGCAAGACGGACGCTTCTTCCGCCAAGGCAACCAAAACGACGAAGTCGCCCGCTATACCTACGTTGGACGCGGCACCTACGACGGGCATTCTTGGGCCACTATCGAGCGCAAAGGCCGGTTTACCAACCAATTCTGGAATGCTGACCGCTCCATGCGCTCAATTGCCCCGCTCGAAGACAACGACCTAGAAGCCATGGCCCAAAACAAGGCTATCGCTACCGGAAACCCTGACTTCGTGCGCAAAGCAGAGCTCACCAAACAGGTAGAAAAGCTCGAAGCTGCCGCCGATGAACACACAGCACTCGCCGAATCCAACGTTCTCACCCGCAGGCAAGCACAAGAAGGCCTCGCCCGCGCCCAACGACGCCTAGACCGAACCGAAGGACTAGTAGACCAAGCAGAACAATGGGCAGACACCGACTCAAAGGAGCGCACCTGGAATATCAACAACTCCCATCAAGACTCCCGCGAAGAAGCCACTAGCGCCCTTATTAACCGTCTCAAAGAGGTCAAAGACTCGCGCAGCACCGACTACCAGCCAGTAGGTACTATCGCTGGAATCTCGTTTGCGGCACGTTTCGACGCGATTAATGGCAGCGTTCAGGTTAAATCCGACTTCGGGCAAGTAGGCCGTGACGCCATTGAAAAATGGGTCATTGACCCCACCTACGCGCACTCGGGCATTACTCCTGAAGAAATCAAGAACAAACAAAGCGGACTGCTCACCCAGCTAGAAAATACGGTGCGCTCAGCCCCCGACCGCGTTGACCAAACCCGCGCAGACATCACCAACCATCAGCAAACAATCGACGATATTGACCAACTCGGGGACCCAGAGTCCTTCCCCCAGCAAGACCAGCTGGACTCGGCTCGCAAAGAACTCAACACGGTCACTCAACGCCTGGCTGACTTCGACGCCTCCGACGCAGAAGTTCGCCGACGCCAAGAATATGCCAGCCGACTCGCCAGCAAAGGGCGCAGCCCCGGCTACTCCCTAGAGCTCAACCCCACCGGGTTCATGCGCGATACAGGAATGATCTGCCACCCAGACAGCAAACCCATCTCCCACACAGCAGGAGACACTGCACTTATGGATCCTCCTGCCGACCCTGAACTTCACCCCGAAGCACAGACAAGCATGGACTTCCTCGACGGACTCGGCCTTGGAGATGAAACAAGCAATAGTCCCCACAGTGACGGCCAAGAAGAAAACTCATCCCAGCCCCTAGACGAAGAACAAGAGGACGATAACGGAAATGAGCTGTAGCACACCCCTCAACGCAGCATGTACAATGAACGCAGAACACGCAACACGCGCAGACCTTCCTGCGAAATTCCAGCTATTAAATCACACCGGTGTGATTTAATAGGCGGAGAAAATAAAAAGCCGCACCCCACACTCATGGGGTGCGCAGCGCGAGCGGCACACACCCTCGGTTCAAGTCCAGGGCGCGCACATTCCTCAAAACGAGGAAACCCCCGCATCATAGAGTTGGCGCTCTAGCGGGGGTCCAAACGAAAAACGACACCGACCGTGTCGATTCAGACTTTACCACTTCCACACGGACAGTGAGCAAAGCACAACACGGTCGGTGCCGATAATCCGAAAGGAGACCAAGGCACCATGCAGCCCCGAGACGAGCGCCGCGCCAAGCTCGAAGCAGTCAAAGAACTAGCCCGCAGGCAAGAACACGACGCCGCACAAGAACTCCTCCAAGCCCAAGACGTCGGCTACACCTCCAAACTCTTCGTCCAAGCACTCTTCCCCTACCGCAAAACCGAGGGAAACAACCGCACCGTCGAAACCCCACAGGGAACAATCACCATCCTCTCCCAACGAGGAGTCCCCTACGGCAAGTACCCCAGGCTCATCATGGCCTATATCATCACCCGCGCCGTAGCTAACGCCGGACGCCTCAAAGAAGGAAAAATCACCCACGAAGAAGCCTGCCGCATTCCACTAGGACACTCCATGAGCCACTTCCTCCAAGCAATCGGCATCACCGGACGCGGCACCGGAGGAGCAACCGGAAACCTGAAAAATATCCGCGAGCAGCTCCTACGCATCGCAGGTTCTTTCATCACTGTCCAAAGCGACGACGGCGTTCACGCACGCGGACGCAACACCCAAATCCTCGAAGACTGGAACCTCTGGTTCGACCCCCGCGACCCCAACCAGGGAAGCTTCATGGAATCAGAACTCGTCCTAACCCCCCAGTTCTTCAAGCACATTGCCGAATCCCCCATCCCCATCGACCTCAATGTACTGCGCGAGCTCAACAAACCACGTTCGATGGACATTTACATCTGGCTTACCGTAAAGCAATACTGGCTGGCTAAAAACAACCGCGAAGCCTACACCTTCACTTGGGACATAATCGCCGCCAACTTCGCCACCTCAGAGATAACCTCTACGACTCAGATGCGAGACTTCAGACGACGCACAAAGGAAGCAATCGAAGAAGTTTCAAAGGTATGGCCGAACTCGGGAATTGAAGCCAACACAGACGGCGTAACGGTCACGAGGACTGCTCCATCAGTTCACCAGAAGCCACCGCGCCCCGAACTCGACTAAACCGAACACGGAAGACTAGCGCCCTACGGGGCGCTTTCTTTTTGCCCAAAACAGCGTGCACAGATTTACCCTCACGCAAAATACGGCTGCGCTGATTTACCCATACGGAAACCCACATGAGACTACTGCGCATAAGTTGACACACGCCTGCGCATAAGTTGACACATAAAGGCACTTATACACAGGGTTTCACCTGCGAGTTTCTCTATTTTCCCAGGTCGCTTATAACTATATCCCTGTAGATCTATATCCCCAGCCGATCAACCAACAAAACCGTTCACTACGAGCTACTGTTTATGCTCCCGCCTCGCCTTACGGCTCGTTGGGCTGCCGCCCAAATCAAAGATTTGGTTGCCACTAAAACACCCCACAACAACCACAGTCCTATAACCCTCCACGTAGCCTTGTGTCTTCTAGACTTTCTTCAAAGAAAAGAACCATGGACAGGGGAGGCAAGGCAGTGGTCTACAAGCGCTACATCGACGACCCGAACTTGGGGTTGCCCGCAAATCGTGGACACGTAGT
>NZ_KV804009.1:0-28815 GCF_001811255.1 Corynebacterium sp. HMSC068H04
ATCAGGTGTCTACCAAACAGGGGTCAGGTCCCAGCACTACAACGACAGTAACGCTCGACCAGTAGGCTGCGCTTTTCTGTTTACGCATCAATGCCATCCTCCTCAATACATGTTTGCTGTTTTAGCGCGGGTTTGTGTGGTTAGTCGTCTCCCTCACCCGGATTACATCGTTCGGCTATTGTTCTAGGAAGTCCAACATCAGGGCGCCAATCCTCCAAGTTCCAACTAGGCTTAACTCGGGCGACTTGAGATAGCGGGTGACACACAAACTGGTTGTGGAGGCTTCCAGTATCCGCAACCCCCTTGGATTTTGCTTCATTCCAATCAGCCGGTCGGAACGGTGCTGCTTAGCATTTCCGCTCCCCCGGTGACAGACTCGCACCGAGGCTAGCCTTGGCGCAAGGGTATGTTGACCACACAGCACACTGGGTCGACATGCTCGGACTCGTCGGAAGGTCGCACGTAGAGCACCACACAAGGGCGGTTTTGGCCTTTAGGGAAAGAAAGGATAGATAAATGGAAATTCCGTCGGACTTCTACTCAACTAAGAGCAACCCGTTCACTAAGGAACAAATATCTAGATTGAAGCGGAGCACAGATTCCTCTCTACCTAAAGACTATCTGGAATTTCTATCACTCTATGGAGGTGGAGTTATTTCTGAAGCTTACTCACGCGTACAGCTCAAGACAGACGACGCAACCCTTCTCGAGGTTGAAGCAACCATGATCTTTGGAAACATAGCACCAATAGATATATGGGAAAATTCCATCCAATTGGATCCAACTTGGCTCCATGACTGGGCATTCTACTTTTGCGAAGCAAGTAACCCTCCCGAAGACAAGATTCTACTCAACCTCTCAAACGAGAAATTCAAAATCGGAAGCATACTATATGAAGATGAAGGGAAAATCTTCCAAGTGTCCGAGGATTTTACATCCTTCATATCACTTCTAACAAATAATCGAAGAGACCAGCCCGAAACACGTAAACATATATCGGATAAATTTGGCAATTTCCACATTCCAAGCAAAACGGTTAAAAAGATTGAGTTCCCCAACCGCAATCCTGATCGAGATTAGTAGCGGCATTTTAGGGTTAAGTAGCAGAATGTGTGTCCGTGCGGCGTGTCGCGGGGCGGGTACACGGTTTGTTACTTCATGGGGCCTTTTCTGATTCCTATCGAGTGTTCGTACTCGTAGTCTCCAGTATCCCCGTGGGCTTTGATAAACAAGGCGCACAGGTGCGCGCCTTGGGCTTCACGAACAATGTCAGTCAAGCCGACTCCTTACTGTTCCCAGCGGAAGGCGAGGGGATAAGGTTCGACGCCCTCCATCCAACACATCCAGCAGCAAATTGACAAACAGTACCTACTACTAGCTTGATCCATATGTGCTCTCCGGGGTTAGTCCAAATAAACATCGGAACCGCAGGGGCAGCAAATAACAACGCAAGAAGGAACAACCATAAGGCAGGTTTGTTTCTCGATGACGTTATAGGGCTCGTTCTATCGGCAGCGAGATAATAGAAAAATACTGACGATACTCCCAGTAAGACGAATATCGTCGCGGCCACACCCTTGATAATTCTGGGAACTTCTCCTTCCACATCACCGACAAGCACAGAATAGTTATTAATCAAGAAGAGGAGTGTTTGATAAGTGATTATCCCCAGGTTCCCATATCTGTGCAGTTCAGCGTCTGAGAAGCAATGCCAATTTGCACTTCTTACCTCGCGTTCTTCTTGCCTAAGGGCCGACGGACGTCTTAAAGATAAGCGATTGAGAGCTCGTGTAACGAGGTGAAAGCCGATCAAAACGGCACCCACTTTATATCGTTCGCCACTTGCTGAGACTGTTTCGGCTTAATCTTCTTGTCTACGTCTTGCTGCGGAGTGCCTTCTTGCTTCGCAGGGGAAGTTTCGCCTTCTTGTGCGGATTGAGATTCATCTTTACTTGTGGACATAAATACTCCTTTTGTGAGAACCGTTATTTATTGCATGAATATCTTTTCTGAGTATTCAACTGTGGGCGATAAGGAAAATTCTCCCTACTTAACCAACTTTATGCACTGCATGGCCCACCGTCTCCTGTATCTATTTCTCCAGTTGCAGAGTTGGGTACTGCTGCATACTTAGATAAGTTTCATGCGTCCAGTGAAAGTAATCCGATTACCTGACGTACACCCCCGGCTACGGATTCAATACGCGCAAACAAGCGGAATAATGGCTTGCCCGCGAAGAAGAACACCTTGAGGCATGCCGCAAAGGGTATACGGAATGGATTCCGCCGAAGCAGCGCGGCAAGCTCAAGGAACAGCAGAGCTTAACCGTTGGTGACTGGATCAACCGTTTCTACAACTCCCCAACCCAAGCAAAGCGGTGGAAGCGGTCTACCCACGAGAAGTACCAAGAGCACGTTTACTACCGGCTAACAGGCGACTTCCTAGCGGGCATGAATTCCGGACAGCTACAGCACATTGCACTAGCAAAGCTAACCCGTGCCGACATTCTGGAATGGTGGGAGCATGTCAGTTGGGACTTCCCCGATAAGTACGCGCAAAACCATAAGCGCTACATTCGGCTACGTCAGGCGCTTAAACAAGCTGTAGTGCAGGGGCTTATCCCGTTTAACCCTGCCGAAAACTTAGGTATCCCACTACCGGATAAGGCCGATAAGTACCTGCCGACGGATCTTTGCATTCGACACCCAGCGCACCCCTCATCAAGTGCATCTACACACTCGGGGCCACCTCATTGAAGTGGGCTTGCTTTCAGAGTTTTTGGGGTGTCTGCGGTAATGCCCAAGTGACGTGTTTGTCCTCGGGCATTGATTCAGGAGATTGTTGTGCCTGGCAGTTGGTTAGTGGGCGAGTGTGCTGCCGTCGGGGAAGTGGATGGTGGTGGTGCCGCTGATGTCAATGAAGGCAAGGTTGTTGGCTTTGGCGAGTTCGAGGCAGCGTTGTGCTGCGTCTTCGGCGACGGCGTAGTCGAAGCCGATGTAGAGGAAATCGTCGCCGATGGTGTAATCGGCGGTTGTGTCATCATCGTCTTCATCGTCGAGGTCGTCGGCGGCGTTGAGATCAGGGAAGTGTTCAGTGATGGCGTTGTAAAACGCCGCAATAGAGTCGGTGGAGCCATCGGTAGTGGAATAATCTCGATCGTCGCTCCATTCCGTGGTCTCTTCGTACCAGGACATAAAGGCAGCATGGGTAGATGTGGGTACGGTGGTCGGTTCGATGATCATGATGTCGAAGCTCATGGGGTGTCCTTCGTTGAAGTCGTTTGAGGTTAGCTGTGTTTGGCGATGTAGTCGTCAACACCTTGACGAAGATGTTCGAGTTCTTCCACATCGCTCCATTTGCCGGGTCGTGTTTCTAGGCCCACTAGGTTGAATTGTTCTGGGGTGAGCTGTTGCCACTTCGGGCCGAAGGTCTCAGTTTCGACTTCTTGGCTGCTGTAGGCCCATTCGATGATGGCTTTGCGTTGGCTCATTATTTTTGCCCGTGTTTCGACGGATCCGCTGCCTCGGACGGAACTGTTTTTCCGTAATGAATGGTCGAGTTTGGCAAGGGGCTTAGCACTCGCGCCGTAGGCGAAGCCGACATCGTCAATGCCTGCAATCGAACGGTCAATTCCGCCATAGATGTAGAAGACGAGTCCTTTTGATAGTTCTTTGAACCAGCATGCCTCCCAAGTGTACTTGCGCTTATAGCCTAATTCCGCAAACTAGTCATCGAGAAAGGTTATTTTTTGCCATTGGTGTTCTCCTTTTTCTTTGTCCAATTTTCGTCGTCAACTACACCGATAACACTTCAATTTCGGCATTTGGATTGCTCTGAGCAACCGTTTATGCCTGGCGCAAGTCTACAGTCGTTATCTCCAGTTGAGGTGAAGTAGGGTACACCCCAACCGAACACTCCCCGGGCATTGCCGGCCAAATCATCGGCTACGCCCGCGTCAGTACTACTGACCAAACCCCCGAACGCCAACACACCCAACTCAAAGCAGCCGGAGCAGTCCGCATCTACACCGACCACCAAAGCGGCCTTCGCCCTAGAGCACCCGCGGGCGCCCTCCGAGCACGACGAAACCCCTCTCCGACTTAACGGAAAGGGGTTTCATTTGGTGCGGCCTGAGGGGATCGAACCCCCGACCTACTGGGTGTAAACCAGTTGCTCTTCCAGCTGAGCTAAAGCCGCAGTGCACTGTGTGCTCGCACAAGATTAGCCTATGGGCACCCGCAGCAACAAATCAGGGTGCAACTAGTCGCTGCGAATGCCGCGTGAGCAGGCATAACCTGCGTTTGCCTTAAGGCTTCTTGGTGTAGCCGCGGGCTACAAGGCAGGAGCCCTGCCACTCACCGAGGCGCTCAGCCTTGGTCTGCACCAGACCAGCCAGCTGTGCGGATTCGGAGATCTCACCGGGCTCGAGGTTGCCCGGCTTTCCAGCGCCTGGGGTCAGCAGCCAGATACGGCCCGAATCACCCAGGGGACGGGTGGCATCGACCAGCCCATCGACCAAATCGCCGTCCTCCGCGCGCCACCACAGCAGCACGAGGTCACACAGCTCGTCGGTCTCCTCATCGAGGAAATCCTCCCCCAACACGTCCTCGATGGACTCAGAAATCGTGGAGTCACAGTCCTCGTCCCAGCCAAGCTCCAGAGCAATCTGCCCCTCTTCGATGCCGAGCTTGGCTGCAAATCCCGTCACTCGCTGAGTTCCTTCCGATGAAGTAGTTGATGTCATGCAGAGTATTTTAACGTCTACGGTGCACTTTTTCGCGACGAACCTCCCCCGATCTTCCCCAGTGGTGGACATTTTCCCCCATGAAACCACTCCTGGGGGCCTCCAAATGCCCCGCCGTGAAAGCGGCGCGTATCCTAGGAACAGATCTTTGTACTACGAACCAGGAGGATTTAATGGCCGACTTGGACGCCCACAACGGCGACTCCAACTTCCCCATCGTTCGCGATGGCGTGGCAGCATACCTGCACGACTCCGACCCGGAAGAAACCCGCGAGTGGATGGACTCCCTCGACGGTCTGCTGGACTCTTCCGATCCGGAGCGCGCCCGCTACCTCATGCTGCGTCTTCTTGAGCGCGCTACCGCCAAGCGCGTGCCGTTGCCGTCCCTGACGTCCTCGGATTTTGTCAACACCATCCCAACCTCCCTCGAGCCGGAGTTCCCGGGCGATGAGGAATTGGAGAAGCGCTACCGCCGCTGGATCCGCTGGAACGCGGCCATCATGGTGCACCGCGCACAGCGCCCGGGCATTGGCGTCGGTGGACACATTTCCACGTACGCAGGCGCTGCCCCGCTGTATGAGGTGGGCTTGAACCACTTCTTCAAGGGCAAGGACGATCCCTCCGGCGGTGACCAGGTCTTCTTCCAGGGCCACGCTTCACCGGGCGTCTACGCACGCGCCTTCATGGAAGGCCGCCTCACCGAGGAAGACCTCGACGGTTTCCGCCAGGAGCACTCGCGCGGCGAAGGCAAGGGCCTGCCGTCCTACCCGCACCCGCGCCTGATGCCGGACTTCTGGGAATTCCCCACCGTGTCCATGGGCCTTGGCCCCATCAACGCCATCTACCAGGCACGCTTCAACAAGTATCTGGAGAAGCGCGGCATTAAGGACACCTCCAAGCAGCACGTCTGGGCCTTCCTCGGCGACGGCGAGATGGATGAGCCGGAGTCCCGCGGTCTGCTGCAGATGGCGTCCCTCTACGAGCTGGACAACCTGACCTTCGTGGTCAACTGTAACCTGCAGCGTCTCGACGGCCCGGTGCGCGGCAATACCCAGATCATTCAGGAGCTGGAGTCCTTCTTCCGCGGCGCTGGCTGGTCCGTCATCAAGATTGTCTGGGGCCGCGGCTGGGACAAGCTGCTTGAAGCCGATAAAGACGGCGCCCTAGTCAACATCATGAACACCACCTCTGATGGTGACTACCAGACCTTCAAGGCTAACGACGGCGCCTACGTCCGCGAGCACTTCTTCGGCCGTGATGAGCGCACGCTCAAGCTGGTTGAGGACATGTCCGATGATGAGATTTGGGCACTGCGCCGCGGCGGCCACGACTACCGCAAGATCTACGCCGCATACGACAAGGCGCTGAGCTACGCGGGCACCGGCCGCCCGACGGTCATCCTGGCCCACACCATTAAGGGCTACGGCTTGGGCCACAACTTCGAGGGCCGCAATGCGACCCACCAGATGAAGAAGCTGACGCTGGAGGATCTGAAGCTCTTCCGCGATAAGCAGGGAATCCCGATCAGCGACGAGCAGCTCGAAGCCGATCCGTACCTGCCGCCGTACTACCACCCGGGCAAGGACGCCCCGGAAATCAAGTACATGCTGGAGCGCCGCAACGAGTTGGGTGGCTTCTTGCCGGAGCGCCGTGAGAACTTCGAAACTCTCACCACCCCGGATCTGTCCAAGCTGCGTTCGGTGCGCAAGGGCTCGGGCAAGCAGGACGTGGCCACGACCATGGCTCTGGTGCGTACCTTCAAGGAGCTCATGCGCGATAAGGAGCTGGGCAAGCGCGTCGTTCCGATCATTCCTGATGAGGCCCGCACCTTCGGTATGGACTCCTGGTTCCCGACTCTCAAGATTTGGAACCCGCGCGGCCAAAACTATGTCCCGGTGGATCATGACCTCATGCTCTCCTACCGCGAGGCTGCCGACGGCCAGATTCTGCACGAGGGTATTTCTGAGGCAGGCGCAGCCGCCTCCTTCACCGCAGCTGCTACTTCCTACGCCACCCAGGGCGAGGCGATGATTCCGCTGTACATCTTCTACTCGATGTTCGGCTTCCAGCGCACCGGCGATGCCTTCTGGGCTGCCGGCGACCAGCTGGGCCGCGGCTTCATCATCGGCGCTACCGCCGGCCGCACCACCCTGACCGGCGAGGGCCTGCAGCACATGGACGGCCACTCCCCGATCCTGGCGTCGACCAACCCGGCCGTGGAAGTCTACGACCCAGCCTTCGGCTACGAGATTGCGCACCTGGTTCCGCGCGGTATCGAGCGCATGTACGGCGAGGACAACGAGCCGATCATGTACTACATCACCGTGTACAACGAGCCGGTCAAGCAGCCTGCCGAGCCGGAGAACCTCGACGTCGAGGGCCTGCACAAGGGCATCTACCACTACAACACCGCTGAGTCCGGCTCCATCCCGGCCAACATCCTGGCCTCCGGTGTGGGCATGTACGAGGCCCTGCGTGCACAGGAAATCCTGGCTGAAAGCTACGACGTCAAGGCGTCGCTGTTCTCCGTCACCTCGTGGGTCAAGCTGGCGCGCGACGGCGCTGCCCGCAACAAGGAAGCTCTGCGCAAGGGCGTTGAGCCCACCGAGGCATTCGCCACCTCCCAGCTCAAGGGCTTCGAGGGACCGTTCGTTGGTGTCTCCGACTTCGCCACGGACCTGCAGGAGCAGATTCGCCCCTACGTCCCGGGTGACTACATCGTCCTGGGTGCAGACGGCTTCGGCTTCTCTGATACCCGCGAGGGTGCCCGCCGCTACTTCAACACCGACGCCGAGTCCATCGTCGTCGCAGTCCTCGAGGGCTTGGCTCGCGAGGGCAAGGTGGAGCGCAGCACCGTGGAAAAGGCGGCTCGCGAGCTCAAGCTCGACGACCCGACGTCCACCCTCTCCACGTCCTCCGATGAGGACTAAGGCTTAGGCCTTAAGAGCCTCAAGCTTTCCAGCCCCTTCTGCCTGAGCAGGAGGGGCTTTCTCATGTTCAACTCATGTTCAAGCCCAGGGGCAACTGCCGTTGTTGCCAAAGATCTGGCCAGATCTTGAATCAGAGGCTATAACTTTGGCAGACCGGGCAGTTCGGGCACCGCGCGTGGCCCAGCCAACGCCAATAGAAGGCTCAACCGCCATCAGCAGCAGGCCCTAGCTGCCCAGCACCCCATCGAGGACGCGCCCCAACGCCTTGGAGACCTCGCTGGGCTCCTCCAAAATCACCATGTGCCCGGCGCCGTCGATGACAGTCAAGGTGGAGTCCGGCCAGTGGCGGGCAATGACCTCCGATTGGCGGTGCGGGGTCACGATGTCAAGGCTGCCCACCACAATTTCGCCCGGCACGTTTCTAAGTCTGGCCGCCGCGCCGAACTCGGAGTGCTCCACCAAGTCGTCGAAGAAGCCCGCGTAGCTCGACATCGGGGTATCTAGCAGCATCGCCACGTGGAATTGCAGCTTGTCCATCTGCGGGAAGCCCTGCAGCAGCGCCGCGAAGGCCGGGGCGATAAGTGCGGCGGCCTCGAAGCGCACGCGGTTGAGCCGGCTCGGCAACCGCAAACAGGCGCGATAGACCATGCCCAGAGTCTTCGATTCCAAGACACGCGCCACGCCCTCGGCCGCAAAGCGCTGCATCGAGGTAGCCACCAGCGCCATGCCCTTAACGCGGTGAAAGACCTCCCGTGGGGCGCGCCGCAGCAGGTTGAGCGCAATCATTCCGCCCATCGAGTGCCCAAGCAGCACCAACGGCCCCTCGGCGGCGCGCTCAGCGATGACGGCCAGCACGTCGTCGGCCGCGCCCCGAACCGTGCACTGCGCGGGGGCGACGTGGGTGGATTGGCCGTGGCCGCGGACGTCGACAAGCAGGCAGCGCACCGAAGGGTAGTTGCGGCGCACGTCGTTGACCTGGGAGTAGAAGCTCTCAGCAGACAGGCAGTAGCCGTGGATGAAAACCACGGTGACCTCCGCATCCTGCGGGCCTACCTCGTACCATGCCACGCGCACGCCGTCGTTGTCCACGAAGCCCGAGTCCGTCACCCCGGTCAGGCCCGGCTCTGTCGTGAGATCATGCAACTGATCGTGGACGGTGTGCTCGATGGAGCGCATGCGAGGGCGGGCCCGGCGCGACCAGCTGCGGGCGATGGCGGAGGAACGTGCTCGAATAACCATGACATTTCAATACTAGACTGGGCCCCATGGCTAACGACCTTTCAGCGCAACTCCAAGCCCGCTTCGGCTCCGCGCCGGCAGAAGAAAAAGAAGCTTCCCCCGCCGGAGACGCATACGGCGAGCTCACCCGCCTCATCACGAAGGTGACCGGCGTGGAGGAAGGCCTAGAGCGCGAAGCGAAACTAGAGGACCTGGGGGTTGAATCGCTCGAGCGCATCGAATTAGCCGTGCGCCTCGAGGAAGCCTGCGGAGTCCGCCTCAACGAAGAAACCATGCTCTCCGTCACCACGGTGGGCGAACTTGCTGATTATGTGGAGGAACACTCGTGATTTCCTATCTCTCAGACATGGACGGCGTCCTCATCAAGGAAGGGGAAATGATTCCCGGCGCGGATAAATTCATCCAGGCGCTGAAGGATAACAACATCGAGTACATGGTGCTCACGAACAACTCGATGTCCACCCCGCGGGATCTTTCCGCACGTCTGAAGAACACCGGTCTCGACATCCCGGCGGAGCGCATCTGGACCTCGGCGACGGCCACGGCGGCCTTCCTGTCCAACCAGGCGGGATTGTCCACAGCCTACGTCGTGGGAGAGTCCGGCCTGACCACCGCGCTGCACGAGGCCGGCTGGATTCTCAACGACCGCGACGCGGACTTCGTGGTCTTGGGTGAGACCCGCACGTACTCTTTTGAAGCCATCACCACGGCGATCAACCTTATCCGCAACGGCGCGCGGTTCATTGCCACCAACCCGGACGTCACGGGCCCGGCCCCGCAGGGCGTGCTCCCGGCCACGGGTGCGGTTGCGGCGCTGATTACCGCGGCAACCAACCGCGAGCCTTACTACGTGGGCAAGCCGAACCCAGTCATGATGCGCAGCGCTTTGAATAACATCGGCGCGCACTCGGAAAATACCGTCATGATCGGTGACCGCATGGATACCGACGTCAAGTCCGGTTTGGAGGCCGGCATGCGCAGCATCCTGGTGCGCTCAGGCATCAGTGATGACAGCATCATCGAGCGCTACCCTTTCCGCCCAACTCACGTCATTGACTCCGTGGCGGAGCTTCCGGAGCGCATCCTGGATCCCTTCGCGGACTAGGACTTAGACCGCACGCTTGACGACGCCCCTGAACCCGTACTCCCCCGCCAACATCTCCACGGCGCGGCCCAGTGCGTCCAGTTCGCTGGGCGTTCCCGTAATAACTTGCTGGCAGCCTATCCCGAGGCCGCCTGCGTTGTCAGGAACGCGGCCGCTAAGCGGATCCCATACTGGGTCGCGGTGCCAACGGGTACACCATTGTGCGGTCAGCGGGTCATCACCAGGCACGATGAACTCGCTTTCGCTGCTGATGCAGCGCGCCATGGCGCACTCGATGGCAGGGCGCAGGTTGCGCGGCATGCCCGAGATCTGCAGCACGGCGGTGCAGACCTCACCGCAGGCGCGGTTGGGCCAGCTATCTGCCGGGCTGCCAAGTGGGGTGGCTGAAGCGGCCGGCGCGGTGGCACCGGCCAGCTGCGGGTGAACGCGTTGATTCACTCCTTAAACTCCTTTGACGTGCGAGTGATGGCACGCCGGCATGCGCCGACGCAAGACGAGCTTCGTCTTCCCCTACGAACTTGTCTTCATCACGTCACTCGCGCCGAGGCGCGAACACCGCTTGGTGTGGCCGCAGTATGCGGCCACACGGTGCGTCGTTGTGTGCCCACAATTTTCCCCCGCCACTTGAACCACAACAACCCTCAACCTGCGCTTAAGCCCCCACAGCCTCAACAAGAACTTGAGACTTCCCCCCTGAAAACCGCCCCACCAATCACTTCAGTCACATAAGTCAACGCGTGTAACACGCGCGCGTTGTCGCCACAGCTACCCCACCACCCCCGTTGCGGCGCCCTACGGTACGCCGCGACGACGCTCAACACCGTCATGCCACCCCGGCTACCCCGCCTGGCACTCCTGCCAGATGGCCGTGTTGGTCTCGGCCCACAAAGGCTTGCACCACTCGCCAAAATCGCGATCCGTCAGCGAAACCATGGCCCAGTCACCAGCCACCCACAGGTAGGTACCGCTCATGCCGAAATGCCCCACGGCATCGGCGGGCAAGCCACCCATCCACTGCTGCTTCTCACCGTGAATTTCAAAGCCCAACCCCCACGTGCAATCTTTGAAGCTGCCGTAGCCGGGCACGATACCCCGCAGCCCCGGGAACTGGACGCTGCGCATCTCTTCGACAGTCGAAGGATCGAGCAGGCGCGGCGAATAGACCTCGCCGGCAAAAGCGGCGAGATCCTCCACGCTGGAGACCAAGCCATGGCCCGCTGACCCCTCCAGAGTTGTGGCCCGCATGCCCAGAGGAGCACACACGCCTTCAGCAAGGTACTCAGCAAATGGAATCTCGGTGGCCTTTTCTACTTCCTCGGCGGCCCATTCATAGCCGGCCGAGGAGTAGATGCGGCGCTCCCCTACGGGCTTCTGTGGCTCGCGGGAATCAAAGCCCACGCCCGAGGCATGTGCCAAGAGGTGGCGCAGCGTGGAGCCTTCCGGACCAGCAGGCTGGTCGAGCTCCACCGCACCTTCTTCCACGGCCACCATCACCCCATAGGCGGCCACCAACTTGGTCACGGATGCCACCGGGAAGCGGCGGGAGGTATCCCCCACCTGCTCAACCACTTCGCCGCGGTGCAGCAAGGCACCAGCAACGGTATCGACGGGCCAGGACTCAAGGGAAGAAAATGCGCTCATGCGCTCCAGCTTAACGAGGATCGCGCTCGCAGCCTACGCCATCACCATCGCGGTCGAACTTGGAGCGGAAACCTGGCTCACCCGCATAGATCGGGCGGCCTAGTGCGTTCCACACGTCTGCGCAGCGAGTAAAGGACGCGGGGGCAGGCTTCGGGGCCGGAGCCGGCTTAGGTGCGGGAGCCGGCTTGGGCGCCGGGGCTGGGGCAGGAGCAGGCGCTGGCTTCGGCGCGGGCGCGGGGGCTGGGGCAGGAGCCGGCTGCGGTGCCGGAGCTGGTGCCGGCGGAGAGGGGATGATGCCCGGCAGCGGGTTCGGAATGATGCGCTGCTGCACCGCCCAGTACACGCCACCGGCGGCAGCCGCGAGGACCGCTGCGGTAATGCCTACGCCGAGCGCAATCATTTCGCCTTCGGAGGACTGCTGGAATTCGGCGTCATCCTCGTCCGTGTTGGAGGAGCCCGAACCCTGGCTCGAGGAATCAGCCTCCTGGGAGGAGGAGTCAGACTCGGAGGAAACCGTTGCGGTTGCCTCGGCGTTAGGGGCCGCGGTCTCCGCCTGAGCAGGAACGACAACGGACAGTGCGACAGATACAGAAACAGAGGCGGCGAGAACCGCGCGAGAGAACTTCTTCATAAACTCAAGTTATATCCTGCAGCACTACCCCGCAGGAAATCGCGCTCATCCGAGGGCTACATCACGCCGGAAAGCCACAGCGAGCTGGAAGCCAGCAGCGGGCTACACCGCATGAGTTAACGGATGAGCCCGCCGCGCCGATATCAAAAATGTAGCGCATTTCGTCGCTGCACTTCCCTATCACTCATATCTCTGGTGCGCCCTCTCCACGCGCCTCTCTCATTTCTTTGCGGCGCCTCTCGGTGATGCCGCGGAGCTACATCACGGTGGACGGCTCTGCGGCTCCCTCAGAAACGATCGCGGAAGGCTGCTCGTTCGCCGTGGGCGCGGGTGCTTCGGAGTTTTGCTCCACTGGGGCCTGAGTTTCGGCGTCCTGCGGATCCGCGGGGGCATACACAGCTTCGCTGTCCGGGGTGCTATCAGTTGGCGTGTGCGGATCAACTTCTGCCGTCGGCTCCTGTTCTGCGGAGCCCGTGGAGTCAGTTGCCGGCGCCTCCTGAGGTGTGGTCAGTGGCGCGGCGGAAGGCGCAGAAGGTTGCGCCGACTCAGAAGTGGATTCGGACTGCCCCATCCACCGCGAGGGCGATAGCCACCCAGCGTCCACCCCATCAGGGTTAGCGGAGGAAAGCAGCAACAGGCCAACCACACCGAGGCCGGCGATGAGCCCCGTCGTTGAGGCCCGCACGCGCCCGCCTAGAGTCCAGAAATAGTTCCACTTGTTGTCCGGCTTATCGTCGCGCCAGATGCCGCGCTGATAATCGTCTTCTTCTTCCTCCTCGGAGTCGCCCGCATAAGCCGGCCGGCCCGGCCCGTCATCTTTGCTGTCTTGGGGCATAGCGCCGGCATCAGCGACGGCGTCGGCAGCAATGACCTGCGTCTCCGCATCCGATGCCACGTCTTTGTGCGAAGGCTCCGCAGTATCTGCCGCCGGAATGATGGTGGTGGGGGCGTCGGCAGCGGAGACGTCGCCAAGCTCCTGCGAGGCATCCCCCGGCACGCCCTCAGTGGTGGGAAGCTTGTACAGATCCCAGAAGGTGGAGAGCAGCGCCGAGCGGATCGCGCGCTCCACCGCCCACTGGCGGGCGGGGTTGACCTGCACAAGGACGCGGTACTGCACCTGCCATGGCTGGCCGGCCGCAGTGGGGGCCGTGAGCCCAGTGGCGGGCAGAACGTCGAGCTCACCGGCCACATCCGCGTGGATGTCTGGGGCTTCAAGGGCTCGCTTCGAAATCTTTTCCACCTGTTCGGTGATCTCCGGCAAGGACTCGCCCTCGTGGACCGGGATAGCGATATCCACCACCGCGCGCGACCATTCTTGCGAGAAGTTCGTGACCACGCCCGCGGAACCATTCGGCACCATGACCACTTCACCGGTAGGTGTGCGCACAGTCGTCGTGCGCAGCGTCAGCGAAACGACGGTGCCCTCCACGCCAGTTACACCGTCGAAGCTGACGTAATCACCCACGCCGAACTGCTTTTCCGAGAGGATGAAGAATCCCGCAAGGAAGTCACCGATGATGGCCTGCGCGCCGAAACCGACGGCGGCCGAAACGACTGTCGCGGGGATAGCCGCGCCCAGGGGTGGCACCCCGACGTTGGCCAGCGCGGCCAACACAAGAAGGAAATAGGCAACCGCCTGCGCCACGTAGACCAGTGCACCGGCAAGCGCCAAACGCGCCTTGGTGGACTCTTGATTCTCATCCAAACGGGACTCAATGACCCTCACTGCCAAGCGGCCGATGCGCGGGATGAGAATCGCCAACAACAGCATTCCCAGCAGCGGCAGGCCGTGATCCACGATGGCCTGCCACATGGCGAACAAGTAATACTTCAGCATTGCGCCAAGCCTAGTCCTTCAGCCTGACAGAACCCTTGGAGCCTTAAGCGCGGTGGATGAGATAGTAATTCGGAGTTGGCTTCCACGTGTAGCCCGCGGGGACGATGTCCTCGCCGAAAGCGCAGAAACTCTTGGTCGTCCACAGCGGAATCGCCGGCATCTTCTCCAGCAACAGGCCCTGGGCCTCCGTGTAATGCTTTTGGGCTTCCTCCCGGCTCTTCGCCTGACCTGCCTTCTTCAGCAGCTCATCGTATTCAGAGCTGTTAAAGCCTGATTCATTTTCCGAAGAGTAGGACGCATATAGCGGCACCAGGAAGGTAGATTCCTCAGGGAACTCCGCTTGCCAGATCGTGCGGAAGGCACCGGTGAGATGACGGGCAATCACCTCTTGTCTGAGGTCCTTCAAAGTGGCAAACTCATGGCCCTCCGCCGGCACGCCGAGGGTATCCGACAGTTGCTTCGCCACGGCGTCGATCCAGGTCTTATGGCCGCCGTCGGTGTTATAGGAAATGCTGAAAATCCCATCAAACGGTTCCAGCTTTTCAGCCTGCTCCCACAGTTCGCGGGCCTTCTCCGGCTGGTAGGTCAAGACGTCGGCCCCCTCCGGTGTCGGCGGAATGGAACCGTCCAGCGGCGCGACGAAGCCGGTGGCGGGAAGCACCATACCGTGGAAGATGTCCCGGGCCATTCCTTCGCGGTCGATTGCCATGGACAACGCGCGGCGGCGCAAGCGTCCGGCCTCACCGCGGAAGTTCGCATCGTTGGCGGGGATGGTGATTTCCATGATGGAACCGCCAGGCTTGGCCAGAGCGCGCGAGCCCAGTTCCTTTTCAAAGCTGCCTAGCTTCTCCGCCGGGATCCGCGTGAGCACGTCCAGCTTGCCATCTACGAGGTCCTGGTAGGCCTGCTCCTCCGAGGAATACACCACGAACTTGATGCCTTCATTCTGCGGCGTTCGCGGCCCCTTGTAGCGAGGGTTCGGCACGAGGGTCACAGCTTTCTCGCGCTCCCAGGAAGCCAGCACATAAGGCCCGCTGCCGATGGGATCTGTTCCGCGATCGCTCAGCCTATCCTGGTCTTCGGAGCGCATGGGGAAAAAGACCGAGTATCCCAGGCGCTCGAGGAATCCCGCCGTGGGGCGTGAGAGCTCAATGCGGAAAGTTTTCGGCCCCGTCACCTTAAGGCCGCGCATTGACTTCCTGCCTTCGTGGAAGCCACGGATTGGTTCAAAGTGATGCGCGGAGAGCAGCGACTGGCGCACCGCGGTATTCCACGTATCGACGAAGTCTTCTGCTTCCACGGTTGAACCGTCGGAAAACACGGCGTCATCTCGAATCACCACGTCATATGTCGTGTCATCGACCTGCGTGATGGATTCCGCCAAGTCATAGTGAGCGCCACCGGTTTCATCCAGGTACATCAACCCCGAGTACACAAGGTTGATGATGGTCTGCCCCGGCACATCGTTGGAATCAGCCGGGATGAGGGTGCGCTGTGGCTCCGAGATATCCGTGGTGATGAGGTTCATGTCTGAGGTGTCGACGTTGCCAGGCTCCGCCGTGCATCCCGCCACCGTGGGCACCACGACGCCCGACACCGCTAGCGCCGCCAGCATGCCTAGAAAAGAACGCCTCGAAGTCACGCGTTCATCACCTCACTCTCACTAATACTTTAAAGGATCTAATCATCTCTCTTTTCATAACGGCGCATGAGCCTCTCCACCAACTCATCGGTGAGCTGGTCATCGGCCAAAATGCGATCCAAAAGCTCGCGTGGTGTCGGCCCCTCGGTGCTCGGGGTCTCGTAGGAATCGCCGCTCAAGTCCACGCCGAAATCGGAGGTTTCCGCTTCCGCGGCGGGCGGCTTCATCATCTGCGACATCTCCGCGACTTCCTCATTGAAGGAGTCGAGGAACTCGGTGGCATCAATGGCTGCTTCCGAACGACGCTTGCCGGCGCGCACCTCGCGCTCGATACGGCGCTGCAGTGCCTTTTCCATCTGGTTGTGGCGCCAAGAACGGAGTTTGGAGGGCTCTAGGCGACGCCCCACGGCCCTGCCCTTGCTTTCCGCCTTCCGCGCCATCACCATGACGTAGGCCGCGGTGTCATTAACCGGCGCCCACTCCTGGCGGGCGGGCACGCGCCACCCGGCCCAGATACCCAGCATGGTCATCACGAAGGAGACAACCGGACCAAGAATGACTCCCCAGGCCAAGTAGCCGGCCGAATCCGCGCCGAGGACCACCAAAGCGCAGGCCACCGCGGGGATCACGGTGGGTGTGTTATCCCCAAAGACGGCGGGTTCGCGCCCCATGGCGATGTCACGGATCATGGAACCACCCGTGGCGGTGAACACGCCCATCATGATGCAAGGAATCAGCGGCAGCCCATAGGCAATGGCCTTGAGCGCGCCTGTCGACGCCCACAGCGCCGAGACCACCGCATCCCCATGGGACTGGACATAGTCCCACGTCTTGCCTTTGAAGTAGACGAAGCGGGCGATGATTGCGCCGGCAAACGCCAGGTAGAGATACTCCGGCTGACTCATCGCGGCGACGGTGCCGCGGTTGATCAGCACGTCACGGATCATGCCGCCGCCGAGGGAGGAGAACATCGCAATGAAGAAGAAGCCCACGATGTCATAGCCACGCTGGCGGGCCATGGTGCCGCCAATCATGCCCATGAGGAGGACACCAATGATGTCGGACCAGTAGTACAGCGACTCGATCAATGGGTCCATCTCGACAACGCTCATGGTGGTCATCGTATCGGGTGCTGTGCGATATCTCGCATTGAGGAGCTATTCCTTGAAATACGCCGCCTGGCTGGCGGGCCACGGACGCTTAGAAAAGGCGCTAATGCACGTAGAGCTCGTTGTAGGCTTTCTCAATCCAAATGACATAAAACACTTCCCCGTCTTTCCAGCCCGCAAAAGGGAGATTCCCTTTGTGGCGGTAAACCCGGAACCTCTCGACGTCCTGAAACTGCCGAGGAATCTTAGGAATGATCGCGCTTGCCGGAATAAACTCTGAGCCAAGTCCGTGCTTGGGATGCTGTGCCAGCTCTTTCCATGACAGCACTGACCGCTTGTGCCACTTTTCCAAAAACTCCGCGCGCATCGAGTCATCTAGCTCCCCGAAGCCCCACCCCTTCTGCAGGAACCGCGTTGACAGGAGCGGATAGTCAGCCCTAGAACTGCGAAGAGCATCCACAACACTCGACTCTGGGGCGCTCCTCGCCCCTCTGGTTGGCCTGCTCCCCCGCCGTTTACTTTTCTTGCCCACGGCTAGCAGAAATAGTTCTTCAGATCGGCATCCGTAATCTCTAGCCCTCGTTTGCCCTCGACGAAGTTCTTTTTCCAAGGAGATTCGGTGTGGGTTTTATTACGCAATGCCCATGCAGAGTATGGGCCATATTTGTCCCACACCTCAATCAGATCCTGCTCGACGTCACGGTAATCATCCCAATCAAAGTCATCTGAGATGAACTCATCGGGGTCTATGGGAAGCTTTCCGTAGTGCTTGACGTCATGGTAGATGTCTACAACTACTGGGCCATGCGCCCATGCTTCCATTCGGTCAGGGAAAAGCGGCAGGCCATCAGAAGAACGCATATGCAGACCTTTGGCGTAATAAAGAAGCTTTTGAAGCTTGAGCTGCGTAATTTCTGCATCGTCAGTTTCATCAGCCCACGCTACGAACCATTCAGCTATTTGCCGCGCCGTATATTGTTCCATGTCTGCCCTCCTTCCGGTTCCTGCCAAGAGTACAACAGGCCCAAGACACGGCACCATCCCAACGATCGAGCAGGAGTAAGAACACCCGTCATAAGGGCAGCATCAAGAGGGCGCAATGAGAGCTTTAAGCTGTGGGGCCACCGGGGCTCGAACCCGGGACCAACGGATTATGAGTCCGTAGCTCTAACCGACTGAGCTATAGCCCCGCGTATTCCCCGCCTGCTTTTATGCACACAGCGAATCCGCTCCCAGCAACATTAATCGGCGGGCCCAGAAAACGACAATTTAGGCCCCTGAAATCGCTGTCTAAGCTTCAGCAGTGCTCTTCCGCCCTTTCACTGCCAAGACAGGTTTCTGTTCACTTAGGTTCCAGCACGCTGAGTTAGCCACCAGGCCTATTCTTTCTTCTTCATTCTTCTGGCTTGCCTGCGCGCGCGGCGTCGCGCGCGCTTTGCTTTGCGGATGTCCACGACCCACCGCGGAACAAAAGGCCACGGAAGCGGAATCCCAATCGCCCCCGTAAACCCAATAACTCCAATGACGAAAGCTGCCACGAGCGGAACAATCAGCACCGTTTCGACGGACTCGGGAAGGTTCGCACTTGCCACCAACCCTGTGGCACCGGCCGCGCCCATAATGAGCGTGCCATAAGGATAAATGAAAAGGACGCCATCGCTTTCTGCACCTGTTGCATCAGCTGAGTCGTACCACTCTTCTGATTGGGGATTCCTCCGCACGTACCGGATATAAAAGGTCCAATAGGCCACCATGACCAGCACTAAACCGACACACACAAGCAGCCCAGTGATATCTCCGTCCATAGGATGCGGCCTCCTGTGGTTGCTGTTGCGGTGTGTAGTAAACGCTACCAGCGCCCGCCGGGGTGAGTCTGAAATCCGGATGAGGGCACGCACCCGGGCCTAGGACAGCTGTCTATGATCCGGCATGTGTGAGCCTGTAGTGTCGCGACCATGAGGCTCCTTTCCTTTAGCGTGTCTAACTTCCGCAGCATCCGCGCGACGCAAACGCTCTCGCTGTACCACCACTGGCAGCACTCCACCGCCCCGGAGGAAGGATGGGCACAGGTCAGCGAGCCCACCTCCGTACTCATCGGCCCCACGGCGTCGGGAAAGAGCAGCGTCCTCAATGCCCTCGCCTTCGCCCTGCTCGCCATCGAATCCTCCGCCACCACCTGGCTTGCCGACGCCCCACCCAACCAACTCCCCCACGCCCCGTACCGCCTGGTTCCTCGCACGCAGCGCCTGCCCAGCACCTTCGAGCTGGATTTTGAGCTCGATGGCGTGCGCTACCTCTACGGATTCCAGTGGAGCTTCACCGGCGTGCACGCGGAATGGCTCAGCCGCGTGCCATCGACGAGGTGGAGCCCCTGCTTCGTGCGGACCCGCGGTGAGGAGGTGCAGTGGACGAGGTCCTTCATGGACAAGGGGGACGTCGCCAAGCTCGGCCCCGTTACGGACACCGAGCTAATCCTCTCCGCCGGCCTGCGCGACGAGCACCCTGTCCTCGCCCCGCTGGCTAGCGCCCTGGTGCACGACGTGGCTTACCTGCCGCACGGCCATACTTCCATGAGCACTGCCTCCCGCATCACCACCCTTATCCGTGAGGGCAAGCTGCGCCTGCATGAGGCTGCCGCGCTGCTGCGCGCGGCCGATGCCGGTATCCACTCCGTACGGCTCAACCAGGACCACATCCCCGAGCACGTCTTCCGCCAGATGCGCCCGGTCATCGATGCGCTCAGCCACAGCTATGGCAGCATCCGCCGCCCCGATGAGTTTGGTGCCTACTCCGATGCGGAGATTGAATCCCTGCTGCACGCCATCATCGTGGAGCACAAGTCCGATGATTCCTTCTACGAGCTGAAGCTGACCGATGAATCCGGCGGCACGCAGAACTGGATGGCCACCGCTCCCCTGGTTCTCGATACTCTGCGCCGCGGCGGGATCCTGGTGGCCGATGAGCTGGATTCCGCCCTGCGCCCAGCGCTCCTTGACTTCATCATCCAGGCCTTCCGCGAGCCCAGTATCAACGTCAACGGCGCGCAGCTCATCTTTGCCTCCCACACCTTCAGCGTCCTCGAGCGCGCCGGCGAGCTGGGCCTGCACCCCGAGAGCTTCTGGTCCGTGGAGAAGACCTCCGCCGGCGAATCGGAACTGCACAACCTCAGCGACGCGCCCGTGTCCCTGGGCAATCCCGACGCCACCCACCACTTCCTGCGCGAGCGCTACGGCACCGCCTCACGGGAGGCACTGACTGCGCTGCGGGAGCTCGTCACGGACGGTGCATGAAAGGGGCGGGCGCTTGGCGACGACTCCCCTCAGAACAAATGCGCATTCTCCTCTTCGAATGCACGCCATTCCTGAAACGCCTTAACACGTTCTTTGGCACGCTGGCGCCTCATTTGCAATACGTCTTCGCGCTTGAACCTCGTATGCGTTCCACGCTTATGGGTCGCAATTTTTCCTTCTTTTGCCCATTTCATGAGCGTTGGGCGCGAAACGCCTAGCAACTCGGCGGCTACCGTACTGGTGAGCTCCTCAGGAATGCGAGAGATCGTGACTTCTCCTCGTTGCACAACGGACATCAAGACCTGGGAAATCAATCGCTGAACATTACGCGACAACGCGACTGAGCGCTCTTGCGCTAGCCACCCCAGTCAGCTTCCAAGGCGTTGTCATTCAACAGGTTGGCCAAGTCACTCGCGATACCGATGCAAAGCAGGGACTCACTCCCGACAACGGTTAGAGCGGCCCCATGCTTGACTGATTGCTACTAGATTAGGGGCTGAGCACAACTGAAATTCTCGTCGGACAGCCAGATAAATCGGAGCAACACAGTGTCTGAATTTATAAACATTTACAAACGTCGCTCAGGCGAGTCTTTCATCAAACAATTCTCGGACTCGACTCAAGCGCTCAAGGAACGCCTCCGCCGCGAAGCAGCGATCGACGATCCTGATATCGAGATCGCCCATATTTCAGCGCCTTCCCTGGAATCCTTGAAAAAGTCGCATTCACGGTATTTCATGGGCCGCGTCGAGGTACAAGACGACCAGGTGGATGCAGCCTAAAGCTTCGCTTCTGGTCCCGCCTCCATGGGCGTAATTATTTCAACTTATTCTCTGTAGGACATGCACCAGGCAGAGGGCTTCGAAAATCTGAGCCCGACTCCACTGCGCATGTCCGGTACACCTGTCAGAATCAAGACATGTCTGTTGAAGCACGCGCCCTCTCCCTCCGGCGCTTGATGCGCGATTCCGCCGCAATCCGGCTCCTGGCTGCGGATAACGCGCCCGTGATTCTGGCGTTGATTGCGGAGTACTTCCCACGCGGCACCCGGGCGCGCCCAGCAGCAGAGGTATACGAGCTCATGGTCACCGATTTCGAGGTTTTGGCCAGCGAGTTTTCCATGCCCCGCACGCCACAGAACTACTGCAATGACTGGGTCAAGGCCGGCTGGTTAATCAGAAAGTCCGGCAAGAGCTCCCACGGCGAAACGCTCGAGCCCAGTGAAGATGCGCTCTCGGCCCTCGAAGCCATCGAGCGCTGGGAAGCACCGGTGACCGCGGTGACGGCCTCACGGGTGGAGTCGATCAGCTCGGCGCTGCAAAGGTTGGCGCGGGATACCAACGAGGACATCGCTAGCCGCGTGGCCAGCTTGGAAGCAGAACGTGACCGCATTGACCGCGAGATTGAAAAGGCACACCTCGGACAGTTTGAAAGCCTCACTGCCGCGGAGACGGAAGAGCGCGTTCAAGACGTACTGAACATGGCCATGGCCGTGCCGAGCGATTTCGCCCGGGTTCGCCATGAGCTCGAGGCCCTCAACCACCAGCTGCGCCGACAGCTCTTAGATCCGGAGGGATACCGCGGCGAGGTGCTGGAGGAAATCTTCAACGGCGTGGACCACATTGCTGAGTCGGAGGCCGGGCGCAGCTTCCGCGGCTTCTATTCCCTCCTGATGGATAGGGAGCGCAGCGCCTGGTTGGACCAATGGATCAAGGAGGTTTTGGAAAGCGAGCCCGGGCAGCAGCTCGCCCCGGACAGGAGGCAGCGGCTTCGCAGCCTCTTTCGCGATATGGAGGAAACCAGCTTCGAGGTCAACCAGACCATGACCGGGCTGGCGCGCAGTTTGCGCAACTACGTCTCCTCCGAGCAGTTCGCGGAGGACCGGCGCATGATTGAACTACTGCGCGAGGCCCGCGGCATGGCCATTGATGCAGCACAAAACTCCGAGCTGAAAGCTTTTCATCGGATGGACACACCGCTGCAGCGCATCGGCATGTCGATTCATTCGGTCTCCCGCATCCGCCTGGCCAATCCCGGGCGGGAGGTCGTGGAGGAGGCGCCAGTGGCCTACCAGCCCGGCACGGAAGACCCGCAAGCGCTCTATGAGCTGGTCCGCGAATCAGAAATCGACTTTGAGGAATTACACGAGGCGGTACGCGGGGCCGTCGCCAAGTCCGGCCCCTGCACTATTGGCCAGGTGCTGCAGGCCTATCCCCCGACGCAAGGTCTGGCCAGCGTGGTGGGTTTGGTACATATCGCGGATTCCCACCCGCTGCCCTCGCTGAAAGAAGAACACGAGACAGTCACGTGGACCGAGGAAGACGGTACCGTGCGTTGCGCCCAGATCCCCACCATGTATTTCGATCACACCACCGTTAAGGAGCTACAGTGACCGCCGCCAACAGTCCCCGCGTCGATGCCGCGCACGAGCCGCCGCTGTGGGAACACGATAAAGGAACGCTGACCTACCATTCGCGGCGCGCGCTGGTGCAGCTACTGCAGGGCCCGCTCATTCGCGCGCAGAAGGAACCGGTACTGTGGGCGGCGATTATCTCCGACGAGGAGAACCTACGCGCCCGGTTGCACGAGGTGTTCCTGGAGCTCGTCGTGGATGAGACGGAAGGCTTCGCATTCACCCGCATGGTGGAGGAAGACAGCTTGAGCATCCCGCAGGTGCTGCGCACGGACAAGCTTAAGCACATCGACACCGCCATCTTGTTGAACCTGCGCCAGGAGCTGGGCCTCACCCTGCCCGGCGAGCGCGTCATCGTGGACGTGGAGGATCTCCGGGAAAGCATCGGCTATGTCCGCGCGGTGGATAACCGCGACGAGGCCGGCTTCACCAAGCGCTTCAACGCGGCAATGAAACGCATACAGAATGACTATTCCCTCATCAGCGCCACCGAAACCGAGGGCCGCTTTGAGGTTTCCCCGGTACTGCGCCAGCTTTTCGACGCCTCCACGGTCTCCGCCATCCGGGATGAATACGCCCGCCTGGCACAGACGGAAGACCAGGATGAGCAGGAACCAGAGCAGCTCCAAGAGCAGGAGGATGCCTCCGATGACTAAGAACACCACCTACTACCCCGGACAATTCCGTATCAGCCGCATCCAGCTGATTAACTGGGGTACTTTCCACGGCTACTTCTCCATCCCGGTAGCTCGCAAGGGTTTCCTCATTACAGGCGGCTCGGGTTCCGGCAAGTCCACGTTGCTCGATGCCATGTCTGCGGTTCTTGTTCCGCAAAGTCACGTGAAGTTCAACGCGGCGTCGCAACAGGACCTCGGGCGGCACAACGGGCGCAACCTCGTCTCCTATGTGCGCGGCGCATGGCGGCAGCGGGAGAACACGCAGACCGGTGAGATCACCCCCGAATACTTGCGGGAGGGCGCCACCAACTCGGTCGTGGCGCTGACCTACGATAACGGCGCGGGCAAGCAGCACACCCTCATCGCTATCTTCCGCCTCAACGGCGGTGAGAACTCAGTGAGCCAGATCAAAAAGTTATATGGGCTGGTGCCGGGCGACGAGGACATCGACAAGCTCAGCCCCTTGCTCACCCGCAGCCTGGACACCCGCAAGATTAAGGCAATGTACAAAGGCCCCGGCGCATCCTTCACGCCGACCTACACCACGTTCGCGGACCGCTTCCGCAAACGCTTAGGGATCAAGAATGTGGAGGGCCAGCTGCTTCTCCACCGCACGCAATCCGCGAAGTCCCTCTCCAGCCTGGACCAGCTCTTTAGGGACTACATGCTGGACCGTCCGGCTACCTTTGAGAAGGCGGATGAGGCCGTCGAGCAATTTGAGGATCTGCGCCAAGCCTACTTAAGGGTCGAGGACGTCAAGGCCCAGATTGATACGCTCGCTCCCCTGCCCCAGCTGCATTCCCAGCGCACAGGCGCGGAGGCGGACAAAGCACAAGCGGAGGCCATGGCTGAGGCACTGCCAGCGGTCCGCGCCCGCTTGGTGGCAGAAGAACTGGACGTTCGCATTCGCGCCCTTTCAGCGCAGTTGGCTGAAGCCCAGTCTCAGGCCGCATCCCTTGAGGCCGATGTTGCTCACCTCGATGACGCAGAGCGCCTCGCCGCAGTGGCCGTCTCCCAGCTCAGTTCGGGTGAGCTCGATGCCTTAAGGGCCAAGATAGAAACCGCCGAAAAGGAGATTGAGCACCGCACGAAGGAGTTCCAGCGCCTTAGTGCAGCGGCCGGACAGTGGACTGATCACTACGAGCTCAGCCCGCATGGCTTCGCCCAACTACAGGCCAATGCGAAGATCCGCATCGCGGACTTCGAGGCCGATCTCGAAGACCTCATCAACCACCAACAGGAGGCGGGCGTGGCCGCCCGCGACGCCGCCACCGCCTGCTCCACGCTGGACAGCGAGCTGCGCTCTTTCAGCTCGCGGAGAACCAACATCGATAAGACCTTGGTGGAACTGCGCTCGCAACTGGCCCGCGATACCGGCTATGCCGAGTCCGAGCTCCCCTTCGCCGGCGAGCTCATCGATATCAGCCCGCACCAGAGCGAGTGGGAGCCGGTTATCCAGAAGCTACTGCACAATTTCGCCGCCACCCTGCTCGTGCCCGAAGCCGCGCGGGAGGCCATCAACCAGTGGGTCAATTCCCGCAACGTGGGCACGCGCTTGGAGTACCGCACCATCCCGGAGTTTGCCCCGGCGCCGGCAGCGGCGCGCAGCCCGCGGCAGCTCATCCACAAACTCGAGTTCCAAGACCACGCCATGGCGGGTTGGGTACGCCACCACATTTCGCGCCGCTTCAACTACGAATGCGTGGACTCCGTAGCGGAATTGGAGAAGGTCACCAAGACCCCGGCCATTACCCGCGATGGCCTGGAAAGCCGCCCCAAGGACAAGGACGGCTCAACGCGCTTCATCAAGGATGACCGCACGCGTTTTAGCGGCACCGCCTGGTACCGGGTGGGCTCCACCAACACCGCCAAGATTGAGCTGCTGCGATCCCAGCTCACCGAAGCCAAGGCCACCGCCCGCGCTACGGCCAAGCGTGTTCAGGACTTCAACCGGAAGATGAACATCCTGCGCTCCCAGCGCGATAAGGCCCAGCAGGTTCTGGATACCTCATTCCAGGACATCGACACCGCCTCCGCCGAGGCCCGCAAGCGTGATCTGCAAGAGCAGTTTGACTCACTGGCTTCCTCCCCGGAGGCCCAGGCGCTGGCCGCCGCGCACGCCCAGGCCAAGCAGAAGCTCGATGCCGCCCGCACCAGACTCAACGAGGCGCAGAAGCACCTGGGCAACGTCGAAGGCGAGCTCGAGCGCTCCGCCACTCGCCGCCGCGGCATCGGCCCCGTGCCGGACATTGCGGATAAAGACATTGAGACGGCAGTCATTCAAGCCCTGCACAAAGGCAAGCGCAGTCTCACTATCGATGACATCGATGCCCGCCGCGATGAGGTCCAGGCCAGTTTGCAAGCAACCTCCCGCACGGCAGCGCGCCGCATCGAGGAGGCCAACGACAAGATTGTCTCCGTTCTGCACGCTTACCTGTCCCAGTGGCCGGCGGAAGCCGCCGACTTGGAGCCACAGGCCAGCTTTGCCGGCGAGGGCATTGAGAAGCTCAAGTTCCTCCGGGCGGACCGTCTGGCTGATTTCCGCGCCCGCTTCCTAGAGCTGCTCAACGGCCAGACGGTGCGCAACCTCTCCCACCTGGCCACGGATCTGCGCCGCGCCCGCAGCGATATTGAGATGCGCATGGACTACATCAACAAGTCCCTGGAGCGCTCCCCCTTCAACGGTGAGCGCACCCTGCGCATCGACGTCAAGGACGCCCGCGGCCAGGTGGTCCAAGAATTCCAGCGGGATCTCGATGCCGCCACCTCCTACAGCCTGGCGGAAGTCACCGAGGATGATCCAGCGGCAGCCATTGCGCGCTACCACGCCTTGGACAAGATCTTAAGCCGCCTGAGCTCCAGCCAGCCGGAAGATATCCGCTGGCGCAACGTGGTTTTGGATACCCGCCGGCACGTCAGCTTTGTCGGCCGCGAGTGCTACCCCGATGGAACCACGGCCAACACCTATCAAGACTCCGCCTCACTCTCCGGCGGCCAGGCACAAAAGCTCGTCTTCTTCTGCTTAGCCGCAGCCCTGCGCTTCCGCCTCGCGGAGCCGGACCAGGACGTGCCCACCTATGGGTCCATCATCTTGGATGAGGCCTTTGACCGCGCGGATCCCGCTTTTACCCGCACGGCCATGTCCGTCTTCGCGTCCTTTGGATTCCACATGATTCTGGCCACGCCCTTCAAGCTCATCCAGACCCTCTCGCCCTATGTGGACGGCACCATCGTGGTCAGCTACGACGAGCCCACCATCGACGGCCGACCGCAGGCGCGCACGGGCTACAAGCTTATCGACGCCTCCACCCACCACGAACCCGACCCCAAGGACTCCGACGATGCGGACTCCTAAAGACCTGCAGGGGCATGCCGCCAAGTACCTGCACAACCACTTCGCCGAAGCACTCGCCGACCCCGCTGCGCTCAACCTTGACTGGCCGCTGCACCCGCCAACAGCTACGGCCGCCGCCCGCGATATCGGCGCCACGAAGGATTTCATCCGCGCCTGGCAGCGCTGGCCGCACCAGGAAGAGGTCATCTATGAATCCCGCAATTGGTCCCGCGCGGGCCTTGGCACCAACGACGTTCCCACACGCGCAATACTCACCGGTGCCGCGCGCATCGCCGCCGCCGCGGGCCTGATGTCCGACTACGACAGGGCCCTCCAGCGCACCCAGGACATCGCCGCCATCTTTCCGGACTCCCCGAACTTCACTCATACCGTCCGCCGCACGTACAACCAGTGGAAGGACTTAAGCACCTACGACCTACGCTGCCTTGGACCGTGTCTGACCTGGCTGCGCGCCAATCCCCACTCCGGCGAGTGGGAGCGCGCCGTGCCGGTGGAAGGCGTGGATGGTAAATGGATAGGCACCCACCGCCGCCTGCTCCTGGCGCTCCTTGCTCCCTTCGGCATCACGGACTTGGGCCTGCGCCGCAGTGATGCCCGCCTGCGACTGCGCTACCTCAACCACGCCCCGGCACTCTCCGATATCGAAATCCCCCTCGCCGACGCCGCCACCCTCTTCCCCGACACCCCACCCCGGGTGCTCATCGTGGAGAACAAACAAACCTTCTTGGCGCTTCCCGCGCTTGCCGACGCCTCCCCAACCACCATCGCCATCCTCGGCTCCGGCACCGCCGCCCACCAGCTCCAGGCACTGGACTGGCTCCACCGCACCGACATCACCTACTGGGGCGATCTTGACGCCGCCGGCTTTGCCATCCTCAACGCCGTGCGCGCCCACTTCCCCCACACCACATCACTGCTCATGGACCCCGCCACCGTCACCGAATTCCAGCACCTAGCCGTCCCCGACCCCGGCGACGGCTCCGCCACCCTCACCCACCTCACCACCGACGAGCAACGCGCCTACCGCTTGCTTTACACCAACGGAAGGCTGCGCATTGAGCAAGAGCGGATTCCGTTTGCGTATGCGAGTGTCCGAGTTCAACAAGAGTTCTGTCCAATGAAAGAGACCTAAGAGGTTCCCGAACGAACAAATATTCGACCAAAGGTCTGTAACCCGCATGAAGCCCGCCGCCTCACCACATCTCATTCTTAAAAAGGTGCCCTACGCAATAGGTATACTAGCTTTAATATCGAACACTTTATCTACCGTGAATTGAGGTATAGCTTTTGCCCCACCGCCTCCACCCTTCTCTATCTCGTATCTTCCAACAAGCCTCCCCCGAAGACACAATTCTTTTTATCGACGAGAGCTACGTAGCCCCCGGTGAGGAATTTTCCGATTCCTTTTACGCACTGGTCGCAACCGCCATTAAGTTCAAGCACCTTGCCGACACCCGGGACTATCTGAAAGAAGTCGCGCAGTCCTCCTATTGGCATACGACTGAATCAATGCAAACCACCGAAGGTCAAGAAAGGGTCGAGGCAATGCTCAAGCTTTGTCATGAATTCGGAGACTCCCATTCTGTCTCTTGTCTTCGCCCGCTTCAGCAGGACCACGATGTTGAGCACGCTCGCCAAGACTGCCTCGAGAAGCTGATCACCACTATCACCGAGCAAGACTTTTCGCTCAACGGAATCATTTTCGAGGAACGGTATTCCCAATCTGATAACGACAAAGATAGAAACACACTAAAGCGTTTACGAAGGTTGAACGTCCTTCCACAAGGAATTCCCGCCGCATGGGTAAGCCCAGCCGACGAAACGTGTCTTTGGATACCAGACCTTGTGGCCTATATGTATCGACGAACGCTAACTCACGGCGGACAGAGCACAGTATGGTTCAACAAATATCTGGCAGAACATTGCCAAATCTTAACGGTGCTGCCGAAGCGTAAACCCGCGCAAGCTCCAAGAGAAAATTAAATGACCCCCACCTGCCAGTAGCCTCGGTGAGGGTCGAGCAGCTGTACATGATGTAGGGCTGCTCCTGTCTCAGAGTATGCCTTATTTAGCCCAATTCAGTCAAGAGGCACAATGCCATCTCCCCGACGTCGCCTTCGATACTCAACGCGAACCGGAATTTCATCAGTCTCCAATGGCTAGTCGAGTCTTGTGATGTCTAGCGACTTTTTGGACACGGAG
>NZ_KV804010.1:0-205 GCF_001811255.1 Corynebacterium sp. HMSC068H04
GCGGTGGTGTTGATATCGGCTTGCAGGCTGGGCATAGCAGCAACCCAGGTGTTGTAGATAGCGCGGCGGGCTGCCGCGCGGGCTATGGCGTGTGGATTATTCGGATTCGTTGTTGAGAAGAAGAAAAAGGAGGTTGAAGGGTGCGTGGCGGTGGTAGTCATGAATGTCTCCCCCTAGAAACATGAGTTAGAAGAAATGTTCTAAC
>NZ_KV804011.1:0-204 GCF_001811255.1 Corynebacterium sp. HMSC068H04
TTGAGGTTACCCTCGTTTAGTGGACACCCTATTTGTACGGATCTTGTGTCCGTAAGAGAGGATGTTCATTGTGAGTCAACAGCGCAAGAAGTACACGCCTGAGTACCGGCGTGAGGCCGCGAACCTGGTAATCGAGTCAGAGCGCCCGATTGCCCATGTGGCTAAAGAGATTGGTGTTTCCGCCGGGCTTTTAGGCCGGTGGGT
>NZ_KV804012.1:0-203 GCF_001811255.1 Corynebacterium sp. HMSC068H04
TACAGGGGGCTTCGGTGCGGACGTCGCCATAGGAATTGGCCTAATCGCACCAGCTGCGGCTTACCTACCACAGACCTAGTGTTATCCGTTGTTGATTTCACAGATCGGGCCGTTGGAACCGATTCAAAATCAAGATCAAGGAATTATCCCAGGCTGCCCCGAGAATCCGTATCGGTTTATCCACACGAAATGTCCCTTAAGCC